>JBLMWS010000310.1:0-5910 GCA_050257355.1 Gemmatimonas sp.
GCAAGTCGTCTCTGCCCATGGTGGTTGCGCAGCTGAAGCTGACTGCGAAGATCGAAACCGCCCGCTTCGAAATGCCCAGTTCCACGATGACGGTACTGACGCAGCAGTGACCATGAGGACGAACGAGATGGGCTCCGGGGCAAGCTTCACGAAGATGCGGACCACGCTGGTCCGCGCCCTGTCGTTTTCGGCGGTCGCAGCGCTGACGTTGAACCCGGCGCTGGCGCCGGTGGCGGCGAGCGATTACCGGCTCGCCGCTCCTGTTGCCCAGGACGGCCAGCTGAATGCACGCTTCCTCTCGCTCGGCGTCGGCAAGTCGGTGGTCATCGATCTGCCGCGGGACATCAAGGACGTGCTGGTGGCCGATCCCAAGATCGCAAATGCGGTGGTTCGCTCCGCACAGCGCGCCTACATCATCGGTGCCGCCATCGGACAGACCAACATCGTATTCTTCGATTCCGCCGGCCAGCAGATCGCGGCCTACGACATCGCGGTAAAGCGGGACCTCAACGGCGTCCGCGCCGCGCTCAAGCAGTTGCTGCCGAACTCGGATATCCAGATCGAAGGCGTGGCCGAAGGCGTCGTCCTGACCGGCACCGCCGCGAGCCCGATCGAGGCGCAGCAGGCGGCCGATCTCGCCGGACGACTTGTCGGCGGGGCCGACAAGGTCATCAACTCGATCGTGGTGAGCGGCCGCGACCAGGTGATGCTCAAGGTGACCGTCGCCGAGGTCCAGCGCTCCGTCATCAAGCAGCTCGGCATCGACCTCAATGCCAATCTCAACTACGGCACCGCGGTCGTGAACTTCAGCAACAGCAATCCGTTCACAGCCCGTGGCGGGCCTCTCGTCAGCGGCAATGCGCTGACGAGTTCGTTCGGTGCAACGCCCTCGGTAACGGCGACGCTGCGGGCGATGGAAAGCGCCGGCGTGATCCGCACCCTGGCCGAGCCGAATCTGACCGCAATCTCCGGAGAATCGGCCACCTTCGTTGCCGGCGGCGAGTTTCCGATTCCGGCCGGTTACTCCTGCGATCCGACCACGCACGTCTGCACCACCCAGATCTCCTATAAGAAATTCGGTGTATCGCTGAACTTCACGCCGGTGGTGCTGACCGGCGGGCGCATCAGCCTGCACGTGATGACGGAAGTGTCCGAATTGTCCAACGAAAATTCGGTCACCCTGTCGCAGGCGGTGACGTCGTCCACCGTCAACTCCATTACCATTCCCTCGATCAAGACCCGCCGCGCGGAAACCACGCTGGAAATTCCCTCCGGCGGCGCCATGGCAATGGCGGGCCTGATCCAGAACCAGACCAAGCAGGCGATCAACGGCATGCCCGGCCTGATGCAGTTGCCCGTTCTCGGTTCGCTGTTCCGCAGCCGCGACTTCGTCAACAACCAGACTGAATTGATGGTGCTGGTGACGCCTTATGTGGTGCGCGCCGTAGCCCCGAAAGACCTGTCGCGCCCGGATGACGGCTTTGCCGCGGCCTCGGATCCGCAGGCCGACCTCCTGGGCTCGATCAACCGCATCTACGGCGTGCCCGGCCGCGCCGAGCCGGGACGGAATTATCGTGGCCAATACGGCTTCATCACCGATTGAGGCGAGCGAGGATGAAATCGATGACAGAGCAGATCCTCCTCGATCGGAGCCGTGCGTTGCGGCTCGCCGGCGCGCTGATCGGCATTGCGGTGGCGCTCGGCGCCTGCACGCATACCGACGAGGCGGTCACCGCCAGCATTCCCGAAGATTATCGCGCGCGTCACCCGATCGCGGTGGAGGAAGGCAATCACTCGATTGTCGTGTTCGTCGGCCGCGGTCGCGGCGGGCTTTCGGCGAGCCAGCGCGCCGATGTCATGGGACTGGCGCAAGACTGGCGCCGCGAGGCCACCGGAGCGATCAGCATCGACGTTCCCGTCGACACGCCGAACGCACGGGCGGCCACCGACTCACTCCACGAGATCCAGTCGCTGCTCGCCGCAGCCGGCGTGCCGCCGAACGGGGTACTGGTGCATCGCTATCGTCCCGACGACCCCAAATTCCTGCCGCCGATCCGGCTGACCTATCCGAAACTGAAGGCCGTAGCCGGTCCCTGCGGGCTGTGGCCGGAGGATATCGGCCCCTCGATCAAGAACAAGAGCTACTTCGAGAACAAGTCCTACTACAATTTCGGCTGCGCCTATCAGCGCAACATGGCGGCGATGGTCGAGAATCCATCGGATCTCGAACAGCCGCGGCCCGAGACGCCGCCCTACACCATGCGCCGGAGCGAAGCCTTCGAGAAGTACCGCAAGGGGCAAACCACGGCCACGATCTATCCCGAGGCCGACAGAGCCAAACTCAGCGACACCGGCAAATGATCAGCTACGCCCGCCAGACTTCCGAACAACAGCCTGAAGCCGCCTCGCCGGCTGCGGAAGAGCATATCGCGCCGGCCCCGCGGGTGTCGGTACAGGCGTTTTGCGAGACGGTGGAGACGGCTGCCGCCGTGCAGGCCGCCGGCGAAGACCGCCGGCTCGGCAAGGCGCATCTGAAGATCCAGATGGGCGGCATGGCCGCTGCGATCGAGGCCTATCGTTCGGCGCCGACACCCAACGTGATCGTGCTCGAAACCGATGCGCGCTCCGACGTTCTCGCCGGGCTCGACCAGCTCGCCACCGTCTGCGACGCCGGCTCGCGCGTCATCGTGATCGGCCGCATCAACGACGTCGCGCTTTATCGCGAGCTGGTACGCCGCGGTGTCAGCGATTACCTGATTGCGCCGATCACGGCGATCGACGTCGTGCGCTCGATCTGCAATCTGTTCTCGGCCCCCGAAGCCAAGGCAGTCGGCCGCATCGTCGCGGTCGTGGGCGCCAAGGGCGGCGTCGGCGCCTCTACCGTCGCCCACAACGTCGCCTGGGCCATCGCCCGCGACCTTGCCATGGATTCCGTGGTCGCCGATCTCGATCTCGCCTTCGGTACCGCCGGGCTCGACTACAATCAGGATCCGCCGCAGGGCATCGCGGACGCGGTGTTCTCGCCCGACCGCGTCGACACCGCTTTTGTCGACCGTCTGCTGTCGAAATGCACCGATCACCTCAGTCTGCTGGCGGCGCCGGCGACGCTGGAGCGGGTCTATGATTTCAGCGCCGAGGCGTTCGATGCGATCTTCGACACGCTGCGCACCACCATGCCCTGCATCGTGCTCGACATTCCGCATCAGTGGTCGGGATGGACCAAGCGCGCTCTCATCGGCGCCGACGATATCCTGATCGTCGCCGCGCCCGATCTTGCCAACCTGCGCAACAGCAAGAACATCTACGATCTGTTGAAGACCGCGCGGCCGAACGACCGGCCCCCGCTCTATTGCCTGAACCAGGTCGGCGTACCGAAGCGTCCCGAGATCAACGCGACCGAATTTGCCAAGGCCATCGAAAGCGAGCCGATCGCCGCTATTCCGTTCGATCCGCAGATGTTCGGCTCGGCGGCCAATAACGGCCAGATGATCGCGGAGATTTCCGCCAATCATCGCGCCACCGAGATGTTCCTGCAGATCGCGCAGCGGATGACCGGCCGCAGCGAGACCAAGAAGCCGAAGGGCTCCTTCCTGTCGCCTCTCATCGGCAAGCTCTTGAAGAAGTAAGTGACCGCGTGGAGCAGTAATCGTGTTCGGTAAGCGTAGCGGAACAGACAGCGAGACCCGGGGCTTGAGGCCGGCCGTGAGCGTGCCACAGCCTGCGCCCGCCCCCGTCGCGCCGCGCCCCGCGGCGCCCCCTGCGGTGGCGTCGCCTCCGCTTGCCCCGGCCAAGCCGCCGCCACCGCCGCCCGTCGTCGAGACCCGCCGCTCCGACAACTATTATCAGGTCAAGGCGACGATCTTCGGAGCGCTGATCGAAGCGATCGATCTCGCGCAGCTCGCCAAGCTCGACTCCGAGTCCGCGCGCGAAGAGATCCGCGACATCGTCAACGAGATCATCGCGATCAAGAACATCGTGATGTCGATCGCCGAGCAGGAGGAGCTGCTCGACGACATCTGCAACGACGTGCTCGGCTACGGACCGCTCGAGCCGCTGCTGTCGCGCGACGACATCGCCGACATCATGGTGAACGGCGCCAACACGGTCTATATCGAAGTCGCCGGCAAAATTCAGCGCACCGGCATCCGCTTCCGCGACAACCAGCAGCTTCTGAACATCTGCCAGCGGATCGTGAGCCAGGTCGGCCGGCGCGTCGACGAATCCTCGCCGATCTGCGACGCCCGCCTCGCCGACGGCTCGCGCGTCAACGCGATCGTCCCGCCGCTGGCCATCGACGGTCCGGCGCTCACCATCCGCAAATTCAAGAAGGACAAGCTGACGCTTGAGCAGCTGGTCAAGTTCGGGGCCATCACCCCGGAAGGCGCGGAGATCCTGCAGATCATCGGCCGATGCCGCTGCAACGTGCTGATCTCCGGCGGCACCGGCTCGGGCAAGACCACGCTGCTCAACTGTCTGACGCAATATATCGACCACGACGAGCGCATCATCACCTGCGAGGACGCCGCCGAGTTACAGCTGCAGCAGCCGCATGTGGTGCGCCTGGAAACCCGCCCGCCCAACATCGAGGGCGAGGGTCAGATCACGATGCGCGAATTGGTGCGAAACTGCCTGCGTATGCGCCCCGAGCGTATCATCGTTGGCGAAGTCCGCGGTCCCGAGGCGTTCGACCTGCTGCAGGCCATGAACACCGGCCATGACGGGTCGATGGGTACGTTGCACGCCAACAACCCGCGCGAGGCGCTGTCGCGCTGCGAATCCATGATCACCATGGGCGGCTTTTCCCTGCCTTCGCGAACGATCCGCGAGATGATCTGCGCCTCGATCGACGTCATCATCCAGGCCGCCCGCCTGCGCGACGGCTCGCGCCGCATCACCCACGTCACGGAGGTGATGGGCATGGAGGGCGATACCATCATCACCCAGGACATCTTCGTGTTCGACCTGGTCGGCGAGGATGCCAATGGCAAGATCATCGGCCGCCACCGCTCGACCGGTATCGGCCGGCCGCGCTTCTGGGATCGTGCGCGCTATTACGGCGAGGAGAAGCGGCTCGCCGCCGCACTCGACGCTGCGGAAGATCGTAGCGGGAGCGCGCCATGAACTCGCAGACGCTCGCCCTCGGCTTCCTTGCCGCCACCGCGATCGGCGGCGTCGCCTGGGTCTTCCTCTACCCGCTGTTGTCGGGCGAGAAGCAGGCGGACAGCCGCCGCGCCGCCATCGCCAGGCCCGAACCGGCCAGCAAGCGCCAGGCCGACAAGACCCAGCGCTCGCGGCGCGAACAGGTCGAGACTTCGCTGAAGGATCTCGAGGCGCGCCACCAGAAGGAAAGCAAGGTCTCGCTCAGCGTCCGTCTGCAGCAGGCCGGCCTCGAAGACTGGTCAATGCAGAAATTCATGGTGGTTTCGGCGATCATCGGCGCGGTGTTCTTTGTGGGGGCGCTGTTCGTCGGCGGCGGCCTGTTGGGCGCGGGCGGACTGGCCTTCGCTGGCGGCTTCGGCCTGCCGCGCTGGGGCTTGAATTTTCTGAAGAAGCGCCGCGAGAAGAAGTTTCTGGCGGCGCTGCCCGATGCGGTCGACGTGATCGTCCGCGGCATCAAAGCCGGCCTGCCGCTGTTCGAATCGATCAAGGTCGTGGCCGCCGATGCGCCGGAACCGCTCCGAAGCGAATTCCTGGCGATCATCGAGACCCAGGCGATCGGCATGCCGCTCGGCGAGGCCTGTGCGCGGCTGTACGACCGCATGCCGGTACCGGAGGCGAACTTCTTCGGCATCGTGATCTCGATCCAGCAGAAGTCGGGCGGCAATCTGTCGGAGGCGCTCGGCAACCTCTCCAAGGTGCTGCGCGACCGCAAGAAGATGGCCGAGAAGATCCAGGCGATGTCGATGGAGG
>JBLMWS010000311.1:0-7135 GCA_050257355.1 Gemmatimonas sp.
ACGTCGGGTTGCCCGGCACCTCGGGCTTCATCGGCGAATTCATGACGCTGCTCGGCACCTTCAAGGTGTCGCTGCCGACGACCTTCTTCGCAACCACCGGCGTGATCCTGTCGGCCTGCTACGCGCTGTGGCTCTATCGCAAGATCGTCTTCGGTGCGCTGGTCAAGCCGACGCTGATGACGATCAAGGATATGACCTTCCGCGAGTGCGTGACGCTGTTCCCGCTGATTGCGCTCACCATCTGGTTCGGCATCTATCCGAAGCCGGTGCTCGACATGTCGGCGGCGTCCGTGCAGCAACTCGTCAACAACTACACCACCGCGGTCACGGCCGTTAAGGCCGCCGCGCTGCCTGCAGCCAAAGCGGCAGATTAGGATCAACCGCCATGAGCTTCGACCCCGCAGGATACCAATTGCAGCCGGTTCTGCCCGAACTGGTGCTCGCCGTGGGCGCCATGGCGCTGTTGATGCTGGGCGCCTATCGCGGGCAGGGCACAACGAAGCTGGTGACGGGACTGTCCGTATGTCTGCTGATCGTGGTCGGGATTCTGGAGCTGATGCTCCCCTCGGGCAAGCTCACCACCTTCGGCGGCGGTTTCATCGTCGACGACTTTGCACGCTACCTGAAGATACTGGCGCTGATCGGCTCGGCCGCGACGCTGCTGCTCTCGATCGAATTCCTGTCGGATCCGTCGCGTCGCATTTTCGAATATTCGATCCTGATCGTGCTCTCCACGCTCGGCATGATGGTGCTGATCTCGGCCGGCGACCTGATCTCGCTCTATCTCGGGCTCGAACTGATGTCGCTGGCGCTCTATGTTGTCGCCGCCAGCCATCGCGACAACGCGAAATCGACCGAGGCCGGCCTGAAATATTTTGTTCTCGGTGCGCTGTCCTCCGGCATGCTGCTCTATGGCGCATCCCTGATCTACGGCTTCACCGGCACGGTGAACTTTGCTGGTTTGGCGGCTGCGCTCAAAACCGGCAGTGTCGGCGTCGCATTCGGCCTGGTGTTCCTGCTCGCAGGTCTCTGCTTCAAGATTTCGGCAGTGCCGTTCCACATGTGGACGCCAGACGTCTATGAGGGCGCACCGACGCCGATCACCGCCTTCTTTGCCTCCGCGCCGAAGGTGGCGGCCCTCGCGGTCTTCACGCGCATTACGCTCACCGCTTTCCCGGGCATCCTGACGGAGTGGCAGCAGATCGTCGTCTTCGTCTCCATCGCTTCGATGGCGCTGGGCGCATTTGCGGCGATCGGGCAGCGCAACATCAAGCGCCTGATGGCCTATTCCTCGATCGGCCATATGGGCTTCGCGCTGGTGGGACTTGCCGCCGGCACGCCCGAGGGGGCGCAGGGCGTGCTGGTCTATATCGCGATCTATGTGTCGATGACGCTCGGCTCCTTCGCGATCATTCTGGCGATCAAGCGTCAGGGACAGAGCTTTGAAGAGATCAGCGATTTCGCAGGCCTCTCGCGCACCAACCCGGTGCTCGCCTTCGTCTTTGCCATGCTGTTGTTCTCGCTGGCCGGCATTCCGCCGCTCGCCGGCTTCTTCGCCAAATGGTACGTGTTCGTCGCAGCGATCAAGGCGGGGCTGTTCACGCTCTCGGTGATCGGCGTGCTCACCAGCGTGGTAGGCGCCTATTACTATCTCGCGATCATAAAGGTGATGTATTTCGACGAGCCGCTGGCCAAGCTGGACCCTGTGCGCCTGGAATTGGGTACGGTGGTCGCGCTTGCCGGGGTGTTCAACGTGCTCTTCTTCGTCTATCCCGGGCCGCTGGTCAGCGCTGCGACGGCAGCGGCCAAATCGCTGTTCTAGATGCCATTCACCCTCGGTCCGCGCGCAACGTCTGCAGGTTACCGGCTCGCCGCTTTCGATCAGATCGGTTCGACCAATGCGGAAGCGCTGGCGCGCGCGCGGAGCGGCGAGCGCGGTCCGATATGGTTCGTGACGACCGAGCAGACCGCCGGCCGGGGCCGCCGGCAGCGCCCATGGATCGCCCCGCGCGGCAATCTTGCCAGCAGCATTCTCGAGGTCATGGACGTCACGCCTGCCGTGGCCGCGACGCTCGGCTTCGCGGCAGGACTTGCGCTGGAGTCCGCGCTGGCAAGGCTCTCCGTCGAGGCCGCGCTACGCTCGCCTGGATCGGATAACCTGAAATTCCTGCTGAAATGGCCCAATGACGTGCTGGCCGGCCGTCAGAAGCTTTCCGGCATTCTCCTCGAAGCCGAGGCCGTCGCCGGCGGGCTCGCGGTCGTGGTCGGCATCGGCACGAATGTGGTGGCGGCGCCGACCGATACGCCGACACCGGCGACCTCGCTCCGGGCGCTTGGGATCGATGTCGGCGCCGAGGAGCTGTTCGCGGCGCTCGCGGATGGCTGGGCGGAGTTCCGCGGCATCTGGGATGAGGGCCGGGGATTTGGCGAAATTCGCAGGCTTTGGCTGGGGCGGGCGGCCGGTCTCGGCCAGTCTGTTGCGATCAAGTCGGGTGGCCAGGCGATCGAAGGAACCTTCGATACGATCGACGAGCAAGGCTGTATGATCGTTCGGACCGCCAGCGGCGGAATGGTCCCGATCACGGCGGGTGATGTCTATTTCGGTTCGGCGGCCTCGGTGGGGACAGCTTGATGGCGGACGAACTGACCTTTGCGCCGCTCGGCGGCGTCGGCGAGATCGGCATGAACCTGTCGATCTATGGCCTGGGCAATCGCCATCAGCGATCGTGGCTGGCGGTCGACCTCGGCGTGTCCTTCGGCGACGAGGAGCATCTGCCGGGTATCGATCTCATCATGCCGGATATCTCTTTTCTTGAAAAAGAGCGGCAGAACCTGGTCGGCCTGGTGCTGACCCACGCGCATGAAGATCATTTCGGCGCTATTATCGACCTCTGGCCCAGGCTGAAATGCCCGATTTATGCAACCAAGTTCAGCGCCGCCCTGTTCCAGGCGAAATGCGAGGCCGAGCGCAATCCGCCGAGGATCCCGGTGACGGTGGTGCCCTCAGGCGGCCGGATCGATGTCGGCCCGTTCAATGTCGAGTTCATCCCGGTCGCGCATTCGATTCCCGAAGCGCATGCACTGGCGATCCACACTGAAGTCGGGACGGTGCTGCACACCGGCGACTGGAAGATCGATCAGACACCCATCATCGGCCCGCCCACCGACGAGCGGCGCTTGCGTGAACTCGGGGAAGCCGGGCTGCTTGCGCTCGTCGGGGATTCCACCAACGCCGTCCGCGAGGGGCGGTCGCCCTCGGAAACCGAGGTCGCCAAGACCATTGCTGGACTGGTAAAGGCCGCCAAGGGTCGGGTCGCCGTCACGACGTTTGCCTCCAACGTTGCGCGCATCAAGGCGGTGGCGGATGCCGCCAGGGCGGCCGACCGCGAAGTCGTCGTTGTCGGCCGCGCCATGGCGCGAGTCGTCCAGGTCGCGCGCGAGACCGGCTATCTCGAAGGCGTGCAGGATTTCCGCAGCCCTGAATTCTACGGCCATTTCCCCCCGGACAGGGTGGTGGCTCTCTGCACCGGCAGCCAGGGCGAGCCGCGCGCCGCGCTGGCACGGATCGCCAACGACGACCATCCGGAAATAACGCTCAACAAGGGCGACTGCGTGATCTTTTCCTCGCGCACCATTCCGGGGAATGAGAAGGCCGTCGGCGCTATCATGAACAACCTGGTGATGCAGGGCGTCGAGATCATTACCGACCGCATGCATCTCGTCCACGTCTCGGGACATCCGCGCTGCGACGAACTGCGCGACATGCTGGCCTGGACGCGGCCGCAGCTTTTGATACCGGTTCACGGCGAGGCGTTGCACCTGTCCGAACACGCAAAGCTCGCGCGGGCCGCCGGCGTTCCCAGAGTGCTGACATGCCGCAATGGCGATCTGGTGAAGCTCGGACCGGGCACGCCCGGCATCATCGACCAATTGCCGTCTGGCCGGCTCTACAAGGATGGCACCATTCTGGAGGACGCCAAGTCGCGCGCGGTGGTCGAGCGGCGGCGGATGGGCTTTGCGGGGTGTGTTTTTGTGGCGCTCGCCATGACCGAAAAGGGAGAGCTCGCCGACGATCCGGAGATCGATCTTGTCGGCGTCCCCGAGAAGAATACGGCCGGCGAGCCGTTCGACGACATCGTCTTCGACGTGGTGGTCTCGACGGTCGAAGGCCTGCCGCGGCCGAAGCGCCGCGATCCCGACGCGCTCGCCGAGTCGGTGCGCCGCGCGGTCCGCGCCACCATCAACGAGTATTGGGGCAAGAAGCCGCTTTGTCTCGTCCACGTATTGGAGGTCTAGCGCGCACGCGCGAGCGCCAACCGTACGACAGAATACGAAAGGGGAGGACTCCGATGCTGGGCCGGCTCAATCACGTCGCGATCGCGGTCAAGGACGCCGAAAAGGCCGCGAGGATCTATGGCGCAGCATTCGGCGCCGAGATCTCGCAAGCCGTGCCGCTGCCGGAACACGGCGTCATCACGGTCTTCGTGACCCTGCCCAACACCAAAATCGAATTCATCCAGCCGCTCGGCGACAATTCGCCGATCGCGAAATTCCTCGAGCGCAATGCCGAAGGCGGCATCCATCACCTCTGCTATGAGGTGCCGGACATCGTCGCTTCGCGCGACACGCTGATCAAGGAGGGCGCGCGGGTGCTGGGCGACGGCGACCCCAAGATCGGCGCGCACGGCAAGCCGGTCCTCTTCCTGCACCCGAAGGATTTCTCCGGCGCGCTGGTCGAGATCGAACAGGCGTAGGGAACCGATGGCCTATACAATCTCAACCGCGTTCGCGATCTACTTCGTGATCTGGTGGATCACGTTGTTTCTGACCCTGCCGTTCGGCATTCGCAGTCAGCATGAGGACGGAGTGGCGACTCCGGGCACCGATCCGGGCGCGCCGGTCGCGAGCCGCATGGGCACCAGGCTGATCTGGAACACGGTCATTGCAGCCGTTGTCTTCGGCATCGCGATGTTTGCCTATGACTCGGGCTATCTCGAACGATTATCGAAGCTGATGGGCGGGCCGTAACAGCGGCCCTGAGGCGCTTTGGGGGAGGCAATGAACTTTCAGAAAATCATCATCGGGGTGTCGATCTTGATCGTCGCGGCCTTGGGCGCCGGCTTCTACATCGACTGGCGTATGGTAATGCAGCTGCGGACGATGAAGGCTTTTGTCGAGGGTTACGTTTTTGCCGAGGCGGTTGCTGCCTGCGAACGTGCGCCGAGTTCGACGCCGTTCAAGTGGAATAACGGCAAGAACACGTCGATCGTCGGATTGAATTCCGTCAAGCTCGACAAATACACGGTGGTCGCCAGCTACACGCTCGTCGCCGACAACGTCTATTGCGATTACGATCCGATCAAGCGCAAGGCCAACGTCGGCTCGAACTTCCTGGAGCGCGACTGAGGCAATAACAAAACGACAAGCGGGAGAGAGGGGACGCTCATGACCCAGAAAGGACGATCATTGGGCGAGGCCCGGCCAGGGTCGTATCGCATCCTGCGGGAAGCCGATCTGCGGGACTATTTGGCTCAGCTGCCGGAAGTTGCTGATCGGCTTGGAGGCGTGCCGAGCGCCTGGTCGATCAGAGAGGTCGGCGACGGCAATCTCAATCTCGTGTTCATCGTCAAAGGGAGCAAGGGCGGCATCGCCGTCAAGCAGGCGCTGCCCTATGTCCGCCTGGTCGGCGAGAGCTGGCCGCTGCCGCTTTCGCGTGCGCATTATGAATATCTCGCGCTCACCCGGCAGGCTCAACTCGCGCCTGGGCTCGTGCCGGCGGTGGTCCATCATGATGAGGCGTTGGCGCTGACCGCCATGGAGCTGCTCGAGCCCCATATCATCATGCGCAGGGGCTTGATTGTCGGAACCATCTATCCGCGCTTCGTCGAGGACATCACGACCTTTATGGCCCGAATGCTGTTCTTGACCTCGGACCTCGCCGTTTCCGCCGCGGAGAAGAAGGAAGGGATCGCAGCCTTCGCGGGCAATCACGCGCTCTGCAAGATCACCGAGGATCTGATCTTCACCGACCCCTATCGCGAAGCCGAGCAGAACCGCTGGACGTCGCCCTGGCTCGACAATGTAGCCGCGGATTTTCGCGCCGATCTTGAGGCGCATGTCGCGATCTCCCGGCTCAAGCTCAAGTTCATGCGATCCGCTGAAGCCCTGATCCATGGCGACCTGCACACGGGGTCGATCATGGTCACGGAGACCGAGACGCGGGTGATCGATCCCGAATTCGCGTTTTACGGCCCCATGGCTTTCGATATCGGCGCCGTGCTTGCCAACCTGATCATGGCCTATCTCGCCTCCGCGGGACATGAACGCGTTGCGGGCGAGCGGCACGTCTTCGAGTCGTGGCTGCTGCAGACGGTCGAGCAGGTCTGGAATGAATTCGCCAGAAAATTCCTCGAACTCTGGCGCAGCGAGGGGCGCGGCGACGGCTATCCGAAGGCGCTGTTCGACGGCGCGGCGGGCGAGGCGCGGCTCGAAGCCGAACGGCAGCACTACATGGAACGGTTGTTTGCCGATACGGTCGGCTTTGCCGCGGCAAAGATCGTTCGTCGCATTCTGGGCCTCGCACACAATATCGATTTCGAGTGGATCGAGGATGCGCGTGTACGCGCGGTCTGCGAGGCGCGGAGCCTGCGCCTGGCACGGGCCATGCTGGTCGAGACGGCGTCGTTCGCGACCATCGGCGAACTGACCAGACGCGCGCGCGAGCTGCGCGATTGGCAGCCCGATTTCTCCGGCAGATCAACAGGCTGAGAACGCGAGGGTTCACAGCTGGTTCCGTCGTCCTGAGGTGCCGACGCGAAGCGGCGGCCTCGAAGGGCGATGGCCCGGATGTTGGCAGCAGGGGGCCGTCCATCCTTCGAGGCTTGCTTTCGCGAGCACCTCAGGATGACGGGTTGAGAGAGTGATCTGTGCGATCTGAGGCCTGGATTAATCCGCCGTTTTCGCCCGCAGCCGCTGCGCGTAGACATTGATCACGAGCGCCGCGAGCAGGATGACACCGCGGATCAAGATCTTCAGGAAGCTGTCGATGTTGACGTGATCGAGCCCGTTGTTGAGCACGCCGAGCACGAACAGGCCGATGATGGTGTTGCCGATCCCACCGCGCCCGCCGAACAGG
>JBLMWS010000312.1:0-24400 GCA_050257355.1 Gemmatimonas sp.
GCCACCGCCTGGCTGATCGCGAGATTGGTGACGCCGGGCTCCGTGACCACGACGCGGTTGTCGAAATCGATCTCGCGGATGTGCTTGAATTTGCCCAGCCCCAGCAGCACGCCGTCGGCCAATGGCAGCGCTCCGCCGGAGAGCGAGGTGCCGGAGCCGCGCGGCACCACCCTGATGCCGTTCTCGAAGCAATATTTGAGCACACGCGACACCTGTTCGGTGGTCTCGGGCAACACCACCACCATCGGCGGCTGCCGGTACGCCATCAACCCGTCGGACTCGTAGGGCAGCATTTCGGGCGCGGAGGAGATCACGCCTTCTCCCGGAACGATCGCACGCAAGCTGGCGACTATCTGATCGCGCCGCGCGAGAATCGCGGGATCGGCTTGCGGCATTGCAATAGACATCTGCTGTTCATGCCTTTACGAAAATTTAGTTCAGTTGAATCAAGCATATCCCGCGCGTTTTGAACAGACAGCGCGGCGGCGAAGCCTGTCGCAAAATCGCGACAATCCGCCATAAGTTTGAGTGCTTAGGCCTTTTGTCCGCTTGTCCCACCCACACACCCTATGCCAGAACGGCGCGCGAAGTCCCTCCCCGTAACCCCCTCAAAGAGCTCATGCCATGAACAAACTGACCTTGAGTGCACTGGTGGTGATCGCCTCGGCGGCGACCGCGTCAACGGCGTTGGCGCAGGATGCTGCGGCCGGCAAGACAGAGTTCAACAAATGCTTGCCGTGCCATTCGATCGGTCCAGGCGCCAAGAACAAGGTCGGACCGGAGCTCAACGGGCTTGACGGCCGCAAGACCGGCTCGGTGGCAGGCTATAATTATTCCGACGCCAACAAGAACTCGGGCATCACCTGGAACAAGGAGCAGTTCCTCGAATACATCAAGGACCCGAAGGCGAAGATCCCCGGCACCAAGATGACCTTTGCGGGCATCAAGAACGAGAAGGCAGCCGAGAACCTGTGGGCTTATCTTTCCTCCTTCGACAAGGATGGAAATCAGAAGAAATAGAGTTCTCTTCACTCCGACGACAAAGCCCCGAGGACGCTCGGGGCTTTTTTGTTGGCTGACTTCGACTGCCGCACAGCGCTACGCTCGCTCGGGCGGCGCTTCGCCCGACGACGCAATCTGCTCAATCATCGCTTCGACCTCGGCGACGACGCGTTCGGGCGCGGCCTGCTGTACCATGTGGCCGACGCCCGCCAGCACGATCAACCGCGCATGGGGAACGGCGCGCGCGAAGGCGCGCGAATGAATGTCGGTCGACACCGTCTTGTCGGCGTCCCCGGATATCACGGTGGTCGGCAGCGCGAGGTCGCCGTAGCGCGGCACTTGTGCGATGACGGCGGCCTTCAACGCCATGAGGTCGCGCGCATTGGCCAGGAATTCGCGCGGTCGCAACAAGAGCGGCGTCGCCGTGTCCTTCACAAACCCGTCCGGCATGGTCTGCGGCAGAAACACCTTGCGCGCACCCGGCCCCGTCAGGAGCAGCCCCAGCGGCAGCGTGATGGTGTAGGCCAAGAGTGCTCCGATGCCAGGCATCGTGACCATCCTGTTGTACCAGCCGACGCCGCCGCGCCAGGGATGGGTGACCGGCGCCAACATGATGAGCCCGGCAAGATGCTCCGGCCCGTCCAGCGCCATTTGCGTGCCCAGGGCGCCACTCCAGGAATGCACCATCAGAATGACGCGGCCGAGCCCCAGTTTCTGCAGCGCCTCTGCGATCATCCGCGCCTGGACGGCCGGGGTCGAATCCGCCCCCCGCGCCCGGCTGCTCCAGCCGTGCCCCGGCCGATCGATCAGGAGCACCCGGTATCGGCTCGCCAGCAGATCTCCGAGCGGCAGGCGCATGACTTCCAGGTTCGAGCTCGCGCCATGCAGCATCACGATCGGCGGCGTGGAGGCCTCGCGCGGCCCGAGATCGACGACATTGAGTCGCGAATCCCCGACTTCCACTGTCCTGCCCCGCTGTGGATAAGTCCGCTGCAGGACCCACACCCCGGCCTGCGTGAGCAGCGCCATCACCAGTAGCGCGCTTGCGAGAATGATTGATATCATTGAACTTATCCGGACGATCGGCTCCGCCGGTCGCACACGCGACCTCCAAAGAGCGGCACGGTGGGATAACGCGCTGGCCCGCCTTGTTCAAAGCCGCGTCATACTGGCGTCGCCGGCCTTTTTATAACCATGGTCGGCACTATCTCTGACGGCGGGCGCAGACCATTCGAGACGATCACCGCCGATCTTTTCCACGTCATCCACAGGAACGCGGAATCGGCGCCGGGGATTGGTTCTCAGGCAAATGGGAGGGAGTAATCATGAGTTTTCGATCGAGCGACATCACCATCGACGAGATTGTGGCCCGCTGCAACGGCGATCTCCGCGGCGCGGTCAGAGCCTTGCTGCTGGTCAACGAGCACCTCGAGGCCGAGCTGGCGGAGCTTTACGCCGCGGCTACGCACAGCGGCATGACGGAACGGCGCAATAGCGTGCTGCACTGAGGCGGAGGCCGCCGCTTATTTGTCGGCGGAGTCCTGTTGGGGCTTGGGCTCTTCTTTTTCCGGCGGACAGGCATTGATGGTCGAGCGAGCAAGCTTTGCATCGCTTTGCGATCTGTAGGGGCCGTCCACGAACCAGATGTTGCCGCCGTCCACCACCGGGTTGCTGGTGACGATTTCGCATTTGTTGGTGGCGTGGCTTCCGACCACCCAGAACTGGTCGTCGGCGTAAGCGGCCGTCGCGAGTGCGGCGAGCAGTCCGGCCGTGAGCATCAGGCGCGTCATGGCTTCCCTCCTCATGCGGGCTGAACGAGAGGCCAAAACGCGACGTAGCGGGAAAGCCTTCCGCTGACAATCACGAGCTTTTCGGCAGGGTTAATGCCACGCGGCTAAAGCGCGATGAGATTGGATTGAATCGTCATCGCCGCTTAGCACTTTGATTGGGCATAATCTTTTCGGAAAACCGCTCCACACTTTTCCGGATCATGCTCTAGATATCGCGGCCTTCGACCTCTTCGCTGAGCTGCTTGACCAGCTCCGGCACCTTGTCGAGGTGGGGGTTGATGTCCAGCGCCTTGCGGAACGCATCGAGCGCCCGCTTGTCGTCGCCGAGGTCCTCCATGATCATGCCGAGCCCCGCGAGCGCGCCGAAATGACGAGGCTCGCGGATCAGGACCTGCTCGAGGTCGGCCATCGCGTGGGCGTAGTCGTTCTGGAGATAATAGAGCGTCGCGCGCCGGTTCCACGCCTCCACGTAATCCGGGCGGAGCTTGATGACGGCATCGAGCAGCTTGATCGCCAGCTTAGGCTGCTGCGCGTCGATGGCCGCCTTGGCCCGCGCCATCAGCAGCGCCGCCGTATCGCTCGGGGTCTGCAGCCAGATCGCCCAGATCCCCGCCTCGACATGCTTTGCGCTGATCTCGTCCGGAGCGGCCTTCAGCGCACCGAACAAGAAATCGAGTCGCTTCGCCCGGTCGGCGGGAATCTTGGAAACCTTGGGCAATTCGGCCGGCGGCTCGGGCGGCTTCGTCTTCGGCGGATGAAGCTGGTCTTGAGCAAAGAGCGGCCCGGTGAGGGCCGCGATCGCAACCGCAACACCCATCGCGGTCAAATACCGACGAGACGCAGGGAATCTCTTTGCCATCCGCAAGATGTAGACACGACCAAGCCGCCTTGCAAAGCGGCCGGGCGTCAAAGAGGCGTGAGAACGGCTACAGTCGCCGGCGGAACCCGCGGCGCGCTGCGCCTTGCCGGGCAATCAGCCCTGGCGTGCCTTGAAGCGGCGCTGGACCTTGTTGATCACATAGACGCGGCCCTTGCGGCGAACCAGGCGGTTGGCCCGATGGCGGCCACGCAGTGATTTCAGCGAGTTACGGACCTTCATGGCAAATCCTGATGCTTCCAAAGGCCGTGTGCGACAGGCCAGATGTGGCAAAATGGGAATTATCCCGCCGACGGCAACCGCCCGGGACGGGGCGGTTTCTAAGCCATCGCTTGCCCAAATGTCAATCCGAATAGGCAGGCTTTCCGCCCGGAACGAGCCCGCCCTTCCCATGAAAGCCGTGAACTCAGCGCGGGAACTCGACCATGGCCTCCCCGGTCGCGACCGTTTCGTCGCGCTGATTGCGGACCGCGACGTCGATCAGGACCCAGCGCGACTTGGCCGTCTCCTGCTTGGACTTGATGATGCCGGATGACCGGATGGTGTCGCCGGGCCGTACCGGCTTCACCCAGCGCGTTTCCAGGCGGCGGTGGATGGCATCGCGCGGGTAGGCCCAATCGGTGACCATGCGCGAGATCAGGCCGAAATTGTTCATGCCATGCATAATGACCCCGCCGAAATTGGTCCGGCCGAAACTGCCTTGCATGTACGCGTCGTCGAGATGCAGCGGATTGTAGTCGAGCGAGGCGTCGCAAAACAACCGGATGGACTCGCGTGATACGGCAAATGCCGGCCCCTCGATGGTGTCGCCCGGATTTAAATCTTCGAAGCTCGCCTGCATGATATCCTCCTCGCGTCCTGCTCATATTGGCCGAATGGTCCAGCCGCGACCCGAACAGATCACCTCGCCCTTCTGATTGAAGAAGACGTTGTCGTGCACCACGAACAGCCGCTCGCGCTTGATGAATTTATCGAGCGCGCGGGCCTGCAAGGTGATGACGTCGCCGGGACGGGCGGGGATGTTGTAGCTCCAGGACTGGCCGGCATTGATGGTGCCGGGTGAGCGCATCCAGTCATCGGCCGGCGTGCAGGCGAACATCAGGAGGATGTGGATCGAGGGCGGTGCGATCAGGCCGCCGTAGCGCGTGGTCTTGGCGTAGGTCTCGTCGAGATAGAGCGGATGGGTCTCACCGACCGCCCGGCAATAGAGTTCGATCGCTTGGCGGGTCAGCGTGTAGGGAATGGTGTCGCGCGGTTCGCCGGGCACGATGTCGTCCCAGACCTTGCGCGAGCCTGCATCCTTCCAGAAGTCGGTCTCGAAGACCTGCTCCTCGGCCATGTCTGCCTCCCTGTTTTATCGTGCCGCTCTTAATTCTACCGTCTTGCGGAATTCGTTATATTGTATAATCAATTTACGGAGCCGAAAAATCAAGCCGCCAACGGGACCAGGGAAATGCCCAAACTGACGCTGCCCAACATCGACGACGTCGTCGCGATCGACATCCACACCCATGCCGAAGAGCCCTGCGGATTGCACGGCGACGACGGCTACGACGATTTTCAGGCCAGGATGGCGGATTATTTCAAGTCGCCGCACAAGCATCCGCCGACGGTGCCGGAGACCGCGGCCTATTACCGCGCAAAGAAGATCGCGGCCGTGATTTTTCCGGTCGATGCCGAGCGCGAGACCGGCTTCCGCCGCTACAACAACGACGAGATGCTCGAGGTCGCCTCGCAGAATCTCGACGTTCTGATCCCCTTTGCCAGCATCGATCCGCACAAGGGCAAGTTGGGGGTACGCGAGGCGAAGAGGCTGATGGAGGAATACGGCGTCCGCGGCTTCAAGTTCCATCCGACCATGCAGGGCTTCTATCCCAACGACCGCCTGGCCTATCCGCTCTACGAAGCCATCAATGACGGCGGCGCGATCGCGCTGTTTCACACCGGGCAGACCGGGGTCGGCAGCGGCATGCCCGGCGGCATGGGCATGCGGTTGAAATACTCCAACCCGATGTACATGGACGACGTCGCGGCGGATTTCCCGGACCTCAAGATCATCCTGGCGCATCCCTCCTTTCCCTGGCAGGAGGAGGCGCTGTCGGTCGCGACCCACAAGCCCAACGTCTATATCGACCTCTCAGGCTGGTCGCCGAAATATTTCCCGCCGATCCTCGTGCGCTACATCAATTCGATTTTGCAGGATAAGATGCTGTTCGGCTCGGACTGGCCGGTGATCACGCCCGACCGATGGCTTGCGGATTTCGCCAAGCTCGACATCCGCGAAGAGATCCGGCCGAAAGTGTTGAAGGCCAACGCCCGGAAGCTGCTCGGCATCTAGAGTACGCGAACGCGGCGGTGGCCAAAGCGGATGGTGGCCATTGTCGAGATTCACCAAGCTCACCGTCTTGTCCGCAATCTTGCTCCTTGGCGGCGCGGCGGGTGCAACCGAGCCGCAGGCCGGCATCGTCGAGCTGGAGAGCCCGCTTGCGGCAGCGCCACCGCTGCAGGGCTATCTCCGCGCGCCCGCGGGCAGCGGTCCTTCGCCTGCCGTCGTGTTGCTGCACGGCTGCAACGGCCACGCGAAACAGCTTGACGGGCGTTGGGGCAAGCGGATCGCGGCCTGGCACTATGTGACGTTGACCGTCGACAGTTTTGGGCCGCGCGGCATCCGCGAGACCTGCGACAGCGGCGCGCCCATGGCGCTTGCCTTTGACGCCTATCGCGCCCTGAATTTTCTGGTGCAGCAGCCCGTCGTCGACCCGGCTCGCGTAGCGGTGCTGGGCTTCTCGCAGGGCGGCTGGCTTGCTCTGAGCTCCGTCGAACACGGCGCCATCGAGCAATCCTCGCAGCATAAGTTTCGCGCCGCGATCGCGTTCTACCCACCCTGCCAGGATTTCAAGGACGACATGACCGTGCCGACCCTGATCCTGGTCGGCGCGCTCGACGATGTTACCCCGGCGAGCGACTGCCGCAGCCTGGTCGAAGGCCGCGACGGCTATGGAATATCACGGCAGAAGGGCGCAGGCGCGCCGGTCAAGCTCGTGGTCTATCCCGGCGCCTACCATGCCTTCGACGTTCCATTTCAAAGGCCGATCGCGTATTTCGGACACCATTTCGAGTATAACCAGACGGCCACCGATCAATCGAGCGAAGCGCTGCATCAATTCCTGTTGGCGACCCTCGGCGGACAAGACCAGATCAACGCGAAACCGGACCGTTAAAAAATGAGCATCCAAGCTGTCGTGTTCGATGCCTATGGGACGCTGTACGACATCCAGTCGGTCGCAGCGATCACCGAGGACACATTTCCCGGCTACGGCGACCTCATCACGCAGATCTGGCGCATCAAGCAGCTTGAATACAGCTGGCTGCGCTCGCTGATGGGCCGTTACGAGAGCTTTGCCTCGCTGACGCGCGACTCGCTCGCCTATACGCTGCGCGTGCTCGGGCTGAAATACGACGGCGAGGCGTTCGAGCGCATCATCGAGAAATATCTCCATCTCGACCTCTACCCCGATGCGATGGCCGCGCTCACCGCGATGAAGGACCGCAAACTCGCGATCCTTTCCAACGGCAGCCCCGACATGCTCGACGCGCTCGTCCACAATACCGGGCTGGATCGCGTGCTGGCGGCGACCATCAGCGTCGACGCCAACAAGATCTTCAAGCCGAGCCCGGCCGCCTACCGCCTGATCGAAACGACGTTGGCGGTGCCGCCCGCGTCCGTGCTGTTCGTCTCCTCCAATCCCTGGGACGCCTGCGGCGCCAAGGCGTTTGGCCTCAACGTCGCCTGGATCGAGCGGGTCACGCCGGAGGCGATGGCGCTTGCCTGTGTCGAAAGCGAAACCATCGCACCGCTCACCATGTTCAAGGCGCTGCGGACCCAGATGGACGAACTCGGCTTTTCTCCCGATCATCGCATCCGCTCGCTGTCGGAATTGCCCGGGATCGTGGCCCGCGCATGAGTCTGGAATCGGTTCGCGCTTTCTTCGCGGCAAAGGCACCCGACGTCACCGTCATGGAATCAACGACGAGTTCGGCAACCGTCGCGCTCGCGGCCGAAGCCTATGGCGTCGAGCCGGCGCGGATCGCCAAGACGCTGTCGTTGCGGGTCGGCGAGCGGGTGATCCTGATCGTGACCAGCGGTACCTCGCGGATGGACAACAAGAAGGTCAAGGCGCTGTTCGGAGGCAAGCCAAAGATGCTCGGCCTCGACGAGGTCGCGGCGATCACCGGCCATGAGGTCGGCGGCGTCTGTCCGTTCGGGCTGAAAACACCGCTGCCGGTCTATTGCGATGTCTCGCTGAAGGCTTTCGCTATCGTGGTGCCGGCCGCGGGTTCAACCCAAAGCGCGGTGCGCATCAGCCCGGCGCGCTTGGCCGAACTGGTTTCCGCCGAATGGATCGACGTCTGCGAACATCGTCCCGCGCCAGTTACCTGACCCGTTCGCGGCCACACCAAATCGTGAAAGAGAGTCGGGGAAGAGCCGGAGAAGCGGCCGGTCGCGCCCGCGCCGGGAACCGGGAACCGGAGGCGGTTCCGGAGCGTTGTGGGCCACGAACCTTTGTTTTCTCAGAACCTTTTCTCTCACCTGAACAAATGACACGCATCAGCCAAGTTTTGCCCCGCGCCCAGACAGGCATTCCCGGACTCGATGATATCCTTGGTGGCGGGCTCGCGCGGAACCGTCTGCATTTGCTCGAAGGCACCCCTGGCACGGGCAAGACCACCATTGCCCTGCAATTCCTGCTCGCCGGCGCGAGGGCCGGCGAAAGCGGCCTCTATGTGAGCCTCGCAGAAACCGAAGAAGAACTGCGCGAAGGCGCCGCGTCACACGGCTGGCGAATCGACGAGCAAATCAAAATCTGCGAGCTGGTGCCGCCGGAAAGCGTGCTTGACCCCAGCCAGCATCAGAGCCTGCTCTACTCGTCGGACCTCGAACTGGGCGAGACCGTGGAGCGCATCTTCGAAGCGATCGAGAAATACAAGCCGCAACGCATCATCATCGACAGCCTGTCGGAAATCCGGCTGCTGGCGCAAAGCTCGCTGCGTTACCGCCGCCAGATCCTCGCGCTGAAGCACTATTTCGCGCGCAACAAATCCACCGTCATCACGCTCGACGACCTCACCACCGAAAGCACCGACCGCGCCGTTCATTCGATCGCACACAGCGTGATCCATCTTGATCAGCTCTCGCCCAATTACGGCGCCGAACGCCGCCGGCTGCGGGTTGCAAAATGCCGCGGCCAGAGCTTTCGCGGCGGCTATCATGATTTCATCATCGCACACGGAGGCGTGCAGGTATTCCCCAGGCTGGTGGCCGCGGAGCACCGGCATGGCTATGCGGGATCGGTCGTCAAGAGCGGCGTTGCCGAACTGGATGCGCTGCTCGGCGGCGGCATCACCGCGGGATCCAGCACCCTGGTCATCGGCCCCGCGGGCACCGGCAAGTCGCTTTTGTCCCTGCAATTCCTGGCCAGCAGCGTCAGGCGGGGCGAGCGCGCAGCGCTGTTCGTTTTCGACGAGGAACTGGGTCTGTTGTCCTCTCGCGCGAAGAGCCTCGGCATCGACATCGACGCGATGCGCAAGGAGGGCAAGTTGGTCGTCCAACAGATGGACGCGGCGGAGCTGTCGCCGGGCGAATTCAGCCACCGGGTACGCGCCTGCGTCGATCAGGACGATATCCGCACCGTCGCAATCGACAGTCTCAACGGCTACCAGGCTGCGATGCCCGAGGAACAGTTTCTCATTTTGCATCTGCACGAGCTGCTGCAATATCTCAACCGCCGTGGCGCCGCCACGTTTCTCACCGTCGCGCAGCACGGCATGATGGGCGACATGAAGCAGCCTCTCGACGTGACCTATCTCGCCGATACGGTGGTGATGCTGCGCTATTTCGAGGCAACGGGCCGGGTGCGGCGCGCCATCTCCGTCATCAAGAAGCGCACCGGCTCGCATGAAGACACCATCCGCGAGCTGCAGATCAGCGGAAAAGGCATCAGCGTCGGCGAACCGCTGGTGGAGTTCCAGGGGGTGCTGCGCGGCGTCCCGACCTATCTTGGCAAGCCAATGCCGCCGATGAGCATGCAGTGAACAAACGGGACTATTCGGAAGCGGGCGAGCGCACTCTCATTCTTGCGCCGCGCGGAAGGGACGCGGTGCTGGCGCAGAGTATTCTGCGTGAGGCAAAGCTGCGCGCGGACATCTGCGCGTCCTTTCAGGACCTCGTTGACGGGATCAAGGCGGGATGCGAACTCGCCGTCGTCACCGAAGAATCCTTTCGCGGCATCGACATCCGCAGTCTGGTCGAGTGGGTCAGTCAGCAGCCGGCGTGGTCGGATTTTCCATTTATCGTGCTGACCCAGCATGGCGGCGGGGTCGAGCGCAACCCGACGGCGGCACAGCTGACGGAGGCGCTGGGCAGCGTCAGCTTCCTGGAACGCCCTTTCCATCCGACCACCCTCATCTCCGTGGTTCGCACTCACTTGCGCGGCCGGCGCCGGCAATATGAGTGCCGCAGGCTCAATGAGGAGCTGGAAACCCGGGTGCAGGAGCGCACACACGAACTTGCCGCCGCCAATCGTCAGCTCCTCGCCCAGATCGAGGAACGCGAGCGGGTCGAAAGCACGCTAAGTCAGATGCAGCGGCTGGAGGCGGTCGGACAACTGACGTCGGGCGTCGCCCACGATTTCAACAATCTGCTCACCGTCGTGCTCGGCAACATCGCCTTCATGGAAAAGGATTTTGCGGCGCGCGGCATCGACGGCAAGCTCCTGCAGCGTCTCCAGTTCATGCGCACCGCCTCCGAACGCGGCGCCAAGCTCACCGACCAGTTGCTGTCCTTCTCGCGGCGCCAGCGCCTCGAGCCCAAGGTTCTCGATCTCAACCACACCATCGCCGGCATGCGCGACCTCTTGCACAGCACGATGGGCGGCAGCATCAGGATCGAGACCACGCTGGCCGACGACCTCTGGCACGCGCTGGTCGACCCCACCCAGCTTGAGCTGGCGGTGCTCAACCTCGCGATCAATGCACGCGACGCGATGGGGGTCGGCGGGCTACTGAAGGTCTCGACGCGCAACGCGAGGCTGAGCGAGCCGCGCGCACCCGAGGAGCCGGCCGCCGGCGATTACGTCGAGATCTGCGTCTCCGATACCGGCTCGGGCATGAGCGGAAGCGTGCGGGCGCGGGTATTCGAGCCGTTCTTTACCACCAAGGAGATCGGCAAGGGCTCCGGTCTCGGCCTCAGCCAGGTGCTCGGCTTTGCCAAGCAGTCCAACGGCGGCGTGCGTATCGACACCGTCGAGGGCCACGGCACCGCGATCACGATATTCCTGCCGCGCTCCGATCTGGCCGAGGAGCGCATCGATGATCTCGCCGTCGATCATGCCGGCGGCCTTGCTCTGCATGCCCGCATCCTGATCGTCGATGACGACGACGCGGTGCGCGAGATCGCGGCCGACATGCTGCGCGAGCTTCATTACGAGGTCGTGGAAGCCGGCAGCGCCGGAGCCGCATTCGACGCTTTGCAGGCGCAGAACAATATCGACCTTCTGCTGCTCGACTTCGCGATGCCCGGCATGAGCGGCGCGGAAGTGGCACGGCGGGTGCGGACGAGCTATCCCAGCTTGCCGATCCTGTTCGTCACCGGCTACGCCGACCGCACGCTCCTGACCGGAATCAGCGAGGCGCAAACCATCGGCAAGCCGTTCCGCAGCCAGGATCTCGCCGAGAAGATCGCAGTGGCGCTCAACCGCCGCGCGCCCCGCGCGGCGCTGCAGGTCAAGGAAGCGGGCTCTCGCGCGACGCTCAACGGCTGACCGCGATTGGTCAGCCTCTCCGTCTACGGCCCTTGGCAAAGTGCCGGATCAGAAATTCCGCCAGCACCTCGACGCGCGCCGGGCGTGGACCGCCGGGCGGGGTCACCAGGTGCACCGCGCCTTCCGGCTGCTTCCAGCCTTTCAGGATCACCTCGACCTCGCCTGAGGCGATCGCGTCGCCAACGATGAATTCCGGCAGGTCGGCGATGCCGAGACCGGCGACGACGGCGGGCAGCACCGCTTCGCCATTGTTGACGCGCAACTGCCCGGCTGGCCGCACGTTCGCCTCTTCGCCGTTGGCATTGGTGTAGTGCCACGCGTTCGGCGTGGAAAGATAGGCGTAGCCGAAGCATTTGTGCTGGGCGAGATGCATCGGGTGCGTCGGCCGGCCGTAGCGCTTCAGATAACCGGGAGCCGCGACCGTGTAGCGCGGCATGGCGCACAGCCGTCGTGCGATCAGCGAGGAGTCCGGCAGGCGCGCAATCCGCAAGCCCGCATCGAAGCCTTCGCCGATCAGATCGACCGTGGCATCGCTCAAATGCAGATCGATCGAGACATCGGGATATTGCGCCAGGAATTCCGGCAAGAGCGGCGCCACCGCCTTCACCCCGAAGCTCATGGGCACCGCAAGCCGCACCAGCCCGCGCGGCGCAGTGGATTGCGCGAGCGTCTCGTTCTCGGCTTCCTCGCCGTCGGCGAGCAGGCGCGCGGCGCGAACCGAGAGCCGCTGCCCGGCATCGGTCAGCGCGAGCCGCCGCGATGTGCGGTTGAACAGCCGGGCGCCGAGCCGTTCCTCCAGCCGGCTGACTGCCTTGGAGACGGTCGCCTTGGACAGCGAGAGCTCGCCGGCAGCGGCAGCGAATGACCGCAGCTCCACGACCTTCGCAAAGATCGCCAGCGCCTCAAAGTCGGGGAGTTTGGCCACGGCTGCGCGTTCCAGCAAAAAAGGAAACAATGAGTTTCGATAGTTTCTATTTCTATACGCCTAGTGAAAACTTATCCATAGGCCAATCGCAATTCAAACGAGATCAAAGGAAAGAACATCTCCATGATCGAAGTCAGACCCTTCGCAAGGCTCGGCCACGCCGATCACGGCTGGCTGAATGCCCGCCACCACTTTTCGTTCGCGAACTATTACGACCCCGACAAGATGGGCCACGGCGCCTTGCGGGTGTGGAACGATGACGAGATCGCACCGAACACCGGCTTTCCGGCGCACCCCCACGCCAACATGGAAATCATCACCTATGTGCGCGAAGGCGCGATCACCCACCAGGACAGCCTCGGCAACACCGGTCGGACCGAAGCGGGCGACGTGCAGGTGATGAGCGCAGGCACCGGCATCCGCCATTCCGAATACAATCTGGAGCCGAACACGACCAAGATCTTCCAGATCTGGATTCAGCCGGCCGCCGCCGGCGGCCAGCCGACCTGGGGTTCCAAGCCGTTCCCCAAGGCCGACCGCTCGGGCAGGCTCGTCACCATTGCGAGCGGCCTTGCCGAGGACAAGGATGCGCTGCCGATCCGCGCCAATGCGCGGGTGCTTGCCACCACGCTGAAGGCCGGCGACAGCGCCGAATACACAAGCGGCAAGGCGCGCAACCTCTATCTGGTGCCGGCCGCAGGAGCGATCGAGGTCAACGGCGTGCGCGTCAACGCCCGCGACGGCGCGGCGATCCGCGGCGAGGACAAGCTCAGCATCAAGGCCCTGGAGGACAGCGAGCTGGTGCTGGTCGACGCCGCGTAGCGTCTTCACACTGTCGTCATGCCCGGGCTGGTCCCGGGCATCCACGACTTACTTTCAACCCGAGCAAAGACGTGGATGGCCGGAACAGGTTCGGCCATGACGGCAGAACCCGCTGCACGATTGCCCCGCTCACCCCAACAGGAGAACCATAATGACCAAAGTCCTCGTCCTCTATTACTCCGCTTACGGCCATATCGAAGCGATGGCGCACGCGGTCGCCGAAGGCGCTCGCGAGGCGGGTGCCACCGTCGACCTCAAGCGCGTGCCCGAGCTGGTGCCGGGGGAAGTCGCGAAGGCGTCACATTACAAGCTCGACCAGGCCGCACCGGTCGCCAGGATCGAGGACCTCGCCAATTACGATGCCATCGTCATCGGCACCGGCACCCGCTTCGGTCGCATGTCTTCGCAGATGGCCAACTTCCTCGACCAGGCCGGCGGTCTCTGGGCCAAAGGCGCGCTGCACGGCAAGGTCGGCGGCGCGTTCACCTCCACCGCGACCCAGCATGGCGGCCAGGAGACGACGCTGTTCTCGATCATCACCAACCTGTTGCATTTCGGCATGGTCGTGGTCGGGATGAACTACGGTTTTGCGGGTCAGATGAAACTCGACGAGGTCACTGGCGGCGCACCTTATGGCGCGACCACCATCACCGGCGGCGACGGCAGCCGGCAGCCCAGCGCCAACGAGCTGGCGGGCGCCCGCTATCAAGGACGCGTGATCGCGGAGACCGCGAAGAAACTGCATGGCTGATGCGTTGAGGGCGGCGTTGCCGGCAAGCGAATGCCGCCCCATTTCCGCTACCCACGAGGAGCTCAGCATGGTCGAAATTCTGTTCATGGCTCAATTGGTTCGCAGGCCGCTGCAGGTGATGGCGCGGCGCTGGTATTGCCGTAGCCTGTTCCGCGCGACCCGCGGACGCGCGCGTTGCGCCGAATGCACGGCATCGTGATCCAGCCGCGCTGGAGACGCCATCGGGAACAACACTACACTCGCGCCGTTCGAGTGCGGTGCATGAACGCGTGTGGAGACTGCTCATGAGCAACAAGCCTGCCTCCAAGGGTTCGAAGGAAAAGTCGAGCGTTTCTCATCCCGGTATGATGGGCGACGGGACCGAAGAGCAAAACCTCAATGAACCCGGAAATCCGGCGGCGCGCATCAAAGAGGATGAGGTCGACGAGGCCTTCGCGAAAAAGCCAGCCAAAGCCAAATAACGGCGCCACGCGCCACGGTTTTGCTTTGATCGATGCGGGCCGCGGACCCGGTTCACCTCTTCGCGTCGGCGAGAGGTGGATCTCCGGGGCGAGCGACCGAACGTTACCTCATCATTCCTCGCCGGTTAGCGTATAACGAGCCGGGCCGTTGGGTCCGGCCTTTTTGTGTAAGGCGATCGCTGACACCTGCTGGCGGTGGAACATGAGCTCGACGACCCAAATCTCCTGGCCCGCATTGCCGACCGCGGCTTGGCGCGAGACCTACGCGACCTTGCATCTCTTCACGCAGGTCGTTGGCAAGATCAGGCTCTCACGTACGCCGTGGCTGAACCATTCGTGGCATGTGACGCTCTACGTGACCGCACGCGGGCTTTCCACCTCGCCGATTCCCGACGGTGCCAGAGTATTTGAGATCGAATTCGACTTCATCGATCACATCTTGCGAATTTCTGTCAGCGACGGCGCTAACAGCCAATTCGCGCTGGCCGGACATTCCGTCGCGAGTTTCTACGCACAGACATTGGCTGCACTCGCACAGCTCGGCATTGAGGTCACCATCGACGAGATGCCCAACGAGCTGGCCGATCCCGTGAGCTTCTCACAGGACACAAGCCACGTATCCTACGATGCCGACGCGGTGCAACGGTTCTTCCAAATCCTCGTTGGCGCCGATCGCGTGTTCAAGCGCTTTCGCACCGGCTTTCTCGGTAAAGCGAGCCCGGTGCATTTCTTCTGGGGCAGCTTCGATCTGGCGGTGACGCGGTTCTCCGGCCGGCGCGCACCGCGCCATCCGGGCGGCGTGCCGCATTTGTCCGATACGGTCGCCGTCGAGGCGTATTCGCATGAGGTGAGCAGCGCGGGCTTTTGGCCGGGCGGCGGCGCGATCGATTACCCCGCCTTTTATTCCTACGCCTATCCGGAGCCGCCCGGCTTTCGCGCTGCCGCGGTCAAGCCAGACGCGGCCTTCTTCAGCGAGGGTCTCGGAGAATTCGTCCTGCCCTACGATGCCGTGCGTCTATCGGATAACCCTGATCAGATGCTTCTGGATTTTCTACAGAGCACCTACGAAGCCGCCGCCAATGCCGCGAAATGGGACCGCGAGGCGCTCGAATGCCCATTTGGCACGCCTGGAGGGGTGCGGGAAATCAGGTGAGAGCATCCGAAGCATCGTCAGCTATCGAAGATCGCAGCCTCGCTGAAGGCGAGATCGCCGAGCAGCGGCGGCGTCGGGCCCTTGGCGTATTTCCGGCCGCGCTTTTCCGAATACCAACCGACGAGTCCCGGAACGGGACCGTTTGCGTCAAAACGAACCAAGAGGCCGCCACGACGGGCGAGGAAGCGTCCGAGATTGCCGGCAAAGCGCCTGAGCTCGGCGATGTCGCGGCAATAGAGCAGCCGGTACACCGGCACGAGCTGCTTCACCCGATGCTTCTGAAATACGAAGGGATGGCCGTCGCCTCCGTCGCGCACGACGACGCTGAGGCAGCCGAACAACGCATGTTGGCGCAACAGATCGGCCTCGTAGGACGTCAGCGCAGCGGCATGGCTTTCGGAGAACGACTCTACTCTCGCATCGGCCGCGGCCCTTGACAGCGCCAGGGCGCCATAAATCTGACCCTTGCAATAGAGGGAAAAGCCCTGGGCCTCGACGGTGGACCAGGTATGTGGTGCCGGCGTGATGTTGAAATAGGTGACGCTCTTGTCGCGTGTGGCCGACCTGACGAGCATCGAGGCGAAAGCCCTGAACTCCGGCTCGACATACCAGCTCGACACGTTGCACCGGATCACGCGTTGACCGTCCGCAAGCACTTCCGAAAACAACAACAGAATGACGCCGACCGGAGCCCCTGCGCTCTCGAGGCAGTAGCCGAACGCGGGATAGCCGGCAGGCCGCAGACGTCTCGCGTGCCGCTCCAGTCCGCGCAGCCAATAATCCGTCGAACGAAAGGGAAAACCCCGGTGCAGCAGTTCGGCAATCGCGGTCAGATCGGATTCGACGATCTCGCGAACGCGCAGCTTCGCGCCGGCCGCGCTCTGGGCGGGCTGATGATCCAATTGCATGGTTTCGACTTCACGCACCGATCTGACGCATCCAAAGAGATGGCGGCTGCGAACAGCCGCAGCCGATTTGAGACAATCCGGATTACAGCAAGTCGCGTACCAGAGGCAGTTCACGGCAGTTCCGCCTTCGCGGCCCTCGCGCGTTTACCTTAATGAAACGCGATCGTCGCCTGATCGAACCGTCGGATTACGAGCGGGGCACGCGGATCATGTAGGTCTCGCCTTCGCTCAAACCGTCGAGCACGAACCTGCCGCCACTCACCGCAATCCGCCGCCGCAGGCCGTTCCATCCCCACAGTTCGATATTGCGCGCCCAATCGGGAAGCGTGATCTCGAGCGTCTCCCCTGGCCGGTCGGTCC
Organism: Gemmatimonas sp.; assembly: GCA_050257355.1. Classification (GTDB taxonomy): domain Bacteria; phylum Pseudomonadota; class Alphaproteobacteria; order Rhizobiales; family Xanthobacteraceae; genus Bradyrhizobium. The sequence continues at coordinate 16,870 of JBLMWS010000312.1, forward strand.
AGCCGGAGAGATCCTGCCACACAATGAGCTCGGCATTCGGACCGGCCAGCCGGTAAAGCCCGCGCGGCTTGTCGATGGACTGCATTCGCATGTCGCCCGCAAGCTGCAGGATCATTCGCAAGACGACGGAGCGGATCTCCGGCGACCACGGATTTTCCGTCGCGGCCATCGCGTAGGCAGGCCCGTCGACGCGGACGGTGTCGCCGAGATTCCATGGAAAGGCGAGCGCCGTCACCGGCGAATGCCCGTCGGCGCCGACCACGCTCACCTGGTCCCAGAACGCGCTGAGAAACAGCTTGGCCGCGAGCTTCGGATCCTGCCATTCGCCGACGCGCGCCACGTTGAATTCGGTCGCGTAGAACTTCACGTCGCGTTTCAATCCCATCGCCTGCTTGATGCGATCGAAACAGGTCTGCACGGAGAATTCGCGCCCTTTGGTCATCGGATACCATCTGGCGTTGTAGTAGGTATGGAGATCGATGCCGTCGAGGCGGCCGTCTTCGAGCAGATCGGCAATTGCAGGGCCATAGCCGCGCAACGTCGCGTCGCGATGGGAATTGCAGGTCGCAAAGCCGCCGGGCACGACCTTCAGTGCGGGATCGACGCTGTGAACGCCATCGGCAAGCCCCGCCAAGGCATCATGATACGCCGCACGCGGGATCGTCGCCTGTACGTCGGGTTCGTTGATCGCGGTAAAAACGGTCGCACCCCAGCCGGCGATCCCGTTTTCCTTGCCCCATTCACCATCCGGACGGAAACGCCTCGCCATCGCCTGTCCTGCGGCAAACCAGTCATGATACGATCCGATCGGCTGGGGAGGGTTCAGCGCCTGATAGCTGCCCTCATATTCGAGCAGAACGATCGGAGTTATTTGGTTCTCGTGCGCTTCCAGCATCTCCGCATCGAAATCGTGGGGCGTGGGCACACGCGCGAGTGTGCGCCAGCCATACGAATCCATGCGGCCCATGGTGGCGCCCACGCCGTGCAGCGCCTCATAGAGTTGAGCCAACGGGGCGCGACGCGCCAGATGCGTGGCAAGATTGCCGCCACCGATCTCGTCGCACAGACGCTCACCCGCGGCGACAACGCCGCCCTGCGCCCGAGCACACCCGATCAGCAGAGCAATGGTTAACAGCAACCGGCTAATGGCGAACAAATTGCAACAGTTCTTCAACGTTCGGCCCTTGCGAGATTGACCGGCATGGATCGCGAGATCGTGCAAGTCGTGCAGGAGTTGAGTACCGCCGGCGGCGTGGAAACCGTGGCCGGCGAACTCGCACGCGTTTTTAGCCGCAACGGGTTACCGAATGTAGTCCTGGCGAGTGCCGTCGGCAAAGATTTTGCAGCGAGCACGCCGGTCGAACGCGTTGCGCCCTGGCTCTCACGCATTCCGACGCGCGGGCTGTTCAGATATATCGGGCGCGCCGTCGTGGTGCCGGTCTTCACGCTCGCGGCGACCCGTGCGATCGCGCGGCACCGCGGCGCCGTCGTCATCAGCCACGGAGATTCCCTGAGCGGCGATGTGCTGGTGGTGCACGCGGTCAACGCGCAGAGCCTCGCGGAGAAGCGGACGGCGGGGAGCTGGCGCTGGCTGCTCAACCCGATGCATCTGTGGGTGAGCCTGCGGGACCGCTGGATGATCGGCGGCTTGCGCTATCGCATGTTCGTCGCCGTTTCCTCACGCGTCTCGGCGGAGCTGCAGCAGTTCTATAACGTGCCCTCCTCGCGCATTTGCGTGATCTCCAATGGGATCGACCTCGAGCGCTTCAGCCGCGACGCGGAGAGTGGCCGATCGATCCGGCGCGAATTCGGCATTCCTGCCGAAGCAAAGCTCTTGCTGTTCGTCGGCCATGAATTCCATCGCAAAGGATTGGCCCATGTGATGGGCGCTCTGGAGCAACTGGGCGAGCACGTCTGGCTGCTCGTGGTCGGCTCCGACAATCCTGCGCCTTACCGCAAGCTTGCGCCAGGTGCACAAGGCCGCGTGATCTTTGCCGGCGCGCGCTCGGACCTGCCCGCGATCTACTCGGCGGCGGACGCCTTCGTGCTGCCGACCGCCTATGAGACCTTCTCGCTGGTCTGCATGGAGGCAATGGCCTGCTCGCTGCCGGTGTTCGCAACGGCGGCCGGCGGCATCGAGGAATATCTCAAAGACGGCGTGAACGGCTTCCGGATCGCGATCGATGCCGACGACATTGCGTGCAAACTTGCCGGCGCATTCGCTGATGAGGCGCTGATGAGCCGGATGCAGGAGGGCGCACGCGCGACGGCTCAGGGCTATGGCTGGGACCGAGTCGGCCTGCAATATATCGAGCTCCTGAAGCGAATCGAGGCCGCCAAGCGCCCATCCATTGCGCAGCCGCTCGCGCGTTCCGCCTGAGCAGCGCGTGGCCTCGGCCGGTCGCTGTCACGCCGCTGAGTGTCGAACGCTGGCTGCCGCCGCCCTGCAGGACGTCTCGAGTGCCGTCGCCACGGCCTCATAGGTAAAGCGCGCCTCGACGTTCGCCCGTGCCGCGCGCGCTCTTTCCTGCCGCTGCGCCGGATTTTGCGCGATGTTGTTCAACAACCCCCTGAGGGCGGCTGGATCGCGCTCCGGCACGATCCATCCCCCTTCTCCGACCACGTCGGGTATGGCGCCGCAGGTCGACCCGATCACCGGCACCCCGCAGGCTTGCGCTTCGATGATCACCCGCCCGAACTGCTCGCGCACCGCGTTCGTGGTCCGCGTCAACAGCACCAGCGCATCCAGGCTTTGCAGAAAGCCCGCGACCTCGGTTGGCGGTCCCCATCCCCTGAAACTCACGCGGTCGTTCAAGGCGAGTTCGTCGACGCGCCGGCGCAGCTTTGCTTCATAGGGCCCCTCCCCCATGATGTGCAAGGAGACCGGCGCGCCGCTCATCGCCAGCGCGTCCAGCGCGTCGTCGAGGCCTTTCTCTTCGACCAGCCGTCCGACATAGCCGATGCTGAACCCGTTGCCTCGCAATGGCGCGGACGACGGAGTGAAGGTCGCGAGGTCCACGCCATAGCCGATCGGTGTCACCGGCCCGCGATAGCCCCGCGCGCGCACCACCTCCGTCGCATCCGGACTGCGCGACAAGACGTGATCGGCGTGCCGCAGCACATATTTGCGGATGGCTTCGAACGGCGGCGGCAGCCGCTTTAGGATGTTCTGATCGACCTCCAGCACCAGCGCGGCGCGACTTCGCAGCAACTGAGCCTGCAATGCGACGAAGCTCCAGGGCTCTTCCCAAAGGTGAACGACGTCGGCATCGAGCTTGCGAAGCAGGCGGCGCAATCCGGGATAAAAATGCAGATACCAGTTCATCGGCCCGGCCTGCGGCAGGCGAACGGGCAGGATGTGAACGGCGTACGCGGTCTCCTTCGGCGGTTCGGCGACGATGGTGCGGCCGAATTCCGTCCAGACCGACGGCAGGACGAGATGCAACTCGACGTTCTGGCGTGATGCGAGATAGCCGTAGCGCAGCCGTCCGGCTTCGCTGCTGACGGCCGGATGGGCGATCGAGACGATCCGCAATGCGGCAGCGTTAGACACGCCCGGCGATCCTCGCGGCCGTGCCGGTTAGGCCCGTCAGGTGCATCTCCATCGCCGCCAGGCTGCGATGGCCGCCATTGATGGTGTTGCGGGGCAGGCTGAAGCGATCCTGGCCGTGGCGCAGGAGTCCCTTGCGCGTCGTGGCCGCACTGGAGAATCCCGCCTCTCGGGCGAGCGCGAAATCGCGCGGGCCGCAATCTCCGGATCGGCCATAGGGAAAAGCGAAATGCTGCGCATCGATGCCAAGCCGCTCGTTCAAGCGGCTTCGCGACCCTGCAAGCTCGGCGACGGCTGCCTCGGGCGACAGCGAGGAGATCCGCGCATGACTGACGGTGTGAGCACCGATCTCGATCAGCGGATCGTTGGCGAGGCGCTCCAGCATCTCCCACGAAATCGCGTGCTTCCAATGCATGGCTTCGCGATCGATGCCGTTTGCCGCACAGAATTCGGCATAATGCATAGGCGCGTCCGGCCCGTCCCAGCATGCTGCGATGCGCTGAAAGACATTTCGTCGCGACTCCGACGACGTGAGCTCGACGACCCGATCTTCAAGCAGCACCTCGTCACGCTCAAACAGCGCATCCTCCAGGCCGATGGACCAGAGCGGCACAGTTCCGTCCGGAACGCCGGTGGTGACGAACAACGTCAGCGGCAAGTTGTGCCGGCGAAACAGCGGCGCGACCAGTTCGAACGTATCGCGGTAGCAATCGTCGATGGAGAAATTGACGTAGCGGCCGTTCTCGTCGTCGCCCGCCGAGCGTTGCAAGGCTTCGCCGATGGTCACGACGTCCCAGCCCTGCACGGCGAGATAGGTGAGAAACTTGTCGAGGAAGTCGAGATCGACGTAGAAATCGCGGTTCGGAAGCCGCTCCCAAATATCCGAGGGCGCGGCGCGGTGGAACGTGAACAGACAGCCGCGCGGTCCCAGGACCCGATCGGCGGCCCTGGCAAGCGGGAGAGCCAACGCCTTGGCTGCGAGCGTCGCTGTCGCGATGCCGATCACCCGAGTTCTCCCTTGACCCGAAACGTCCGACGGACACGGTGAAGAGCCGACAGCGCGGTAGCCGGCATCAGCAGGCTGACCGCAAAAGCGAGACACACGACCCAAGCCAGTGCGCCGGCCATGAGCCGCGGCAGCAAATCGGCGACTGCGCCCTGGATCAGCATCCCGGACGCCGCCATCAACAGCGCCGGCAACAACGCAAGCGCCAGCAGCGGCAGGATCTTGCGCCGCTCCTTCAGCGCGAGCACGACGCCGACCAGAAGCACGAGGCTGCGGCTGGCCTCGCCCAAACCGAGCAGCAGCATGCCCTGGGCTGGCGAGGGATGCATGGCCGAGGCCGTCAGATTGAATGCCATGTTGACGACGTATCCCGAGACGATGACGACGGCCGCCAAGCCGTTGCGACCGGCGCCGTTGAGCAGCCGGATCAGGATCCAGCCGAGCGTAGCGGCCCAGACGCCGAAGGCGATGCCGCGCAACGCATGCGAGGTCAGAAGCAGCGCCTCGTCGCCGAAGGCGCCGCGATAATAAACCAGGTGGACGATGTCGGTCGAGAACACCAAGAGAAACGCCGATGCCGGCAAGGTCAGCGCAAGCAGTGGCCGCACCAGTGATTCGATCTGTGCATGGATATTTTTCGGCGCGTGATTGGACAGCACGGCCATGCCGACGGGCTGGCTGATCAACAACAGCGCACTTTCGGTCAGCGAGCGCGCGTAATCCAGCGACGCCACGGCGCCGGTCGTCAAGCTGGAAGCGGTAAGCCGCTCGATCCAGACGTTGCCCTGCTCGGCCAGCGGCAGCGCCAAGAGTGCCCGCAAACGGCGGAAGAAGTCCTTGGCCCGCTGCATGATCAGTTGGGGCGTGAGGCCGGTGAAGCTGACCGTGCCCTCACACCACAGGCTGAACAGGCCCCAGATCGCGAGCGCATTGAAGGCAACGGTGAAGGAGCAGGCAAGGGTGTAGGAGTCGCCGGTCAACAGCAGCAGACCGATTCCGGCGAGCACGGCGATATTGAGAAGGCTGGCGCGGATGTTGGTGAGGCGGGTACGGCCGAGCGCAATCTCGCCGGCGGAAAGCACGTTGAGGATCGCCGAGGCCGGCATCGCGAGCGACATCATGCGGACGAAGTGCAAGGTCAGCACGCGCCCTTCCTGGGTGAAACCGCCTACCATCGCGTCCACCCACCATTCGCCGAGCAACTGGATGACCAGCATCACCAGCGTGGCGATAAGCCCGACGACGATCGTCAGAGCTCCCAGGCTTCGCGGCGCATCGTCGCCCTTGAGCGCTTCCCGATGCATCGGGATCATGATCGCCGGCACGCTCTCGTTCTGCAGGAAGGCGAGCGGAATCAGCACCGCAGCCATTGCCGCGCGAAAACCGTCGGCGACGAGCGAGGCGCCGAGCACGTGCGCCATCAGCACCTCCCGCGTAAAGCCCAGCAGCTTGCTGGCAAGGGCTCCGCTGATCAGGATAGCGCTGAAGCGCCGCATCGACGGCTGATGCAACGTCATGCCGCGACTCCCGTCTGCAGCCCACGGATCACGAGCCCGATCGCGTCGAGCATCTGCGCGACCCCGTACTGCGCACGGGCGCGGCGGGATGCATAATCCAGCTGGCTCGCGAGCGCCTCGGGCTGTGCCAGCACGAACGCAATTGCCGCGGCGAGTGCCTGATGATCGTTGGGCGGCACCAGGGTCCCGGCCCTGCCCCCTTCCAAAATATCCGGCGCTGCGCCGGCATCTGTCGCGATCACCGGCACGCCCGCGAGCATCGCCTCCACGAGAGTCCGCCCGAACGGCTCGGGATCGATGGAGGGATGCACCATCACGTCGACGGCTTTCATCAGCTTCGGCACGTCGCCGCGATGACCGAGGAAGCGCACGCGGTCGGCGAGGCCGCGCTCGAGCACCATCTGCTTCAGCTTCGCCGCATAGGCCTGCTCGCCGAACAGCGCGTCACCGACGACGATGCACCCGACGCCCGGCAAGGCGGCCAGCGCCTCGATCAGCACGTGCTGCCCCTTCCAAGCCGCAAGCCGGCTGAACACGCCGACCAGAGGTCCCGAGGGCAGGTCGAGCGCCGCCCGGAGTTCGCTTGCCGATCGCGGCTCCGATGGCAATGCGAGACCGTTTGGCACGATCTCGACCAGCTCGCGCCGGCCGCCGGCCTCGATGAACGCCGCTGCCGCTGCCTGGGAGGGAACGATGACCTTCGTCGCGCGCGCGTTGGCCAATACGATCTGCAGGCGCCGCTGCAGCGCGCCGAAATGTTCGGGACTGATGATGTCATGCAAATGCCAGATCAGCGGCCGCCTGACCAAGGCGCCGGCAATCGCCGCAAGCACGAAGGCCTTCTGCGAGTTGGCATAGACGATATCGTGAGCCCGCGCGGCACGCGCGATTTCGAGGACGAGAGCCGCAAGCCGGCCGGCAAGCGGAACGGCAGCGAGAAACGAACTATCGCGGCGGAACTGCGACAGTCCCTGGCCCCATCTGGAAATGATCAGCTTGAGCCCCGTGGCGGCCAGTGCGTGGCCCAGCGGACCCTGCTCGAACAGAAAAGCCGAGGAGCCCTTCCGTCCCTGTACCACGTCAAGCAGGATCAGCTCGGCGCCGCCGATCTGTCCGGTGTGATCCACGAACAGCACGCGTTCGTCCGACATCAGCCCGCCCTGGCATAGACTTGCGCCGGCATCGGCTCTACGTCAGGCGCGGCGCGGCGATCCGTCTCCGCCATCGTGACCGCGATCGCAACATTGCTCGCGCCATGCCCCTTCACGGCCGCGGCTGCCGAGGCGCCGCCCGCCATCAGCGAAGCCTCGCCGCGCATGCAGACGAGAACGCTGTCCATACCTGCAAGATAGCGGGATTTCCGGGCCGGCAGCGGGCTGTCGATCAACACGGCATCGTAGCCGTCAAGCGTGGACAACTGCCCCGCCAAAGCCTTGCCGAACAGCCGATCCGCGGCCT
>JBLMWS010000313.1:0-6033 GCA_050257355.1 Gemmatimonas sp.
GCGCTGCCGATGGGGCGTAACTCGCCGCAGCGCTGTGCCTACGGGCTCTATGCCGAACAACTGTCCGGCTCGCCCTTCACCGCGCCACGCGGAGCCAATGAGCGCTCCTGGCTCTATCGCATCCGCCCCTCGGTGAAGCATTCCGGGCGCTTTACCAAGGTCGACGGCGGGCTATGGCGCACGGCGCCCTGCCACGAATATGAAATGCCGATCGCGCAGCTGCGATGGGACCCGGCGCCGATGCCGAAGCAGGACATGACCTTCCTGCAGGGCGTGCATACGATGACGACCGCGGGTGACGCCAATACGCAGGCCGGCATGGCCGCGCACATCTATCTGATCACGAAGTCGATGGTGGACCAGCATTTCTATAATGCCGACGGCGAAATGATGTTCGTCGCGCAAGAAGGCAATCTGCGTTTCATCACCGAGTTCGGCCGTATCGATATCGAGCCGGGCGAGATTGCGGTGATCCCGCGCGGGGTCAAATTCCGCGTGGAAATTCCCTCAGGTCCGGCGCGGGGCTATCTCTGCGAAAACTACGGCGGCGCCTTCACCCTGCCGGAGCGAGGTCCGATCGGCGCCAACTGCCTCGCCAATGCACGCGATTTCCTGACGCCCGTCGCCGCCTATGAGGACAAGGACACCCCGACTGAGCTCTACGTCAAATGGGGCGGGTCGCTGTGGAAGACGACGCTGCCGCATTCGCCGATCGACGTGGTCGCCTGGCATGGCAATTACGCGCCATACAAGTATGATCTGCGCACCTTCTCGCCCGTGGGCGCGATTGCCTTCGATCACCCCGACCCCTCGATCTTCACCGTGCTCACGTCACCGTCGGAGACCGCCGGCACCGCGAACATCGATTTCGTCATTTTCCCGGAGCGCTGGATGGTCGCGGAGAACACCTTCCGGCCGCCCTGGTATCACATGAACATCATGTCGGAGTTCATGGGACTGATCTATGGCGTCTACGATGCGAAGCCGCAGGGGTTCGTGCCCGGCGGCATGAGCCTGCACAACTGCATGCTGCCGCACGGCCCCGATCGGGAGGCTTTCGATCACGCCAGCAACGGCGAGCTCAAGCCGGTCAAGCTCACGGGCACGATGGCTTTCATGTTCGAAACGCGCTTCCCGCAACGGGTCACCGAATATGCGGCGAAGAGCGCAACATTGCAGGATGATTACGCCGACTGCTGGAAGGGTTTGGAAAAGCGGTTTGATCCGAGCCGGCCGTAACCGATCTGAGAATGTCTGCGTCATGGGCTTGGCTTGTCTCGCCGGCGGGACCGAAGCCCTCTCGGCGGGGCGAAGGCCCAGCCCATCCACGAACCTGATTGACTCAAGCCCGGGCCTGACGGTCTTGAGCCGGAGAAACACCTTGTCCCACCCGAACGATCCAAAGCTCCGCTCTTTCATCGACGTCGTGCCGAGCAGCGACTTCCCGATCCAGAATCTGCCCTACGGCGTCTTTTCGACCGCCGCCTATCCGGCTCCGCGCGTCGGGGTTGCCATCGGCGATTACGTGCTCGATCTCGCGGTGATCGAGAACGAAGGGGTGATCGATCTGTCGCCCGCCTTTCGCATCTTCGCGCAAGGCTCGATCAACGCCTTCATGGCGCTCGGACCGCAGATCTGGTCGAAGACACGGGCACGGATCAGCGAACTGCTGCGTCACGACAATCCGGAGCTGCGCGACAACAAGGAACTGCGCAGCCGTGCGCTGGTGCCGATGGGCGATGCCAAGCTGCATCTCCCGATCACGGTCGCCGGCTACACCGACTTCTATTCGTCGAAGGAGCACGCCACCAATATCGGCATCATGTTCCGCGGCAAGGACAACGCGCTGCAGCCGAACTGGCTGCACATGCCGATCGGTTATAACGGCCGCGCCTCGACGGTCGTCGTCGGCGATACCAGGATCCGACGGCCGCGCGGGCAGTTGAAGCCGCCGAATGCGGACGTGCCGAGCTTCGGCCCCTGCAAGCGGCTCGACTTCGAACTCGAAATGGGCGTGGTGCTCGGTCAGCCCTCGACGATGGGGAAGATGATCGACGAGGCGCACGCGGAGGAGATGATTTTCGGCTTCGTGTTGCTCAACGATTGGAGCGCGCGTGATATCCAGCAATGGGAATATGTGCCGTTGGGTCCGTTCCAGGCCAAGGCGTTTGCCACCTCGATCAGCCCTTGGGTCGTGACGCGCGAGGCGCTGGAGCCCTTCCGTCTGCGGGGCCCCGCACAAACTCCGACGCCGCTGCCTTACCTGCGCCAGACGCGGCCGAACAATTACGATCTCGAACTCGATGTCGCGCTGCAGGCGGACACGATGAGCGAGGCGCAAACCATCTGCCGGACCAATTTCAAATACATGTATTGGTCGTCGGTGCAGCAGCTGATGCATCACGCTTCCAGCGGCTGCGCGATGAGCGTCGGCGACCTCTTGGGCTCGGGCACCATCTCGGGTCCGGAAAAGCACCAGCGCGGCAGCCTGATCGAGCTCAGCTGGAACGGCACCGAGCCGATCGAACTGGGAGACGGCATCAAGCGTTCGTTCCTGGAAGATGGCGATTCGCTCGTGATCCGCGGCTGGTGCCAGGGCGACGGTTACCGCGTCGGCTTCGGCCGGGTCGAGGGGACCATTGTTGCGGCGGATTGAACTTGCGCCGTCATTCCTGATTTGCATTGCCCGGAATGGCGGCGATGAGGCGATCTTCTATCCCCGCAGCGGCAGCTTCCGGCTCTCCTTGAGCCGGTCGAGCACGATCGAGGAGCGGACATGTGCGACGCTCGGATGCGGCATCAGCACGTTGTTGACGATGTCGGACAGGCTTTTGAGGTCGCGCAGCACGGCTTTGAGAACATAGTCGGCATCGCCGGTCAGCGAATAGGCCTCCTGGATGTCGTCGACGCGATTGACCAGCGCGCGAAATTTCTTGGCGTTGTCGGGCGAGTGCGTGGCGAGCGTGATCTGGATGAAGGCAATGACGCCGAAGCCGAGCGCTTCGCTCGCGAGCTCGGCGCGATAACCCGCGATCACTTTCCCCTCCTCCAGCCGCATCCGCCGGCGGGAGCATTGCGAGGCCGACAGCCCAACGGTCTCCGCGAGCTGCTGGTTGGTGAGGCGGCCGTCATCCTGCAGCGCGCCGAGGATCTTGAGGTCGAAGCTGTCGAGCGAGATCATGCGTATTTCCAGGTGGTGACGCGCAGATTGTGCATAGTGACGCGGAAATGCAACTCATTTGCACGGCAATTGCGCCCCCGATGAGCGAAGATGCCTGCGCAATCAGGGAGAATCGCATGGGTCCGTTTCCACACGACGCGCCGCCGGCCACGATCAGCGCCGACAATCCGATGGGCACCGACGGGTTCGAGTTCGTCGAATATGCGCATCCTGATCCGTCGGCGCTGCATGCGCTGTTCAAGCTGATGGGCTTTGCGCCGGTTGCGCGGCACAGGACCAAGAGGATCACGGTCTACCGCCAAGGCGATGTCAATTATCTCGTCAACGAACAGCCCGGCAGTCATGGCCTCAATTTCGTCGCCGCGCACGGCGCCTGCGCGCCGTCGATGGCGTTCCGTGTCGTGGATGCGAAACAGGCCTATGAACGCGCCATCGCCCTCGGAGCCGAGCCGGCCGACGCTTCACCGGCGCAGAAGGCGCTGGACGTTCCCGCGATCAAGGGCATCGGCGGCAGCCTGCTTTATCTGGTCGACCGCTACGGCACCAAAGGCTCCGCCTACGATGCCGAGTTCGAGTGGCTCGGCGCGCGTGATCCGAAGCCTGCAGGGGCGGGGCTCTATTACATCGATCACCTCACCCACAATGTGCATCGCGGCCGGATGGATGTCTGGGCCGGCTTCTATGAAAAGCTGTTCAGCTTCCGTCAGATCCGATTCTTCGACATCGAAGGCCGCGTCTCCGGCCTGTTTTCGCGGGCGCTGACCAGCCCGGACGGCAAGATCCGCATTCCCATCAACGAGGACGCCGGCGATGCCGGGCAGATCGAGGAATATCTGAAGATCTATCGCGGCGAAGGCATCCAGCACATCGCCTGCGGCTGCCGCGACATTTATCAGACGGTCGAGAGCTTGCGTGCGGCGGGCCTGCCCTTCATGCCCTCGCCTCCGGATACTTATTTCGAGAAGGTTTACGGCCGGCTACCCAAGCATGGCGAGGACATCGTGCGGCTGAAGAAGAACGGCGTCCTGATCGACGGCGAAGGCGTGGTCGACGGCGGCCAAACCAAGGTGCTGTTGCAGATATTCTCCGCCAATGCGATCGGGCCGATCTTCTTCGAATTCATCCAGCGCAAGGGAGACGACGGTTTCGGCGAGGGCAATTTCAAGGCCCTGTTCGAATCGATCGAGGAAGATCAGATTCGCCGCGGTGTGTTGAAGGTCGGGCACGCGGCTTGAGGTTGCATGTCGGAGGTAACAATCAGCGCTTCCAGGCCCCCAGCAACTCTCCGATCTCGACCTTCTCGGGTTCACGGATTGTCGAGGGCGTGCGTGAGAAGCGCGGCGCGGGGGCGGGCTGAGTCACCCCGTGGCGTTCGACAAAGATATTACGCGCGGCCATGTGCGGATGCGTGGGCGCTTCCGCCATGGTGAGCACCGGCGCGAAGCAGATGTCGGTGCCTTCCATGATTTTGCACCACTCCTCGCGCGTCTTGCTCCTGAACACATCCTTGAGCTTCGCTTTCAGCACCGGCCAGGCGTTGCGGTCCATCTGCGCGTCGAAGGCGGGGTCGGTCAGGCCGGCATGATCGCGCAACAACGCGTAAAACTGCGGCTCGATCGAGCCGATCGAGATGAAATGGCCGCAGGCGCATTCGTAAACGCCGTAGAAATGCGCGCCGCCGTCGAGGAAATTATTGTCGCGGCCCTCGACCCAACGGCCCATCGCGGCGAGATCGAAGAACATCGACATCAGCGAAGCCGCACCGTCGACCATCGCGGCATCGACCACTTGGCCCTTGCCGGATTTCGAGGCCTCCAGCAGCGCGGCAAGCACGCCGACCACGAGGTACAGCGCGCCTCCACCGAAATCGCCGACCAGATTCAGCGGCGGCACCGGCCGTTCCTTCGATCCGATCGCGGCCAGCGCGCCGGTCAGCGAGATGTAATTGATGTCATGGCCGGCGGCCTGTGCCAGCGGACCATCCTGGCCCCAACCGGTCATCCGGCCGTAGACCAGCTTCGGGTTGCGCGCGAGCACGACGTCGGGCCCGAGCCCGAGCCGTTCCATGACGCCGGGCCGAAAACCTTCGATCAGCGCGTCGGCGCTTTCGAGTAGGTCGAGCACTTGCGCCACCGCTCGCTTGTCCTTCAGGTCGAGTTCGACCAGCTTGCGGCCGCGGCCGGCAACGGATTTCAGGTTCTTCTTCGCGCCAACGCGGTCGAGGGTGACCACATCGGCCCCCATATCAGCCAGCATCATGCAGGCGAACGGACCGGGACCGATGCCGGCGAATTCGACAATGCGATAGCCGGTCAAGGGACCGGAAGCGCGAAGGCCGGCGTGTGGGGCTGATTTATCGAGCACGTTGTTGTTTCCGGATTGATCTTGCGCGGGCAGCGTTTTCTGCGTCGATTGTCTCGCCTTGCGGGAAGAGCCGCAAGCGCCTTTCGCGCAAAACGCGCGCTCAAAAACGCTGCGGCGCGCAATTGGCTTGCGCGCCGCACTCGCTGCTTGCGTTTAGATGCTATCAGCCGGCGGCTGTTACCGCGCGCTGCGCCATCACCTTGATCAGGTGGGCGCGATAGTCCGCCGCGCCATGGATGTCGCTGATCAACCCACCCGCCGGGATCGTGATGCTGTTGAGCGCGGCTGCCGACCAATTGGCCTTCAGCGCGCTCTCGACCGCAGCCACGCGCATCACGCCGTTTTGCGATGCACCAGTCGCGGCAACCCGGACGTCGCCCGCCTTGGTCTTGGCCGCGAACACGCCGGTCAAAGCAAAGCGCGAGGCGGGATGGGGGAATTTGGCATAACCCGCCTTCGCCGGAATCGGGAACGCCACGGCGGTGATG
>JBLMWS010000314.1:0-3407 GCA_050257355.1 Gemmatimonas sp.
AATGTTGTCCAGGATCTTGGCGTTGTTCGGCTCCTGCTCGAACTTCACCAGCTGATTGTCGACGGTGTCCAGGCTCTCGCTGGTCTCCGTCAAAAACTCCCGCAACAAATCATCCATCGGACCTAACCTTTCAAGACTTGTGCTGCGACCGCGCTTCGCGCCTGTTCCTGTGAGTTGCGAAATCGGGCATGCTGCTCAGCGACGCGGTGATGGGTTTCTCGTGATCGGCTCCGCCCGAGAGATGCCACGGACTTGAGGCCGCGAATTTCCTTGCTGCGATGAATAGCCTTTCGGTTTCTCATTCCCGTTAACGCCGCCTTCCGTTCAAATACGGACAAGGTGGCGCGTGCCGGCTCCACAGCTGTTTCGGGTTCGCGCGTTTTCACGCGGGAAATTCCGGTGCGGATGCAATGACCGGCTTGCGACGGACCACCGACAGGACATGCAATTTGACGATGTGACTTAAGCGCCCGCTAACCACGGCTCTGAAATTCAGGCGCCCGCCTCGTCATGCGGCAGCAAACGGCACGCGCTACGAAGCGGCCATCGTGCATCTCATCTCGGATCGGGACGCGGGAGGTACGGCCGTACTTCTACGGCATGCTATTTTCATATCCGGCTAAGGATGACGGGAGATAGTTGCGCCGAGCACAGGGAGGGCACCATGTTCAGATTCGAAACCGCCGACGAGAAGGAAGTGCGGCGTTTCCGTATGGCGCAATTCAACGGCAGAACCGCAACGGTCAAGGCCGGCGAGACGACCATCACAGGCCATGTCCGCTCGGTGCAGGAACAGGATGCCACCGTCCCGCCGCGCTGGATCATCACCATCGTTCCGAGCTCGCCCAAGGCTGCCGTCAAGCCGTTGCGCGCAACGGCGCGCTTCAATGCATTCAGGGAAGATTTTTATTGAGGTTGTGACGGAGGCGTAACGGCCGGCGCTGCCGTGCGCATCAAGAGCTGCTGATCACTCGGACCGCTCGCCAATCCGCAGCAGCAACGCGGCGCGCACCAACTCCGCGGTGTTTCGGGCGCCAAGCTTGCGCATCGCCTCGGCGCGATGGCTTTCGAATGTGCGCGGGCTGATGCACATCTGCAATGCGCCCTGCTTGTTGGAATAACCTTGGCTGATGAGCTGCAGGACCTCGCGCTCGCGCTTCGTCAGCGGGCGCCGGCCAAGCTCCGCAGCAAGCGCAAGCTGTGCCCGATCGCCTTGCTGGCGCCTCGGCACGCGCTCCTCGCAGTCGCACCTGCCGGCGAGGCCTGATGCGCCCTGCCGGGCCACATCGATTTGCTTGACCAGCGCGCAAACCCGCTCGGTTTGCCGAAGTGCGTGATCGACGATCTCTTGCAGGTAAGCGCGCTCCTGCGGATCCTGCGACAGCCCGCGGCTGAGCTGCTTGATCTCGCCCATATAGAGCAGGAGCGCCGTGAGCGGGCCGTTGAGCTGGCGCGTGCTCCCGGCAGGTTCCTCGTTCATAGCGGCAGCGCGCAAGCCCTGCGGCCGGACGATCTCGAATTCGGTCACGACGTCGTCTTCGACGCGGTCGGCAAGAGCGGACTCACCCACGCGGCTTCCCTGCTTTGACATATCCGGTTGTTTAACGGACGCTGCTCCGAACTATGGTTAAGATTTCGCACCGTAGGACTACGGTGGCCTGGATGGAATCCACGGCTCCGGCACCTTTCTACCCGTTGCGATTGCAGCGAAATCCCAAACCTGTCGCGAAAGTTGCAAGAGTAAATGCAGCGCGGCCGGCGTCGCCGAACGCCGCATCCCGTTTCAGCCCGCGCAAGTGAGCGCCGCGCCGGCGATGAGAGCGCGGTTCGCTCGCCTTACGACTTATTTAACAATGACTTGCTTTGTTTAAGCCCGGTTGCGAGCGCGCAAATGCCCCTCCGCGACAGGCCATCACACACCCTCTGGAGCAGTTGCGGACATCGCGTGCCATGGTGCAAGCCGACCGGATCGCAGATTACCTGAAGCAGCTGACGCCGCTTGCCCGCAGCAATCTCCTGAGCGAGCTGGAGCGGCTGGAGGTCTGCGGGCTCGAAATGGCCGGCGCCGCGGCGGTGCTCGAAGCCTTGCGCGCGGAATTTCGCAAAGCCGGCGAACCGGGTAACCGCGTCAGCAACCCGTCGAGATATTTCTTTGCTCCGCTCGAGCCGCTGCTGGTTGACGCCGATCCTCCCCACGCCAATCCGGGGCGGATCTCGCGCGGCTCGCTGGCGCCGATCTGGGAATGGATCAGCCGTGATCTGTTGCCGACGATGGCGCGCGACTATGCCGCTCAGATCAAGGATCTGATCGCCGCAGACAGGAAGCGCGAGCTGCAACAGGCGGTCAGCACGTTTCAGACCAAGGTCGTCAAGTCGCTGGAGAACACGCTGGCCTCGGCCGAGAATGCCGAGCAGGCCCGCGGCAAGCTCGCAAGCTACACGGCCTCGCGTTGCATCTTCACCGATCTTGCGAAGATCGTCCGCGTGCTGCGGGCGCGCGATGCGCTGGCGGCGCTCGCGAAGGCTTTGCCGGACAAGATTTCGAACTTCGACGACGGTCGCGTCGCCACCATGACGAAGCTCCTCGATGAGTTTGGCAAGGCGAACCAAGAAGCGTTGCCCTTCGCGCTGACGCTGATCGCAAACCGGCTCAAGACGCCCTGGCAATTGGTCCGCCTCGCCACCAAGGCCGCCTCCAGCAAGAACGCGGTCGATGTCGCCTCCACCCCCTACGCGATCGCGATCTCGATGGTGCTGGACCGGCTCGAAGACAAGAAGCTCGCCCTGCGCCTGGCACTCAAGAACAACCGCGTCCTGGTCGCCAGGGAGCTTCTGATCGAGATCTACGATACCGAATATGCGCTCCAGGTCCGCATCGATCAGTTCGAGCAGTCCGACTGGGGCACGCGCCTGCGTGCGCTGATGGATGCGATCGCGGCCCTTGTCGATGCCGAGGTGAGCCGTTTTCCGCCCGACGTCGGCCACGTGCTCGGCTCACGCAGCCTCAAGACTCATCAATCACTCGCCGGGCGCCTCACCTATCTCGCCTGGAAGGGGCGCGACGCCATGCATGAAGGTGCGGTGTTCTGCAAGAGGCTGATCGGGCAAACCTGAGAGAGCTTCGTTGCGTGCAACTAAGATCGTTCCGCCCGCTGCAGGCACAAGAACCTCTCCAGGAAACGTCCTGACAGGACGATCTTGAACCACCAAGACAGCATCCGTCGCATATTCATCGTTTGCGCCTCCTCATGCCGCGTGGATAGCGCCAAAGCGGCGTTGGACATGTGAGCTGCTTCACAGTCGGCGGAGCGTTGTGGCGGCGGGGGCGCTCGCGAATTGCGGTCACCCTGGGGTCAGCCGGGCGGGATTTCCGGACCGTCGGAAGCCGCGTCCGAGACCCCTAATGG
>JBLMWS010000315.1:0-9186 GCA_050257355.1 Gemmatimonas sp.
GCGTAGGCGATATTGGCGCGCAGGAAACCCGCCTTGGAGCCGCAGTCGTGACGCTCGCCGGCGAATTCGACGCCATAGAATGTCTGCGTCTTGGCGAGCCCGATCATGGCGTCGGTGAGCTGGATCTCGCCGCCCGCGCCGCGCTCCTGGGTCGACAGGATCTCGAAGATCTCCGGCTGCAGGATGTAGCGCCCGGTGATCGAGAAGTTCGATGGCGCGGCGCCTTTGGCGGGCTTTTCGACCATGCCCGCGACCTCGAAATGCTTGCCGTGGCGTTTGCCGACGGCGCAGATGCCGTATTGATGGGTCTGATCGGCGGGGACTTCCTGCACGGCGATCAGATTGGATTTGTCGCCGAGTTTTTGCGCGGTCTCCACCATCTGCGCCAGGCACCCCGGCGTGTGCAGCACGAGTTCGTCCGGCAGCACCACCGCGAACGGCTCGTCGCCCACGATGTCGCGCGCGCACCAGACCGCGTGGCCCAAGCCCAGCGGCGACTGCTGGCGGGTGAAGCTCACGGCGCCCGCCTGCGGCTGGTTGCGCGCCAGAATTTCCAGCTCCGCCTTCTTGCCGCGCGCTTCCAGCGTCGCGTCGAGCTCATACATGCGGTCGAAGTGGTCCTCGATCGAGCCCTTGTTGCGGCCGGTGACGAAAATGAAATGCTCGATCCCGGCCTCCCTGGCCTCGTCGAACACATATTGGATCAACGGCTTGTCGACGATGGTGAGCATTTCCTTCGGCATCGCCTTGGTGGCGGGCAGGACGCGCGTGCCGAGGCCGGCGACCGGGAAGACGGCTTTGCGGATTTTCATGGGCTCTGATCGGAATGTCCTGAAATGCGGGAAAACGGCGCGCTGGCCTTAGGGTGGTAGCCGGTTTGCGGTCGGGAACAAAGCCGGTTGTTTTTCTCCTAACGTCGAAACTTGGCTTTTTGTTAAACTCTTGGAAACCGAGAAGAGGCCTCCTGAAAGCCCTAATTTTCGTGGCAGGGTGGGATATGGCAAGACGCATGGAACCTTTGGCGCTGACGCTGGCGAGTGCGCTTTTCGTCGCAGCGAGCCTGCAGCCGATCGCGCCAGTGCGGGCGCAATCGCAAGGCGCGGGCGACGGGATATCCAGGCTGCTCAGCGGCTTGTTTCCCGCGTCGAAGGCCGACACGACAATGCCTGCTCCGGGCGCCAACGGGTCCGCGGCTTCGGGACCCGTTGCTTCCGGCTCCGCCCCCTGGAGCGGACAGGACGGCGCCTCCGGCAATCCGCTGATGACGGCAGCCGCCATCCGCCAGGCCGCAGCGAATTTCGACAATTGCGTTGCCTCATTGTGGCCGGCCGCGGCACGGCGTCACATCAGCCAGAACAGTTTCGAGCGCTTCACTGCGGGGCTTTCGCCCGACCTTCACATCATGGACCTGCTGGACGCGCAGCCGGAGTTCACGAAGTCGATCTGGGATTACCTCGATATCCTGGTGAACGACGACCGGCTCGCCATGGGTCGCGAGATTCTCGCCAAATACAAGCCGCAGTTCGACGCCACCGAACGGGCCTATGGCGTCGACCGCTATGTCATCGCGGCGATCTGGGGCATCGAATCGAACTATTCCACCCAGATCGGCGACCGCAGCGTGCTGCAATCGACCGCGACGCTCGCCTGTATCGGCCGCCGCCAGGACTATTTCCGCGAGGAATTCCTCTCGGCGCTGGAGATCCTGCATCACGGTGATCTGCGGCCTGAACAGATGCACGGATCCTGGGCCGGCGCGTTCGGACCGACGCAATTCATGCCGACCGCGTTCAAGCGTTACGCCGTGGATGCCGACGGCGACGGCCGCAAGGACGTGGTCGACGATCCCGCCGACCTGATCGCCTCCACGGCGAACAACCTGAAGAAGGACGGCTGGCAGCGCGGTCAGACCTGGGGCTACGAAGTCAGGGTGCCGCAAGGCTTCAACTACATGCTGGCCGACCGCGCCAGGACCATGACGATCGTGCAATGGGAGCATCTCGGCATTGCCCGCGCGACCGGTCAGGCCTTCCCGCATCCCGCGGAAAAGGCTTATCTGCTGGCGCCTGCCGGTGCCGAGGGGCCGGGCTTTCTGATGCTGCAGAATTTCCGGGTCATCATGAAATACAATCCGGCAGAGGCTTATGCGCTGGCGATCGGTCATTTTGCCGATCGGTTGCGGGGCGGTCAGCCGTTCGTACAGCCTTGGCCGCGGCAGGAGCGGCAATTGTCGCTCGCCGAGCGGCTGGAGCTGCAGCAATTGCTCGCCCAGCGCGGCTTTTACCGCGGCACCCCGGATGGCCAGTTCGGCGGCGAGACCCGGCAGGCGCTGCGGAATTTCCAGGCCTCGGTCGGGGCGCCGGCCGATGGATTTGCGTCCGCCGAGATGCTGGAACTGTTGCGCGGGCGGTAAAGACCGTCCCGTTTCGGGCCATAACGGAAACATTGTTGCGGCCGGGCTTGACTGCGGCAAAGGTTAGCCGCTCTAAGCTCACCTGAGTTCGCCCGTTGGCGGCACTATTGCGTTATTATATTCCGAGCATGATCCAGCCCCCAGGGGGCAGCGCGGCGCAGAGCGGAGGCCGCGCTTCCGGAACGGGCCATGCGCGACCAAGAGCCATCGATTTTTCCGTTTTCGCGATCGAGCGCCGCATGAGACGAAGGCCCTTTCTCAAGCTGTTGACCGCGGCCGGTCCGCTGATCGCGCTGACGATTGCGATCGCGCTCGGAGGCGGGATCGCGAGTCCCGCCTCGGCGCAGTTCTTCAATTTCGGCGGGCCATCGCGCCCTGCGCCGCACGGCGGCGGTGGCTGGTTTGGCGGCGGCTGGTTCGGCGGCGGTGGTGGCTTCTTCGCGCCGTCTCGACCCGCGCCCGGCCCGCCGAGACGGGTCTATCAGGATTTTTCCAAGGCGCCGCCGCCGGAGAAGCGCGACACGGTCCCCGAGCGCAACGTGCTCGTGCTCGGCGACAGCATGGCGGATTGGCTGGGTTACGGCCTCGAGGATGCCTACGCCGATCGGCCCGATATTGGCGTGATCCGCAAGATCAAGACCGTCTCCGGGTTGATTCAATATCAGCCGAGGGGAGCACCCGCCGATTGGGCGGCCGCGGCCAAGGAGATTCTTGCCACCGAGAAACCCGATGTCATCGTGGTGATGCTGGGGCTGAGCGACCGCATTCCCCTGCGCGAGCCGCCGGCGGAAAAATCCGAGAAGCAGCCCGAAAAAAAGGGCGAGAAGAACGCGCGCAAGAGCGATACCAAGGGAGACAAAACGGCCGACGCGAAGTCGGACGGCAAGGACGGGACCGCAGCAAAACCCGACGACAAGGCTGACGACAACGAATTGCCGCAGGATGAGGTCGCGAACGCAGATGCGCCGCAGGACAAGCGCCGGCGTTCGCCGAACGGCATCTACCAGTTTCGCGATGAGCGCTGGGTCGAGCTCTACAACAAGAAAATCGACGAAATGATCGCCGTGCTGAAGTCGAAAGGCGTGCCGGTGGTCTGGGTCGGGTTGCCTGCGGTGCGCGGACCGAAGGGAACGGCGGACACGCTGTTCCTCGATTCGCTCTATCGCGACGCGGCCGAGAAGGCGGGCATTACCTATGTCGACGTCTGGGACGGCTTTGTCGACGAGGCGGGGCGCTTCCTGCAGAAGGGGCCCGACTTCGAAGGCCAGATCCGCCAGCTACGCACCTATGACGGCGTCTATTTCACCAAATAT
Organism: Gemmatimonas sp.; assembly: GCA_050257355.1. Lineage (GTDB taxonomy): Bacteria > Pseudomonadota > Alphaproteobacteria > Rhizobiales > Xanthobacteraceae > Bradyrhizobium. The sequence continues at coordinate 3,727 of JBLMWS010000315.1, forward strand.
GGCGCGCGCAAGCTTGCTCATTACGTCGAGCGCGAGGTCTCGCGCCTGCTTGCTGCGCGCTCGGGTCCGATCGCGTTGCCGACCGAGCCGGGCACGCCCGATACCAACGCAGCTCCGGGGCAACCGGCACCTCGGCCGCTCGCCGGACCGATCGTGCCGCTGGTCGCCGCGTCAGTCAGCGCCGATCAGTTGCTGGGCGGCCCGGGATCGCGCCCCGCGCCGGTCGATCCGCTGGCGGCGCGCACGCTGGTGAAGGGCGAGCCGCTGACCCCGCCGCCCGGCCGCGCCGATGATTTTGCCTGGCCACACCGCGTGATCGGCGATGAACCGGCCAAGGGCGACGTACCCGTCGCCAACACCACGCCGGCGACGCCCGCACCGGCGGCGCACGCGGCACCGGGAGGCCCCGCCTCGAACAATGCCGCAACGGCGGCTCCCAAGGCGTCACCGAAGCCGGCCAGGCCTGCGCCGCATCAGCAGAACAAGCCCGAGCCATCGCATCAGCGGAGCTTGATGGACTTCTTCCATTTCGGCGCCGAGCCGAAGCAGCCGGCGCCCGCAATGCCGCCCCGGCCCCCCGCAAATGTCGGCCGATCTGCCGAAGTGCAGTAGCTGCGCGCGCAATCTGTGCCGTCATTCCGGGGCGCCCATCAGCGCGAACCCGGAATCTCGAAATTGCGGCGAGATTCCGGGTTCGCCGCTCGCGCGGCGCCCGGCATCACGGCAAGGATTTACAGAACGAGTCCGCCGTCGACCACGATGGTCTGGCCGACGATGTATGAGGCCAGCGGCGACGCGAGAAACAGCACGGCACCGGCCATGTCCGCCGGTGTGCCCAGCCGCTTGAGCGGGATCCGCGACAGCGCATCCTCCAGCCGCTTGGGATTGTCGGTGGTGGCCTTGGTCATCTTGGTATCGACCAGGCCGGGCGCGATGCCGTTGACCCGAATGCCCTCTTCGGCCCAGGCTTGCGCCAAGGTGCGGGTCAAGCCGACTGCGCCGGTCTTGGAAGCGTTATAGGCGGGATTGCCCATGGTCGCATGGAACGCCGCCGTCGAGCTGACGATGATCAGCGAACCCTTGCTCGCCTGCAGCATCGGCCGGAACTTGGTGGCGCACGCCATCAGGCTGATCAGGTTGATCTCGAGTACCTTGCGAAATCCCGCCATCTCGAACTCGCCGCGCTTGTAGAGCACCGCGCCCTGCGCCAGCACCAGCACGTCGAGACGGTCGAAATACGGGTTGAAACTCTCCACCGTCACGGGATCGCTGACATCGAGCCGCGTATAGTCGAGGCCCTCCAGACGCGAGCCTTCTTCCACCGCATAGTCGGATGCTTTCGCGCGCGTGCCGCAGACTGCCACCCGCGCGCCCCTCTTGCGAAACGCCTGCGCGATGCCGTTGCCGATGCCACTGGAGCCGCCCACCACGAAGACCTGCTTGCCGCTGAAATCGAACTCGTTCATCTCGCTTGATCCTCTTTCTCGCGCCGCCTGTTTCTGGCCGATTTGAGCGAACACTCGCCTGGAGCTCAAGTCCCAGCATGACAGCCGTGTGCGCCGCACGGGCCGCAAATCGTTGACAAGGCACGGCCGAAAGGTAGCCTTCCGGACAATCAAGCGGGATCACCCGCGCGACATCCAGGAGGAACGCCATGGCCATTTCGATCCGGCAGCTGCATGCGCATTTTGTCGGCGAAGTCTCGGGCCTCGATTTGCGCGAGGCACTGACCCGAGACCAAGTTGCCGAATTGCAGGCCGCCATCGACCGTTACGCCGTGCTGGTATTTCACGGCCAGGACCTCAACGACGAGCAGCAGCTGGCGTTTGCCCTGAATTTCGGCGAACGGGAAAATCCACGCGGCGGCAATGTCACCAAACAGGCAGACTATCGCCTCGGCTCCGGATTGAACGACGTCTCCAACCTCGGCAAGGACGGCAAGCCGCTGCCGCGCGATCACCGTACGCACCTGTTCAACCTCGGCAATTGCCTGTGGCACTCCGACAGCTCCTTCCGCGCCATCCCGGCGAAGTACTCGCTGTTGTCAGCGCGTGTGGTGAACCCGAAAGGCGGCAACACCGAATTCGCCGACATGCGAGCAGCCTATGACGCGCTCGACGACGACACCAAGGCCGAGATCGAGGAGCTCATTTGCGAGCATTCGCTGATGTATTCGCGCGGCTCGCTCGGCTTTCTCGACTATAGCGAGGAAGAGAAGCAGATGTTCAAGCCGGTGCTGCAGCGCCTGGTGCGCACGCATCCCGCCCATGGCCGCAAATCGCTCTATCTGTCCTCGCACGCCGGCAAGGTCGCCGGCATGAGCATGCCGGAGGGACGCCTGTTGCTGCGCGATTTGACCGAACACGCGACCCAGCCCGAATTCGTCTATGTGCATCGATGGACGGTGCATGACCTCGTGATGTGGGACAACCGTCAGACCATGCACCGCGTCCGCCGCTACGACCAGTCGCAGCCGCGCGACATGCGCCGCGCCACCGTTGCCGGCACCGAGCCGACGGTTGCGGAGCAATTGCAGGCGGCGGAATAGCGCGGCAAAGAACACTGTCGTCGCCCGGCTTGACCGGGCGATCCAGTATCCAGTATTCCAGAGCCGTTGAAGCGACGCCGGCTGATGGTTACTGGATGCCTCGCATGCGCGGGGCATGACCGGCTTGTGTCACGCGTGCCCGGCCTCGTTGGAGAGCATGCCGGGATCGATGCCAATCTTGCGCAGGGCGCGGGCGTATTTGTCCTCGACGTCGTTGCCGAAGATGAGGTCGGGATCTGCATCGCAGTGCAGCCAGCCGTTTTCCTGAATCTCGTTTTCGAGCTGGCCCGGCGCCCAACCGGCATAGCCGAGCGCGAGGATGGCATGCTTGGGGCCGCGGCCCTTGGCGATCGCCTTGAGGATATCGATGGTGGCCGTGAGGCAAATGTCGTCGGCAATCTTCAGCGTTGCATTCTCGATGAAGAAGTCGCTGGAATGCAGCACGAAGCCGCGGCCGGTATCCACCGGCCCGCCCCGCAAGACCTGCATGCTCTCGGCATTGCCGGGAAGCTTGATCTGGTCCGCGTTTTTGATGATGTTGAGCTGAACCAGAAGCTCGGGAAAATCGATGCTGCCCGCGGGGCGATTGACCATGATGCCCATCGCGCCTTCGGACGAATGCGCGCACAGATAGATCACCGAGCGCTCAAACCGAGGATCGCCCATCACGGGCATCGCGATCAAGAGCTGCCCGTCGAGATAGCCGCGTTTGGACGAATCGTCGCCGGCGCCAATACCTTCGCGACGAACGTCGCCCGGTCCTTTGCCCTCAGGGTCCATCCGCAAAATACTCTTCCTTTGCTCGCATCCTGATATTGGGTTCTTCTTCTGTCAATCAAGCTTCCGGGCTAAACCCGACCTCGTGGAAGCCCGTTAATTTTCGGTCAGCCTGCTGTCCGCGACCGTCTGCCATCACAAGCAATTCAATAGTTTGCACCCATGACAGCCTGTAAAGACGTCCCATGATCGCCATTGTTCCAAGTCGCGTCGCGCTCGGCTTTGCCGTCACGGTCTTGGCTTCGCTTCTTACCGTAAAAGCCCATGCCCAGGATACCTCGCCCTGGCAGGAGGACGGACATTCCGCAGTCCGGCTCTTGGCAGGATCTCGCAGCGGCGCGGTGCTGCTCGGCGGCATCGAATTCAGGCTCAACCCGGGTTGGCATACCTATTGGCGGACGCCCGGCGATTCCGGGGTGCCGCCGCGGTTCGATTTCTCCAAGTCCGATAATGTCGAGGCTGTGACGGTGCTGTGGCCGGCACCGACAAAATTCGACGATGGTGCCGGCGGCACCTCGCTGGGCTACCATGACCAGGTGGTGCTGCCGCTGCGGATCGTCACCAAGAATGCCGAGAAGCCGGTGACGTTGCGCGCATCCATCAGCTACGCGGTTTGCGAAAAGCTGTGCATCCCGGTGCAGGCCAATGCCGAGCTCGCCTTCACCAGCGTGGCGAGCACCGAGGACAGCGCGCTGTTCGCTGCGCTCGACACGGTTCCGAAGCCAGCCAATGTCGGCGACCCCAATCCACTGACGATCCGCGATGTCGAGCGCGAGGGCAGGTCCGAGGTGCTGGTCGACGTGGTGTCTCCCGATCAGCGACCGCTCAATCTGTTCGTCGAGGGTCCGACCCCGGATTGGGGGCTGCCGGTTCCGAAGCTTCTGGATCACGGGCCGCCAGGCGTGAAGCGTTTTGCCTTCGCCCTCGACGGCGTGCCGCCGGGCGTCAATCCGGAAGGCGCCGCGCTGAAGCTGACCCTGGTCGGCGGCGATCGCGCCTACGAGTTCAATATTAATTTGGAGTGAGCGGATTTGGACGGTCGTACCGGGTTCGCCTCGTCGAGGCGCACCGGAACGACGCTTTTCATTTGCCACGACGGCCGTTGGCAAGCAGTCCACCCAACCGTTTCTTAACGAAACGTTGATACACGAGGCGGTCGCCGCTTCGCGCGGTCTGCAACCGGATGCTCGCACCGTGGCCTCGATCGACGCTCAACCCGCAACACTGGCCCAAGGCTTGATGGTCCGCCTGCGCGCCGTGCTGACGGGCGGCTCCAGCGAGGCATCGCTGACGCGTCGGCTGGCGAGCACGGTATTCGTCATCCGGGTCGTCAGCGCTGCGATCGCCTATCTTTCGCAGATCCTGCTGGCGCGCTGGATGGGCGGATCCGATTACGGCATCTATGTCTATGTCTGGACCTGGGTGCTGCTGCTCGGCAGCATGATGGATTTCGGCATCTCCGCGTCGGCGCAGAAGATCATTCCGGAATACTGCGCTGCGGGCGACGGCGCGCGGCTGCGCGGCTTTCTCCTGGGCAGCCGGTGGATGACGTTTGCAGTCTCCACCATCGCCTCGCTGATGCTGGCGGGGATGGTCAAACTGTTGTCGCCGTGGATCGAGGCCGGCGCCATCGTCCCGCTTTATGTCGGCTGCCTGACGCTGCCCGCCTTTGTGGTAGCCAACACCCAGGACGGCATTGCGCGATCCCATGACTGGGTGCAACTCGGCCTCATGCCGCAATTCATCGTGCGCCAGGGGCTGATCATCGGCCTCACCGCCGGCGCCTTTGCGCTCGGTTTTCATCTCGGTGCCACCGCGGCGATGGCCGCGAGCGCCGGCGCGGTGTGGATCGCGATGACCGGGCAGATGCTCGTGCTCAACCGCCGGCTGGCGCGCCATATCGAACCGGGCCCGCGCGCCTGCGAGTTTCGCAACTGGCTCGCGATCTCGCTGCCGATCCTGCTGGTCGAAGGCTTCTATCTGCTGCTGTCCTATACCGACGTGCTGGTGTTGCAGCAGTTTCGTTCTTCCGAAGAGGTCGGCGTCTATTTCGCGGTCGTGAAGACGCTCGCGCTGGTCTCTTTCATTCATTACGCGATGTCGGCGACCACGGCGCATCGCTTTGCGCAGTATCA
>JBLMWS010000316.1:0-15386 GCA_050257355.1 Gemmatimonas sp.
ATTGAAGCAGCCCGCGTTCCAGCCGGTTCCGTAAATCGTCGACGCGCGCCGCTTCGGTTTCCCGCCCCGCCAGAGCGGCCCGTACAGCGGCGCCAAAGCCGGCAGCGCCAGCTACATTCTCGGTTCCGGCCCGCCGCCCCAGTTCCTGGCCGCCACCGCGCAGAACCGGCTCAAACCCGCTCAGCCCCTCCGCCAGAACCAGCGCGCCCGCGCCCTTGGGGCCGCCGATCTTGTGCGCGGAAAGCGTTACAAGGTCTGCGCCCAAGCTATTCATATCAAACGGTATTTTTCCAAATGCCTGGATAGCGTCGACATGCAGCAGGCCGCCTGCGGCATGGACCATTGCGGCGGCTTCCCGGACCGGCTGTAATGCCCCGGTCTCATTGTTGGCAGCCATGATAGAGACCAGGGCCGGCGGACCGACCGCAAGCCACCGATGCAGATCATCAAGGTCCACGACGCCGGAGCGTGTGACCTCGATCTTGCCGATCGCCTCGGGCCCAAATCGGCCGCCCGCGAGCACCGAGGCGTGCTCGATGGCGGAAACCAGAAGGCGCTGCGTCGGATCTCCTGCCGCGCCACGCAGGCCAGGACCCAGCGCCAGCGTATTGGCCTCGGTTCCACCCGATGTGAACACCACGTTGCGCGGCGGCGCGCCGACAGCCTCCGCAACGGCAGACCGTGCGTCCTCGATCAGCCGGCGGGCCTGCCGTCCTTCCGCATGCACCGACGACGGATTGCCGGGCAGCCGCAAGGCCGCAGCCATCACCTCCACGGCTTCAGGCCGAAGCGGCGCGGTCGCGTTCCAGTCGAGGTAGACCCGGTCAGCCATATAGTACTATAATACCTATGTCGTATGGTCGGTCACGAGCGGCATCGGCCTCCGGCGCCAGCTCGATCAGCAAACTGGTGATCTCGCACGCGACCGGCAAGCAACAAAACGCCAAGGTCTGGAACGCATTGGTGGACGTTCAAGATGCTTGCTTTTAGCCCCTCGCCCTATGTTAGAACGCACGCCTCCGGTTCACAAAGCGTCGTTCGCGCATCGCCCGACGCCTGATCAACCACTTTCATTGCGCGATTTCGTCTGCGGAAAAGCCAGATGAAGCAAGCACGAAAGCGGCTGACCTTCATCCAAGGGTTCACTGATGCCTGAAGTTATTTTCAACGGCCCGGCAGGCCGCCTTGAAGGCCGTTATCACCCGGCCAAGCAGAAGAACGCGCCGATCGCGATGATCCTGCATCCGCATCCGCAGTTCCACGGCACGATGAATCATCAGATCGTCTACCAATGCTACTACGCCTTCGCCCATCGCGGCTTCTCGGTGCTCCGTTTCAATTTTCGCGGTGTCGGCCGCAGCCAGGGCTCGTTCGATCATGGCACCGGCGAGTTGTCGGATGCGGCCTCCGCGCTCGACTGGGCGCAAACCATCAACCCGGAAGCGCGGGCCTGCTGGGTGGCCGGGTTCTCCTTCGGCGCCTGGATCGGCATGCAGCTTCTGATGCGCCGCCCCGAGGTCGAAGGGTTTATTTCGATCGCCCCGCCCGCGAACCTCTACGACTTCTCCTTCCTCGCGCCTTGCCCGTCCTCCGGACTCATCGTGCATGGTGAGAAGGACGCGGTGGTGCCGCCCAAGGACGTCAACACGCTGGTCGAGAAACTGAAGACGCAGAAGGGCATCGTCATCGACCAGCAGGTGATCCCGGGCGCCAATCATTTCTTCGACGGCAAGTTGGAGCCGTTGATGGAGACGATCACCGCCTATCTCGACATGCGGCTCGCCAACGTGCGTTGACACCATCCGGCTATGGGCGCCTTCGTCGCACTGCTGCGCGCGGTCAATGTCGGCGGAAACGGCAAATTGCCGATGAACGAACTCAAGGCCATGTGCGAGGCGCTCGGCTTCACCGCCGTGCGCACCTACATCGCCAGCGGCAACGTGGTGTTCCAATGCCGCAAGTCCGAAGCCGCGATCAAGGCCGCGCTCGAGACGCAGCTCGAAGCCTATGCCGGCAAGCCGGTCGGCGTACTGGTGCGCAGCGCCGAGGAGATGGCGCGTGTCGCCAGCGACAATCCCTTCCCGAAGGCCAAACCGAACTACACGGTCGCCGTTTTTCTCGACCGCGCGCCGCCGGCCGATGCACTCACCGGCGTGCGCGGCCAACAGGATGAAGAGATCCGGCTCGGACGCCGTGAGATCTACATCCATTATCCGCAGGGCATGGGAAGATCGAAGCTCGCCATTGCCGCGGCCAAGACGGGCACCGCACGCAACATGAATACGATCGCGACGCTGGCAAGGATGGCGGCGGAATCCTGAGCGCGCTTCAAGCGGCCACCGGCACGATCAGCCGCGATATGAACGAATTGCGTCGGATCAGGAAATCACGCAGCAGCGCCGGATAATCCGGGCTGACGGCTGATTTCACCGACGGCCGCGTCGCAAGCGCCGCGCGCCAGCGCACGAGCTTGGGCTTGCCGCCGAGAATACCGAAATCGCCGATCGCATCGAACACGTCGACATAGCGAAACACCGGGCCGAACGCTGCATCCACCAGCGAGAATTTTTCGCCGTCGAACCACGGCGCCGCCGCAACACGTGTCTCCAACCGCGCGAATTTCTGCTCAAGCTGTGCGGCCTTCGCCTTGAACGCCGCCTCGTCGGGCGCGGCATAGAACCCGGCAACGTCGTTGAGTACCGCCGAACCAAACTCGATCCAGGCACGGTGTTCGGCGCGGGCCAAGGCAGAGTCCGGGTGCAGCGGAGATCCTTGCGTCTCCTCCAGATATTCGAGGATGACGGCCGACTCGAAGATCGCATGCTCGCCGACCAGAAGTACCGGCGTCCTGCCGAGTGGCGAGATTTTCAGAAACCAATCCGGCTTGTTCGCAAGATCGATATCGACCCGCTCGAAGCCCGCACCTTTTTCGGTGAGGGCGATAACTGCACCCTGCACATAGGGGCAAAGCCTGTGGCTGATCAGTTTTAGCGGCGCAGCCATGGCACTCTCGCAAGTTCATGCATCTGCATCAACATAAATGCAAGTGCATGAAAATGTCAAGGCCGTGCGATCACGCCGCCGGTCATCGGCATCGCCACGCCGGTGGTCGTGGGATAGCTCAGCGGCAAGCCTTTCAGACCGCGCACGGCGAGGAAGCCGAACGCCTGGGCCTCGATCGCGTCCGCCGACCAGCCGAGCGCGTCGGCAGCTTCGACGCGCGCCGGCGCCAGCCGCTCACGCAGCATCCGCATCATTGTGAGATTGCGCGCGCCGCCACCGGCGATGATCCAGCTCTGGGGCGGCTTCGGCAGCAGCGGCACGATGCGCGCGATCGCCGCCACCGTCAGCGCGGTCAGCGTCGCCGCGCCATCGGCCGGCGCCATCTCGCCGAGTTTGAAATGCGCAAAATCATTGCGGTCGAGCGATTTCGGCGGCTTCCTTGCAAAGAACGGATGCTCGAGCACCCGCGCCACCCAGGCATCGTCCGCTTTGCCCTGCGCCGCCATTCGGCCGTCGCAATCATAGGCCTGGCCGGTCACTCGCTGCATGAAATCATCGAGCAGCGCGTTACCGGGACCGGTGTCGCAGGCGATCAGCGCGTCGTTGCCGTCGATATAGGTGACGTTGGAAACGCCGCCGATGTTGACCACCACGATCGGCCCTTCCCGCTGCAGCGACTGCACCAGGGCGCGATGATAAACCGGCACGAACGGCGCGCCCTGGCCGCCGGCCGCCACATCGGCAGCGCGGAAATCGGCCATCACGGGAATGTGGATCGCCTTAGCCAGCGCTGCGGCATCGCCGATCTGCACGGTCAGCTTGCGCTCGGGGCGATGCAGCACGGTCTGGCCGTGGAAGCCCACGATGTCGATGTCCTCCGGCGCAAGGCGGTGCTGGGTCGCGAAAGCCTTGATCGCGTCCGCATGAGCCAAGGTGACCGCGCGCTCGGCCTCGGCCAGGGCCCCCGGCCGCGCCTCGCGCTCCGTCAGCTGAACAGCCTCGGCCAGCGCCTGCCGCAACAATTTGCGCTCCGCCTCGGTATAAGGCCGGTAGCCAATGGGGCCGAAGGACTGGATCCGCTTGCCGTCGGTCTCGATCACGGCGACGTCCACCCCGTCGAGCGAGGTGCCGCTCATCAGACCGATCGCCGTCAACATCATGTCTTTAGCGAGCCTCGCGAGTCCTACCCCGGACGCCCAGCTTGTGCCAAAGGGACACATCTTATATTGCCACAGCGCCTGCAGAAGCGGCAGCCCGTCCGACCGAGGTTCCGCAATTTTACTGCAAGTACCGTAAAACAAGAATGATCAGAGTCCCAGACAAATGCCTGCTTTTAAATCTGATTTTCTGAATGTGCTGCAAAGCCGCGGTTTCATTCATCAGATTTCAGACCCCGAATCGCTGGACGCGCTGGCGGCCAAGCGCGAGCTCGTCGCCTATATCGGCTTCGACTGCACCGCGCCCTCGCTCCACGTCGGCTCGATGGTGCAGATCATGTGCCTGTACTGGCTGCAGCAGACCGGCAACAAGCCGATCGCGCTGATGGGCGGCGGGACCACGCGCGTCGGCGATCCCTCCGGCAAGGACGAGACCCGCAAGATCCTGTCCATCGAGGAGATCGAGCGCAACAAGGACGGCATCAAGCAGGTCTTCTCGCATTTCCTCCGCTTCGGTGAAGGCCGGAGCGATGCCATCATGCCCGATAATGCGGAATGGCTGACCAAACTCAACTGGATCGAAATGTTGCGCGACATCGGCCGGCATTTCTCGGTCAACCGCATGCTGGCGATGGACTCGGTCAAGCTCCGCCTCGAGCGCGACCAGGAGATGAGCTTCATCGAATTCAACTACATGATCCTGCAGGCCTACGACTACGCGGTCTTGAACAAGCGCTACGATTGCCGGCTGCAGATGGGCGGCTCCGACCAGTGGGGCAACATCGTCAACGGCATCGATCTCGGCCGCCGTCTCGGCACGCCGCAACTGCATGCGCTGACCACGCCTTTGATCACGACTGCCTCCGGCGAGAAGATGGGCAAGACCGCGAGCGGCGCGGTGTGGCTCAACGCCGACATGAAGAGCCCCTACGAATACTGGCAGTTCTGGCGCAACACCGAGGACGCCGACGTGGAGCGGTTCCTGAAGTTGTTCACCACCTTGCCGCTCGGCGAGATCGAGAAACTCGCAGCCCTCAAGGGCGCCGAGATCAACGAGGCCAAAAAGGCGCTGGCCGATGCCGCGACCGCCCTGCTCCACGGTCCCGAGGCCGCGCAGCAGGCCGCGGAGACGGCGCGGCGCACCTTCGAGGAAGGCGCGATCGCGGAAAATCTGCCGAGCATCGAAATCCTGCCGAGCGAACTCGAATCGGGTCTCGGCGTGCTCGCCGCCTTCGTGAAGGCCGGGCTGGTGGCGTCCAACGGCGAGGCGCGGCGGCAAATCAAAGGCGGCGGCCTGCGGGTCAACGATACGCCGGTAACGGATGAGCGCCTCATGCTCACCCCGGCTGATCTCACGCCGGAGCGCGTCATCAAACTCTCGCTCGGCAAGAAGCGCCACGTCCTGCTCAGGCCTGCATAGGCGCATTCGCTAAACGCGCTTGCTCGGGCGCACCAAAGCGCGCTCCCTGTCGGCGATGGATCAGAACACGCCGCGGGAGGAGATCGTTGTTGCGCCGGCCAGGCCGGCGCGCGTGGCGCTCGTCGTGCTCACGCTGTGCTTTGCGCTCTCGGTGCTCGGCCGCGGTTTGGGCGAGAGTTTTACCGTCTTCCTCAAACCGATTTCGCAAGACTTCGGCTGGGACCGCGCCGAGGTGGTCTCGGTCTATTCATTGTGCGCACTGGCCGGCGGCTTGTCGGCGCCGCTGATCGGACGGCTGTTCGACCTGTCCGGGCCGCGGATGGTCTACGCGCTGGGATTAGCGCTGCTCGGCGGCGCGTACCTGTTTGCCGCGTTCGCGAACCATCTCTGGCAGTTCCAGCTCAGTGTCGGGCTGTGCGTCGGAATCGGCATTGCCTTCATCGGCAACGTGCCTAACTCGATCCTGCTCGGCCGCTGGTTCGGTGCCAAATTGCCGACCGCGATGGCCGTGGTCTATTCCGCGACCGGCGCGGGCGTGTTGATCCTCTTGCCTGCCTCACAGCTTCTGATCGAGCGCTTCGGCTGGCGCGGCGCCTACGAGATGTTCGGGACGCTGGCGCTCGTTCTGCTCGTTCCGCTATTGCTGTTGCCTTGGCGGCTGTTCTCCGGCGGCTCGCCGCATGTCGTCAAAACGGCCACCGAGAGTCTTGAGGGCGACGGTTGGACGCTCGCAACCGCGTTACGTCATCATGCCTTCTGGGCGCTGTTTGCGACGTTCTTCTTTACCGCGATCGGCATGTATGCCATCGCCCCGCAGGTCGTGGCCTATCTGGTCGACGCCGGATTCCCGCCTTTGCAGGCCGCGACAGCATGGGGCTTCTCCGGCGTCGTGCTCTTGTTCGGGATGTTGGGGGTGTCGTCGCTGGACGGGCTGATCGGCCGCAGGCCGTCGGTGCTGTTCAGCTACGCCCTGTCCATCATCGGCATCCTGATGCTGTGGGGCCTGCAATGGTATCCGAACTTCTGGCTGCTGACGGGCTTTGTCGTCTGCTTCGGCAGCATGATCGGCTCGCGCGGTCCGCTGCTCTCCGCCACGGCCATGAAGATATTTCGCGGCGAGCGCGTCGGCACGATCTACGGCAGCATCTCCATCGGCAGCGGGCTGGGCTCGGCGGTGGGCTCCTGGTGTGGCGGCCTGATTCACGATCTCACCCATAGCTACAATCCGCTGATTGTATTTGCTCTCGTGGCCGTCGTGCTCGGAATGATTCCCTTCCTGGTTGTACCCGCCCTGCGGCACTAGGCGTCACGACTGCACCTCGCACGGCCCCATGTCGATTTGCGGTGCCTGCATTCACCCTTGGTAAGGCGGTTGCTGGTAGCGAATGACGACGCCACGCCAGAAGAGGCCGCAATGAAGCTGCTCAGCCGACTCAATATCCGCACCAAACTCGCAAGCATCGTTGTGCTCGCGGCGCTCACTGTATTCGCGATCGTCGCAGTGTCGGCCTGGCTCGGCCAGAACCGCATGGTGGAGGACCGGGTCGCGGAGATGCGCACGGCCGTCGACTTGATGATCGGCATGGCGCAGACGCTGCAGGACGAGGTTGCCGCCGGCAAGATGACGCTTGCGGAAGCGAAAAACCAATTCCGCCTGCGCGGCCGGCGCATGACCTTCAACAAGGGCCAGGGCTATGCCGTCGTCTACAATGCGGACAGCACCAGCCTTTTGAACATCGCCAATCCGCAGGTCGAAGGTCGGGCGTCCGGCGCGAAGGACGCTGACGGCCGTCTCATCGCCGACATCCAGATGGCGGCCGCGCGTCAACGCCCGGAAGGCGGCGTTGCGACCTATGCCTTCCCGCGTCCCGGCAAGACAGTCGCGGTTCGCAAGATGGCTTACGCACGCCGCTTTGAACCGTGGGACATCTATGTGACCTACGGCCTCTACGTCGACGACATCGATGCCGACGTGAATTCGCTGCTGCTGCGCCTTGGCACGACCGGCGGGGCGCGGTCACCTCCGAAATCGCACGCAACGTGACGCAGACCGCGCAGGCGCCGCCTGATGCGCCGGGCGCGGTCTCGGATAGAAAGCGGTTGGCTGGCGGCGCCTGCGTCGATCAATTGTTCGGCGGCAACTCGATCTGGTTCTGCTGCTTGCCGGTGTTGAACTCGAAAATCTTGCGCAGCACGCCGGGCGCCATCGCCGAAATCGGATTGATGCGTACCACCGGCGCGCCCGGCGTCCCGACCACCTCATAGGTGATGCCGAACAGACCTTCATTGCTGCCGCCGCCGAGGAAAAAGCCGAGAACCGGAATCTGGCCGAACATGTTGTTCAGCCCGTAGAGCGGCACGAAGGTGCCGCTCATGCGGACCTGATTGGCGACATAGTCGATGCTGCCCTCGATGGTAGCGCCGACCGTGGGCCCCTTCACCACGCCGTCCCGCACCGTCAGCTGGCCGTTCTGCCGGCTGAACTCCGCGCGCAGCCGCGAGAAGGAGACGCCGTTCTTCACGCCGCCCGGACCGCCGGCCACCACGCGATCGAGCGCAGGCTCGCCCTTCACGGTGAAGTCGCGGACATTCATCAAGCCCTCCCTCGCCGAAGGCGCGGCGGTGGGCGGATCCATCGCAAGATCGAGCTGGCCGCCGATCATCTTGGAATAGATGTCGTTGAAGCGGAAGAAGGCGCCGGCATCATTGGTTTCGACGTAGATGATGTCGCGTCCGAGACCGTGGCCGCGCGTCTTCAATTCGGCACTCAAGGGCGTGTCGCGGCCGACCTTGCCGCTAAGCGCAAGGCTCTTGATCACGCCGTTGCGCCGGGAGAACTTCAGATCGAGGCTGCGAACCGCTTCGCCGTTAAAGCCCGCGACCGCGCCGAGCTTGAGATCGACATCGAGATCGATGCTCTTGAGCTTGCTCTTGCTCTCGTCCTTGCTGTTGCCCGAAATGGCCGATTTGATGAAACCGCGGCCGTCGAACACGTCGCCACGCATGGTGACCTTGACGACGCCGTCCGGACCGCGCTCGGCGCGCAGCGACGTCTTGTCGCCTTCGGAAGGCGAATAGGTCGGGAAATTCGCATTCAATAGATCGCCGTTCTGATCGACTTCCAGCGATCCCTTGATCGACACGCCGGCGCCTTCGATGACGATATCCTCGAAACGGGTCGATTGCGCCTTCGGTATCACGTTGAAGGTCGCCTTGCCGGATTTGCCTGCGACCTTGACCCAGCCCGGCAGGACGTTGTCGAGCTTCAGCGCGGTCAGATCGGCCTCGACGCCCAGCTTGCTGTCGTGGTCTGGACCGCCGATCTTGCCCGTCAGCTTGATCGGGATGGCGCCGCTCACGGCAGAGCCGAGGTCAAGCCCGAGCTTGGCGCGGCTCGCATCATCCAACGTCGCCTGCAGCTTGATGTCGGCGTCGCCGTCCGCCGGCTTGCGGTAATCGAGGCTCGCCGGCTGGCCGTTGATCTTGACGTCGCCCTTGACCTGATAGCCCTGGTTGTTGGCGACGATCTTCAGCGTGTTGGCTTCCAGCTTCTGGCCCATCACCAATTTGTCGGCGCCAAAGCCGTTCAAGTCGGCGGTCACGGCATAGGTCGTATCGTCGGCCGTCAGCTCGCCCTTCACCGGCATGCCCATATTAATGAGCGCGGAAAACGTGCCCTTGCTGGCATTCGGATCGATTGGCGTCGCGGAAAGGCCACTCAGACGATCGGACGCCAAGACCTCCGCCGCCGCAGGCACCGAACCATCGATCTTCAGCTTGACCCGCGCGAGCGGCGGCTTCGGATGGGTGTCCGGGACTTCGAAGACGAAATCGGAAATGTTGAGCTTGCGGCCGCCAGGGGTGTCTGCGGTTGCCTGTCCGATGGTGACGGTCGCGGTGCGGCCCGTCACATGTGCTTTCAAATCCGCATCGTGAACCGATGGCAGTCCGTCCACGGGATGCACGGTCACGCCATTGGCCAAGATATTGACGGAGAGACCGTCGTCGGGAATCGGCGGCCCCTTGCGCGGCAGATTTTTGATCAGCGTGTTGACACCGATCTCGATGCGTTGAAGGGAGCCGCCCTCGATGCGCTCGATCACCCACTGACGCACCTCGGGCACAATCAGCGTCGGCCAGATCCGCTTCAACGCTGTGGCCGACATCGGCGTGCCGGCTAGGCCGAGCTTCAACAGCGGCTCGCCGGAGTAATCGATGCTGCCGTTGCCGGCGATTCCGATCTCGCCGTTGCTGATGTCGGCCTGGGTCAGCAGCACCTGCTTTCTCTCGGTGTCAAAGCGAAAGCCGACCGAGATGCGGTTGAAGATCAAGGGCGGCTCGTCGTCGATCCCGCCGAGCACGATGGTGCCGCCGGACAGGCCGAGCTGCCAGTCGTCCACGCTGCCGTTGGGCGGCTCCAGATGGGCGAGGAGCGTGATCCGGTTCTCGCCGGAGATGATCTTGAACGGCGCGACCAACACGCGCCGCCCGGCATCCCATTCGACATTCATTTCCGCCGAGTCGATCGGCATCGGATAGGCCGGCGTGTCGGTATCGATGATGGTGCCGCTGCCGACGACGATCTTGCCGCGGAAATAGGTCGGCAGGCCGTCGCGGCCCAATTCGCCCTTCAACTCGCCGCTCAGGGGCAGGTCGGCGGTGTAGGTCAGATCCTTCAGCCGCAGTGCCAGGAGGATATTGTTGGCGGAGACTTTGTCGGCGTGAATATCGACGCTCCGCACGCCGTTCGCTGCGGCGCCGATGGCGACGCGCAGCGACCACGGATGCGCGCCCCCCTCGCCCAGGCTCAGCGCCACGCCGCCGCCGGTCGGCCGGCGCAGGCTGAGGCTGATGTTCTCGAAATTCCATTTGTTGCCGCGCTGCTCGTCGTCGACGACGAGCCTGCCGTTCTTCAAGCCTATCTCATTGAGATTTTGACCATCGAGCCCGGTGAGGCTGAGACTATCGAGCCAATCGAGGCCGGCCAGCAATCCGCTGTTGCCGCCGGATGGCGCTGCCGGCACTGAAGCCGAAGATGTAGGCGCCGGGGCGGCAGCCTGCGGCAGCAGCGCCGGCGCAGGCGGCTGCTGCGGAATCGCCGGGCTCGGTTTCGGCCGCGCCGCAATGCCGGTTGCTAGCGGCTTTGCGGTATCGCCCGCGGAAACGGTCACATATCCATCGGGCGTAATGCGCACCGCGAGGACGGCGTCGACCAGATTGAGGCTCTCGGCGCGGAGCCGCCCCGTCAAAAGCGCAGCACCGGACAGCTTGACCTCGGCCTTCGGTGCGCTTGCGACGATCGCGTGGTCGCGGTCGCGCACGACGATGTCGCGGATCCGAACGGCGATTCGGATCCGTCCTGCCCGCTCGATCTGGGTCCCGCCGATTTCGACCGTATTGCCGTTGCCGATATTGTCCTCGATGGCGGCGACAAGCCACGGCGTCGCCATGTCGAGATTGATCGGCCCGGCCCCCAACCGCCACCACAGGCCGCCGAAGCAGGCGGTAAAGATGACGATCATAGCTGCCGTGACGACGGCGAGCCGCCGGACCCAGCGCCCTCCGGCGATCCATCTCTGCATGGC
Organism: Gemmatimonas sp.; assembly: GCA_050257355.1. Lineage (GTDB taxonomy): Bacteria > Pseudomonadota > Alphaproteobacteria > Rhizobiales > Xanthobacteraceae > Bradyrhizobium. The sequence continues at coordinate 11,166 of JBLMWS010000316.1, forward strand.
GGCCAAGCGATCGCCGAGCCGGTCGAATCCCGGCTGCGGGCGAGACAGGAGCCGCCGCGCATCATGGCCGGCAGCCTCCTCGTTCTCCTGATCCCAATCCTGCGCGTCCCATTGCCCCCGTTGTGCGGCAGCGGCAGGCGGGCTGGAGCCTCGGTGAGGCCCCTGGGGCGGCGTGTTCCTTGCCATTGCCTCTCGGTAGCGGCGTTCGTTGAAGGATTGATCGCCGTCAGGGCATCCGTCAACAGGTAACGAGCGCCCCTGTGGCGGCATGGCCGTCAATCCTCGATCAATCCGGTTGCTTGTCATCAGGCCCCAAGAGACTCAGCAACGAGGGGACGGTGGATGCCTCGAATTCCTTGTCACCATACTCCGGGGCGGTCAAACTTGACCCGGCCAAAGGCGCGATTCCGGCTCGCCGGGCAAGCCCCCGCAACGACTATGATTGAGCCGCCGAAAGCGACGAAAGGAAGGCGTATGTCCAAGAAATCGCGCAAGAAATCGTCCAAGACATCATCCAAGGCATCGCCCCGCAGCAAGACGGCCCGGGAAATCTCGGCGCGCGCGAACACAAAGCCCGCAAAAACCCGGAGCGTTCCGGCGCGCAAATCGGCAAAGAACGTCGTTTCCAAAGCATCGCACAACGCCACCTCGAAACCGTTAAAGACATCGAAGGCGGCTACAAAGGCCGAATCGCCAGTCGGCAAGTCGCCAACGTTGGCCGAAGGGGCCAGGGCCCCGGCGTTTCGTCTGCCGCGCGACGGCGGCGGAGTGATCTCACTGTCCGATTTTGCCGGCAAGAAGCTGGTACTGTTCTTCTATCCCCGCGCCAACACGCCCGGCTGCACCAAAGAAGCCATTGATTTCACGCGCCTGTCACAAGCCTTTGCAGCGAGCGGAACGACCGTGCTCGGCGTCTCGGCAGACCCGCTCAAGGCGCAAGAGGCGTTCCGCGACAAGCACAAGCTGAACGTGCCGCTGGTATCGGATGAGACGCACGCGATGCTGGAAGCCTATGGCGCCTGGGGAGAGAAGTCGCTGTATGGCAGGACCTTCTTTGGGATCATTCGCTCGACCGTTCTGATCGGTGCCGACGGACGGATCAAACGGATCTGGCGCAATGTGAGGGTCGACGGCCACGCCGACGAGGTGCTTGCGGCAGCCCAGGCCGCTTGAGCTCCGCGATCCCATTTCCCGAAAATTAACCATGACCAGGTCAAATTGCCTCCGCAAGTTTGGCCGAACGGAATCCTCTTCCGACCGGCGCGGGAGTGCTGATGACGTATCGGTCAGGTCAATATTCCGACTATCCCCAACACCATCCGCATGACCATGGCAGGGCCCACGCCCGCCGGCCGTCGCCGCCCCGCGCGCCGTCGCCTGCTGCGAAGCAGACCAGCGAAAGTGGCTACACGCTGGTCCATGCAGGCAAGCAGGTACGGTTCGGCCCGGTGGTCTTCTGGATCGTGGTCGGCACGGTCACGCTGCTTGGCCTGTGGTCGGCCGCAACCGCCACCTATTTCGCCTTTCGCGACGACGTCCTCACCCGGCTGATTGCGCGTCAAACCGAGATGCAAAACGCCTACGAGGACCGCATCACGGAACTGCGCGCCAAGATCGACCGGACCACCAGCCGCCAAACGCTGGACCAGGAGCAGTTTGATCAGAAACTCAGACAGATCATGCGCCGCCAGGCCGCGCTGGAAGCACGCGCGACCGCGCTCGGCGCCGTGCCCGATATCACCGGTTCGATCAAACCGACGTCCCCGCGCGGCAGCACCCAGTCGGAAACGAGCATCGGCACGCCCAAACCGTCGCCGATCAGCGATACCGTGATCTTCGTTGCGCCGCCCGATCGTGAGGCCCGGCTCGAATCGCGCGCGCCGCTCACGGCAGGCCCGCCCCCCAGCCAGTTTGCGAAGACCCAAGGCGTCGGCAACGTGCTGGCGCGGTTGGAGCAATCGCTTGACCGCGTGGAGAGCCGGCAAATGGCGGCGCTCAATTCCTATGATGACACGATCGAATCGCGCATTCGCCGCATGCGCGGGGTCGTCAGCGATCTCGGACTCAATATCGCACATCTGGAGGCCGCAGCGCCGCGCGGTCCCATGGGGGGCCCGTTCATCCCGGTCAGGCTCTCGCCCAACGCCGGCGCTTTCGAGCGCGAGCTCTACCGCGTCAACATCAATCGGGCACAGCTGGACCGGCTCACCCGGACGCTCGCGCTCGTGCCGTATCGAAAACCCGTCGTCGGCGAAGTCGAATTTACCTCGGGCTTCGGAGTCCGCGTCGATCCGTTCCTGGGCCGTCCGGCGATGCATACCGGACTGGACTTCCGTGCCCAGATTGGCGATCCCGTGCGCGCGACGGCCAACGGCAAGGTGGTGAACGCCAGCTGGGCGGGCGGTTACGGCCGCATGGTTGAAATCGACCACGGCAACGGCCTCTCGACGCGCTATGGCCACCTCTCGCAGATCAACGTCAAGGTCGGCGAATACGTCAAGATCGGTCAGGTGATCGGCGAAGTCGGTTCGACCGGCCGCTCCACCGGTCCGCATCTGCATTATGAGACGCGTATCAACGGCGAAGCGGTCGATCCGCAGAAATTCCTGCGCGCCGGCGTGCGGCTCGCCGCCGGCTGATCACCTTCACTTGGATTGGAGGGATCACTGCGGGCGCTACGCCTTGAGCGACTCCCGCCGGGACGCAACAACGAACGAGGCACCAGCCCTGCCTCAGTGACTCATCTGGTGGCCGACTTCACCGGTGATGACGTCGCCGAACAGGTGCCAGGCCTCGCCGTCGAACTGCATCAGCTGCATTTGTTCGATTGGAAAGAAATCGTCGGGCCCGGTGTTGATCTTGATGCCCGGCAGCAGCACCTCGCTCGAGAAATCCTTGAGATTGGCAGCCTGCCTCATGACGTTTTCGCGCGTCAGGTCATCGCCGCATTGCTTGAGCACCTGCACCAGCGTCTGCGCCGCAGCGTAGCCATACACGTTGTTCTGGTCGGATTTGTCGCCGCTCGGATAATACTTGTCCATGAACGCCTGCCAGGCCTTCACGCCCGGATCGTTCTTCCACGCCGGATCGGTCGGATCTTTCAGGTAGGCCGTCGAAATGATGCCCTTTGTATATTGAAGTCCCGCCGGCCTCAGCACGCCAGCCACCGAGGCCGATACGTTGGCGAGAAAGAACCGCGGCTTCCATCCGAGTTCGCCCACTTTTCTGATCGCCTGCGCCGAACCTTTGGGAGCAGCCCAGGAAAAGAACGTGTCGGCGCCGGAATCATGCAGAGCAACGATCTGGGAGTCGATCGAGGGATCGCTCACCTCGTAGGACTTGTCGGCGATGATCATGTTGGCCTTGTCGCCTAGTCCGTCGCGCAGTCCTTTGACCTGGTCCTTGCCGGCGTCGTCGTTCTGCCAGAACACCGCAATCTTGGCGTTCGGAAAATGCTGCAGGATGTATTTGGCGTAGATGCGTCCCTCGCTCTGGTAGTTGGGCTGCCAGCCCATGGTCCAGGGAAAGTTCTTTGGATCGCCCCATTTGGTGGCGCCGGTCGCGACAAAGAGCTGGGGCACCTTCTTGGCGTTCATGTATTTGTGGATCGCCGAATTGGACGGCGTTCCCAACGACTGGAAGATCAGCAGCACCCCGTCGTCTTCGACGAGCTTGCGCGCCTGCTCGATTGCCTTGGGCGGGCTATAGGCGTCGTCGTAGGTAATGAATTTGATCTTGCGCCCATTGATACCGCCCTCGGCGTTGATCTTGTCGAAATAGGCGGCCTCCGTCTTCCCGATCACGGCATAGGAGGAGGCAGGCCCGCTGTAGGGCATGATGTTGCCGATCTTGATCTCGGTATCGCTGGCGCCGGGGTCGTATTTCTTTTCGGCGTGGGCGGCATTCGCGAACACGGCCAACAGGCCACCCGCCGCCACGGACACAAGATTGCTGGCATACCCCGGCATCGCAACCTCCCATTTTGATCTTTATTTTGTTTTGCAGGCACTCTCGCAAGAGATGTCGCGCGTGGCAAGCATTGCTTATGCCGTAGTGCGAAGCCGCATTGCGGCGGCTGTCATTCGGGAGTGATGCACGCCCGAGCGCGCACTTGCGTCGTCCTGCCCCATCAGCAGAGTAAGAGCCGCGCGCGCAGGCGACCTATCGTTCGGACTTCAGCCGCGACACCAGCTCGATCATCCTGGCTTCATCATCGTCGGG
>JBLMWS010000317.1:0-5911 GCA_050257355.1 Gemmatimonas sp.
AACAATCACCATCCGGGCAAGTTTGCTGTCGTCGACGATCAAGATTTTATGAGCCATGCGGTATCTCAGGGGTGATGAACGGGCGCGCGGTCGGCGTATAGCCCAGGGACATAGGCGTTAGGTCTATCGGCTTGCGACAGGCCGGTAAATGGCTGAATTCGAGGCCAATCTGCGCTGGGGGCCGCCAAAATGCGTCAAAGTACATATTACCACCACTGTGCCATCCAGTCGTCACCGCACGGTCCAATGGGGACCACCCCCCCGGCAATCAGAACCTGAACGACGCCCGTATGCGGCTCCCGGCATAGGGTCCAGTTCACCGGCGCGGCCGGCGTCTCCAGCAACATCCGCAATAGTGGCTCTGCGTCCTCCACCGGACAAGGCCCCTCCAGAAACACCGTTCCATCGGCGGCGCGGCGAATTGTCATGGCATGATCTCTTTTACATCAAGAACCAGTAGAACCTGGCCGTTGCCGAGAAGCGTGGTTCCGGCATAGCCGCGGGCGCCGGCGAGCAGGCCCTGCATCGGCTTGAGCACAGCCTCCATGCGGTCGCGGATGGCGTCGATTTCGAAGGCGGCGACGCGCCCGCCGGTTTCGACGACCAGGAAAAGACGAGATGCCGCATCGACGGGGCGGCTGGGCAACTTCATTAATTCGGCGAGCGAGACAGTCGGCACCACATGGTCGCGGAGAACGAACCCGTCGTTGTTCTTGATGCGGCTAATGCGACCGGGCGCAAGCCGCACCGTTTCCGAGACAGCGTCCAACGACACGCCGAAGACCTGTCCTCCCGCCTCGACCACCATGATGCGGGACATCGCGATGGTCATTGGCAGATCGAGCCGCACGGTCGTGCCGGTGCCAACCTGGCTCGCGATCGTCACCCGTCCGCCCATGCGTTCGACGGCGGTGCGGACCACGTCCATGCCGATACCACGGCCGGAGACATCGGAAATTTGTTTGGCTGTCGAAAAGCCCGCCGCGAAAATCAGGTCAATCACCTGCCCATCGCTCAAGGCAGCGAGTTCGTCGTCCGGTAGCAGTTTCTTTTCGGCCGCCCGCCGGCGCACCACCGCCGGGTCGATACCACGGCCGTCGTCGCTGACTTCGACCAAAAAGCGGTCGCCGGCGCGCGAGGCCCGAATGGATATGGTCGCCGCAGCGGACTTGTTGGCGGATAGACGCCGCTCGGCGCTTTCTATGCCGTGATCGATAGCATTGCGGACCAGATGAACCATCGGCTCGAACAAACGGTCGACGATGGTTTTGTCGGCTTCGGTATTTTCACCATGCGTCACCAGCGTCACGCTCTTGTTCAGCTGCCGAGATACGTCACGCACCAGCCGCGGAAACGAGCGAAACACCTGCGCTACCGGGATCATCCGCAACTGCAGGACGCCGCCGTGCAGTTCGACCGCCAGACGGCTGATGGCGTCCAGATCGCGGCGGAGCGTACTCACTTTATCGTTCGATTCATCGATCGCCTTCACGGAATGTTCGAGCGCGTTTTTGGCAACGATCAACTCGCCGGCCAGATTGACAAGCGCCTCGATCTTGTCTTCCGCGACGCGCAGCATGCGCTCCGCTGGGCGATCTGTGGTGTCGTCCCGCGCCGGTTCGGCGCCTTTCTCTGCGGCATCAACCCTGCCTGAGACGTCAAGTGATGACGCCGCCCGCGCGATCGCTTCCAGCACGGCCGACGGGTCTTGCGCGTTTACTGCACTACCGTTTTCGAGCGACTGTGCCAGACTCCTGAATCCGCCCGAGCGGAGCGCATTTGCTGCCACGCGCCGCGCCGCGGCCACAGTTCCGGCAAGACCATCCGTGCGCCCCGGCAGGCTCAACAACTCGATTTGGGCTTCAAGTACAGTTCGAATGAGCGCGGTATGATCCGGGCGGACATTGTCGGCACGAGTCGCCGGCCCTGCCGAGGGCGGAACGGCGTCGACACGGACCTGATCCGGCACCTGGCGAAAAATATGGGCGATCTCGTCGCGCCCGCCGGAGGCGATGGCCTGGAGCCGGAGATTGCAGGCGTAAGGGTCCAGTTCGGCCAAGGGCGGAAAAGGAGCCCGCGGCTCGACGTTGAAAGCTAGCAGACCGGGAATCTGCCGCATCAGCGCGAGCGGATCGTCACCGTTGAAGAAGCACCCGGCGACCGGCTCGTAAGATATTGCCAACAAGCTCTGTGCGCCGGCGACCTTATCGCCTGCTTTCTCCAGCAGGCGATGCACCCAGTCCGCTGTCCCCGAATTCGCGGCGGGAGCCTCAACCTTCGTCGTCGGCGCCGCCTTTGCGTCGCCCGCCGGCAACAGCGCCCGCAGACGCTCAGCCATGGCGCGGCCGGTGTCGCCGGCATCGCCCGGCAGCGCGACCGTGGCCTCAAAATCGTCGATCCAACGCGACACCTGGTCGAGGCAGCTCAGCGACAAATCGATGACCTCGGCGTCGGCGGCCACAGAGCCGCTGCGCACCCCCGTCAACAGATCCTCCGCCGCATGCAGCAGCAGCGTCATGGCGGGAAGCTCGACCACGCCGGCCGAACCCTTGAGGGTATGAAAGGCCCTGAATACCCGGTCGACGCGTTGCGCCGTGCTGCCGTCACGCTCGAGCGCGATCAGATCGTCGGTGGCCTGACGGACCAGCTCGCGCGCCTCGGTCACGAACTGTTCCTGAAGCTCGTTCACAGCACCGCTCCCGTCAACACAGCCACATGGCGTACGAGGTCGGCTTCCGCGACCGGCTTGACCAGGTAGAAATTCGCCCCCGCTTCGGTGGCGGTAAGCATGTCTTGACGCTCAGACTCGGTCGAAATCATCAGCGCGGGCAATGCGGCGACCTTGAAATCCTTGTCGCTGCGTAACGAACGCAGGAAAGCAAAACCGTCCATCCGCGGCATATTGACGTCGACGATGACCAGATCGAAATTCTGGCTCAGCACTTTCTCCATGGCCTCGATGCCATTGATGGCCTGTTCGACGGCGAAGCCCGACTTCTCGAGCGCTGCGCGGTAATAGAGCCGGACCAGCGACGAGTCGTCGACCACAAGGACGCGCTTCAGGTCACCTGTCTGGACCGCCCCGGCTTCAGACATGATCGGCCTCCGGCTTTTGGTAGACGATGGCGTCGGGAAAACGGCAAACATCAAACAATGGCGATATGCGGCTCATGCTCTCCGAGTGGCCGAGGCAGATATAACCGCCCGGCTGCAAGCTATCATAGAGGTTTTCCGCCGCCGCCCGGCGCGATGCGGCGTCAAAGTAAATCAGCACGTTTCGGCAAAATACGATGTCGAACCCGCGCTGCTGCGCCATATCGGCGCTGTCGATCAGATTGACCCGGCTGAACTCAATCGAACCTCGCAGGCCCTCGTCGATCTGATGACGGCCATTGTCGAGGCGGGTGAAATAACGCTCGATAATGTCCGGCGACAGGCGCATAAGCGCGCGGTCGCCGTAGATGCCTTCAACCGCCGCCTTGAGTGCGCGCGTATCGATGTCGGAACCGACGATTTCAATGTTGTAGCTGTCGACCTGCCGCCAGTTTTCCATCAGCCACAACGCGATCGAATAAGGCTCCTCCCCGGTCGAGCACGGCACCGACCAGATGCGGATCGAGGCATCCTCCGCCTTGCGGGCGACAATTGCGTCCAGCATGTCCGATGTCATGCAGCGCAATTGCGCATCTTCGCGGTAGAAATAAGTTTCATTGACCGTGAACAAATTGATCAAGTGCTCGATCTCGTGATCGGCGTCGGCACGCAGCAACGAGAAATAGGTCTGAAACGACCCGGAACCGGTCGCCGCGATGCGCTCGTCCAGGCGCCGGTCGATGAAATAGCGTTTGTCTTCCGAAAACGACATGCCGGTGCGCCGATAGAGAAATTCGCAGAACCGTTGCACGTCTTCCGGAGAAATCTTCGATGGTCCGCCCCGGTCCGCCATGGCCTCAGACTTCCGTGCCGGAAATCCGGGCTATCGCAACCGAGGCCGCGAACGGCAGGAATGGGGTGGCGGCAAATCGCACCGCGCATTGTTCAAGGGCGGGAATCGCATCGCGCGTGCCGACCTCGGTTAACACGTCGATCGCCGCTGCGCAGACATTCGGGTGCTGTTCGCGCTCAATCAGCCCGCAGAGCAACCGGGTCGCCTCGGCTTCCGGCATGTTACGCGCCAGTTCGGTGGCCAGAAGCCGGACGTCGGAATCGGGATCGGCGAACAAGGTCTGCATAAACGGCGCGACGGCCTCCGGCAGCGCTTGCAGGGCTTCGATCGCGGCAGTGCGGAGCGCGACATCTTGCGCCCGCAGGTAGGGCAACATGGCCTTGACGCTGGCATCGTCGCCGACGCGCATCAGCGCCGTCATGATAGCTTCGCGCACCCGCTGAGTACCCTCGGCGGCCAGCGCCTTCGCCAGCGCCGGTACGGCATCGGCCTGCCCGGCGAGCGCACGTGCCGCCGTCCACCGCAGGTCGGCGTCGGGACTAGCCAGCGCCGCGAGGTGCGCGTTGGAGCCAGCGCTATCTGGCGGGCCAGGGGTGGGTTTGCCGCCGCCTTTAATGAGGGGCATGGGCACATAACATGTCGAGAATTGCAGGCGCGATATCGACAAGCGGACAGACCCGTTCGGCCCCGCCGTTCCTAACGAGCTCCCCCGGCATGCCCCAGACAATCGCCGTCGATTCGGCTTCGGCGATGGTGCGGCCATGGCGATCATGCAGCATCTTCATGGCGCCGGCGCCGTCATTTCCCATTCCCGTCAACAGGACGCCGATCAACTGATGGGCGTCGATGTGGTCAATCGCACTGAGGACCATACGTTCCACGCTGGGGTGCCAGAGATAGCTCGCCTGCGCAGGTACCGGCATCGCGATCAGGCCGGCCGCGCGCGGCGCCACAACCACATCCGCGTCGCCTTTGCCGATATAGATCGTACCGGCCTGCAGCGGCATGGGGCGGTCGACCTCGACGACGTTCAATGCGCAGTCATCGTTCAGCCGGCGGGCGAAAGGTCCGGTGAAGCTCGCCGGCAGGTGTTGCGCCACCAGAACCGGCCACGGAAAATCGCCAGGCAGATGGGGCAGAACGGCGTCGAGCGCGGCCGGACCTCCGGTCGAGGAGCCGATCAGCACCAATCCCGGCAACTCGGACGCCGATTGCTTCTTTCGTGCCCGCTTTTTGGATCGGCTATCGCCAGGCGCGTTCAGGCGCGCCGGCGCCTTTGGACGCGGACGCGCCGCGACCCCGGCACCGCGCATTTGATGACGGACGCGTTCGGTGAGCCGCAACGTGCGCCGGATACGCGCGCTCGACGCGGCGCGCACTTTCTCGACCAATATCGGGCGCAGCCGATCGATCTCCAGCGATACCGCCCCACTTGGCTTGGCGACAAAATCGACGGCGCCGAGTTCGATCGCCTCCAGCGTTGATTCAGCGCCCTCGGCGGTGAGCGACGACACCATCACCACCGGGCGCGGTGCCTCGATCATGATCCGGCTGAGACAGGTCAAACCATCCATGTCCGGCATCTGAACGTCGAGGGTAATCACCTGTGGATCGAATGTCCGCACCAGTTCGAGCGCTTCGGTGCCGTTGCGGGCCAGGCGAATGTCGAAGTCGCCCTCCGAAACGAAGATGTCCTGCAGAAGCTTGCGCATGAGCGCCGAATCGTCGGCAATCAAAAGCCTAATCACGTGGCTGTCGCAGCTTGGTCGGACTGCGCACTCTCGAACTTGGCAAGAACCTCGCTCTCGATACGATCGAGCAATTGAGCCGGGTCGACGAGCAGGATCATGCGACCCGTGTCTTCGAGATTGATCACCCTGGAAATCAGCCGCATCTGGTCTGGTGACATTTCCGGCGCCGGACAAATGGCATCGGCCGGCGCCTTCAATACTTCCAGGACGCTGT
>JBLMWS010000318.1:0-13542 GCA_050257355.1 Gemmatimonas sp.
GATGACGGTGGCAATCAAGCTGGTTCACCGAGGAGAGCGCGAAGTAAGCCGTCAAAACACTGCGCAGGGAAGGCCGGCGTGATTCCGCCCTACCTGTGGTTACACCCGTGTGCGCTTTTTGCGCGATTTTTTGCACACGGGGCCGCGGGTGCGGCGAGCACCTGGCCTTCCCTGCGCCCTCTGATGCCTTTGAGGGCGGCGATTCCTGGCATAACTCGGACGCAATCCGTCGCGAGAATGCGGTCGGTCGTACCCCGCGCAGGCGGGGCATCCAGTACGCCGCGGCGCCTCTGCGAAGCCTCGAACGTCTCTGGAATACGGGATCACCCGGTCAAGCCGGGCGATGACGACGGAGTGAATGGCCCCGCTGGGACGCGACAGGTCGATGAAAACAACTGATTAATAACCTTTAATCATTTAGAATTAGGCTGTGCCCGATCGCCCCACCATCCTCGTCTTCGACTCCGGCCTCGGCGGCCTGACCGTGCTGCGCGAGATCGTCGCGGCGCGGCCCGACGCGCATTACGTCTACGTCGCCGACGACGCCTTCTTCCCCTACGGCCAGCACAGCGAGGAGGAGATCATCGGCCGCGTGGTGCCGCTGATCGGCGAATTGATCTCCAAGCATGCGCCCGATCTGGTCGTGATCGCCTGCAACACCGCTTCCACTCTCGTGCTGTCGCATCTGCGCGCCGCCTATTCGCTGCCCTTCGTCGGCACGGTGCCGGCGATCAAGCCGGCCTGCGCCAAATCGAAAACCAGGCGTGTCTCCGTGCTCGGCACCAAAGGCACGGTGCAGCGCGAATATACCCGCGCGCTGATCCGCGATTTCGGCAGCGGATGCGAGGTGACGCTGGTCGGCTCGCCCGAACTTGCCTCGCTCGCGGAGGCCGCGCTGAGTGGGCGCGAGGTCAGCGATGCCGCGATTGCCAGGGAGATCGCCCCCTGCTTCGTCGGCGATGCCAACGATCCCGCCGCGCGCACCGACACCGTCGTGCTCGCCTGTACGCATTATCCGCTGCTGCTCGATCGCCTGGTGAAGCTTGCGCCCTGGAAGGTGGACTGGATCGATCCGGCGCCGGCGATCGCGCGCAGGGTCTGCGATCTCATCGGGCCTGCGCGCGGCGGAGCCGAGGAGCAAGATGCCGAAATGATCTTCACCTCGAAACAACCGCACAATCTGAGCCGGGCGCTGACGCCGTTCTTCGGCGGCCGCGTGCCCGCCTGATCCGCCGGAGTAGACAATACCGATGGCCGAACCGCTCACTCCCCTCAACCGCCTGCGCAAGGAATGGCGTGAGGGGCGCCCGACCTTCGGCGCCATCGCCACGATCCCATCGATCCAGACCGTGCAGATCATGGCGCGCTCGGGGCTCGACTGGATCATCGTCGATCTCGAGCACGGCCCGATCGATTTGAACGCCGCGCACGCCATGATCACCGCGACAGCAGGGACGCCCTGCGTGCCGTTGGCGCGGATCGCCTCCAACGAGCCCTGGCTTGCGAAAGCGCCGATGGATATCGGCGCGCTCGGCATCAATTTTCCGATGATCCTCAATCGCGCCGATGCGGAAAAGGCGGTGCGAAGCCTGCGCTATCCGCCGCGCGGAGAACGATTGTGGGGCCCGTTCCACGCGCCGTTCCGCTGGGGCGTGTCGATGGCCGATTACATGGCGACCGCGGATGACGACATGATCTGCATGGTCACCATCGAGCATGTCGAGGCGGTCAAGAACATCGACGAGATCATGGCGACGCCGGGCATCGATGTTGCGGTGATCGGTCCCGGCGATCTCGCCACCTCCGTCAACAAGCGCGGCCAGATCGACGATCCCGAAGTGATGCTGCTGATCGCGCGTGCGGAGGAAGGCATCTTGAAGAGCGGCGTGCCGATCGGCGGCGTGGCGCGCACCGCCGAGCAGGCCAATGCGATGATCGAGCGCGGCTACGTCGCGCTGGCACTGGGCTTCGACTGGTCGCTGTTCCAGCGCGGCATTGCCGCGAGCTTTGCGGGCATCAAGCGCTGAGCTGGGACCCTCGTTAGCAACTGCAAAAAAATTGGCCCTGCCCCGGCACAATACGGGCTTCATCCCTGGCGGTTCATGCTGGATCAACGCGCGAGGTGATGCTACTCGCCGCCTTGCCTGCCGGCGCAATCTGGGCCTTGAGGGGGAATGCGGGGAACCATCCGAAAAATCTCGCTGCCGCGCCGCTTCATCATCGACCTGATGCGCGCGTCGATGGAGGTCCCGTTCGTATCGCTGGCGCGCCCGCTCGACGTGCGCGAGCTGATCGCGGTGCGCGCAACGCTGGCGAGGCCGGCCGGCTGGGCCGCGATCTTCGTCAAGGCATTCGCCCTGGTCGCCCGCGATGAACCGGTCCTGCGCACGCTCTATGCAACCTGGCCATGGCCGCATTTCTATGAGCTGCCGCGCTCCGCGGCCATGGTGGCGATCGCCCGCGTCGAAGACGGCGAGGAATGCATCCTGATGGAACGGGTGCTGGCGGCCGACGACATGCCGCTCGCCGACATCGACGCCCAACTGCACCGCGCCAAGCACGCGCCGATCGACCAGATCGGGTCGTTCCGCCGAATCAATCGGCTCTGCGCCGTGCCTCAGCCGCTGCGCCGGCTGGGATGGTGGCTGGCGGGGCGAACGGGGCGCTGGCACGCCACCAATTTCGGCAATTATGGCGTCACCTCGGCCGCGGCCGTGGGCGCCGGCGAACTGCATGCCATCGGGCCTGGCCCGTTCGTGCTGACCTATGGCCGGGTCCGGCCCGATCACGCGATCGACGTCGTCATCCGCTGGGATCACCGGGTTACCGATGCCGCACCGGTCGCCAGGGTCATGGCTCGGCTGGAGCAGGTGCTGAACGGCGAAATCGCGGCCGAATTGGAGGCCGGCCACCCATACGAGGCCAGGGCAGTGCGGGCGGTGGTGAAGTGAGGGATTTCGCCCCACTGTCGTTCGGGGGCAGTCCAAAGGACCGAACCCGGAACCTCGAGATTCCGGGTTCGTCGCTGATGCGACGCCCCGGAATGACCACCTCATCAATTGACAGAGGGCCCCATTTGCCCCTAAAAGCCGCCTGCTCGCGGGCCGGTTTCGGCCCGCGATGCGTTTCGCGACCCGTGGTCCTCCTCTTAGCCTTAAGCGGTGGATCTGTCGGTGCCGGGCGAGCCCGGCACACAGGAGGGCGCGTTTCCTCAAACCTAACCCATACACGACAGCCGCCGTCAAACGAGGTGGTTGCGATTTGAAGAGGACGCGATGACTAAGCGCAGTGAGGCGAAGTACAAGATCGATCGCCGCATGGGCCAGAACATCTGGGGCCGCCCGAAGAGCCCCGTCAACCGCCGCGAATATGGCCCGGGCCAGCACGGCCAGCGCCGCAAGGGCAAGCTCTCCGACTTCGGCGTGCAGCTCCGCGCCAAGCAGAAGCTGAAAGGCTATTACGCCAATATCAGCGAGCGGCAGTTCCACGGCATTTACGTCGAGGCGAGCCGGCTGAAAGGCGACACCGGCGAAAACCTGATCGGCCTTCTGGAGCGCCGGCTCGACAGCGTGGTCTACCGCGCCAAGTTCGTGCCGACCATCTTTGCCGCGCGCCAGTTCATCAATCACGGCCACATCAAGGTGAACGGCCGCCGCGTCAACGTCTCGAGCTATCAGCTCAAGCTCGGCGACCTCATCGAGGTCAAGGAAGCCTCCAAGCAGCTCGCGCTGGTGTTGGAAGCGAGCCAGCTCCCCGAGCGCGACGTGCCCGACTATATCGACGTCGACCACTCCAAGATGACCGCGAAATTCATCCGCGTGCCGGGGCTCGCCGACGTGCCGTTCCCGGTGCAGATGGAGCCGCACCTGATCGTCGAATTCTATTCGCGCTGATCGCTCGCACTGGTTTAAGATGTCGAAGGCCCCGGTAGCACCGGGGCCTTTTGGTTCAAGGGATGAGAGAGAGGTTTTTGCGATGCTCTACACCCCTCCCCCGCGCGATCCCGACGCGCCGCCCGTTCGCATCAATCTGCTCTCGGACACGCAGACGCGCCCGACGCCGGCCATGCGCGAGGCCATGGCAAGGGCAGAAGTCGGCGACGAGCAGATCGGCGACGATCCGACCGTCAATCTGTTATGCGAGCGCGTGGCCGACCTCCTCGGCAAGGAGGCTGCGGTGTTCATGCCCTCCGGCACCATGTGCAACGTCGCGGCGACGCTGACGCATTGTCGCCCCGGTGACGAGATCCTGGCGCAGGAGACGGCGCATCTGATCGCGCGCGAAGGCGGCGCCCATGCGGCGCTCGGCGGCTTCCAGATCACGCCGCTGCCCGGCGCGGACGGACAATTCTCTCCGGATACGCTGCGCAAGGCACTGCACCCCCCGACCCGCTATCAGTCCAGGCAGGTGCTCGTCAGCGTCGAGCAGACCGCCAATATCGGCGGCGGCACGATCTGGCGGAAGCAGACACTCGACGAGGTCGTCCAGATTGCGACAGCTGCGGGTCTCGCTACTCACATGGACGGCGCGCGGCTCCTCAATGCCTGCGTCGCGACCGGCATTCCGGCGCGCGACATGGCTCGAGGCTGGGACTCGGCCTGGATCGATTTCTCCAAGGGCCTGGGCGCGCCGATCGGCGGCGTGCTCGCGGGCTCTCGTGCCTTCATCGACGAGGTCTGGCGCTGGAAGCAACGGCTCGGCGGCTCGATGCGCCAGGCCGGCATTTGTGCGGCCGCGTGCATCTACGCGCTCGACCATCACGTCGAACGTCTCAAGGACGATCACGCCAATGCGCAGAGGCTGGCGCGCGGGCTCTCGCAAATCGAAGGCATCGAGGTGCAGGAGCCCGAGACCAATCTCGTATTCTTCACCCCCGATGGCTCCGGCATCTCAGGCGGGCAAATGGTGGCCGCGTTGCGCAAGCGCGGCGTGCTGCTCGCCATGATGGACGGCCGCATCCGTGCCTGCACCCACCTCGACGTCACCGCCGCGATGATCGATGAGATGGTCGGCTACGCGCGGGAAATCGTCAGGGCCGCTTAAGACTCACGGCTGCATCGCCCGCGCGATCAGGATCGGCAATTCCGTCTCGATCTCGCCGCGATGCGACGGCGTCTGCATCATGCAGAGCACGAACATGTCGTCCTTCGGATCGACATAGAAGAACGTACCGGCCACGCCGTCCCAGCCATATTCGCCGGCCTGCCAACGATTGTGCGGCGGCGGCGACGTGATCACGGCAAAGCCGAGGCCGTATCCGCTGTGAGTGGCCAGAAAATAGAGGTACGCGTAGGCGATGCCGCTGCCGGGGCCGATATGGTCCGAGGTCATGAGTGCCACCGTCTCCGGCTTCAGATAGCGCCGGCCATCGAACGTGCCGCCGTTCAACAGCATCTGCAGGAAGCGCGCATAGTCGCCGATGGTCCCAACCATGCCGGCGCCACCGGATTCCCAGGGATGAGGCTCCATCGGGTCCTTGATCCCGACCATGGGCGGCAAGGGATCGTCAGGCATAAACTGGGCGACCAACGAGCGTTTCGATTGATCTGCGACGTGGAATGCCGTGTGGGTCATTCCTAAGGGATCCAGCAGCCGCTCCTTCTCGAACTGGTACAGGGATTGTCCGGATACCACCTCGATCACGCGTCCGAGCACGTCGAAGGAATGGCCGTAGTCCCAATGCGTCCCCGGCTGCTCGGCGAGCGGAAGCTTCGCAAGCCGATCGGCGAACTCGGCGTTGTCGAAGGTGCCGTCGTAAAGGCCGGAGTGCCGATAGAGCCTCCGCACGCCATCCTTGCCGTAGAAGCCGTAGGTGAGACCGGAGGTATGGCGCAGGAGATCCAGGATAGTGATCGGGCGCTTGAGGGGCTCGAGGGTGAGCGATCTCTTTCCGTTATCGTCGGGCGCGTCGACACCGACCTTCACGTCGGCAAAGGCCGGGATGTATTTCGAGACGGGGTCATCAAGCGACAGCTTGCCGTCCTCGACCAGCATCATCGCCGCAACCGCCGTGATCGGTTTCGACATCGAGTACAGCCGGAATATGGTGTCGTCCGTCATCGGCAGCTTGGCCTCGACATCGCGCATGCCGAATCTTTGGTAATAGACGGGCCTACCGTGCTGCTGGATCAGGAGGATCGCGCCCGGGATCTTTCCCTTCGCAATTTCCTGGCGCAGGTAGTCGCCGACCTGTGCGAGGCCGGCTTGAGAAAAGCTTGCTGCGGCTCGCGCCGGGGCCGCCGCAAGAGAGGCAATCAGCGCGACGGCGGCGCACGCAACCGCGAGGCCCGTAAACCGGTCAGTTCTCCATGGCTTCATAGATCAGCTTCTTCACTGCCGGCTGGATGATCTGACGTTGCGACGGCGTCTGCTCCAACAGTACGAAGAACATGTCCTGCTTGCGGTCGATCACGAAATAGCAGCCGCTGGCGCCATCCCACTTCAACTCGCCAAGCGACCCGGGCGGCGGCGGCTTGGCGTTGCCGGGATCCGTGCGGACGGCGAAGCCGAGCCCGAAGCCGAAGCCGTCGCCGGGGAAATAAAAGTAGTCGCGGTCCACGCCTGAACCCGGGCCTACATAGTCCGTGGTCATCTCGGTGTAAGCCTTCGGGCTGAGATACTGCTTGCCGCCGAACTTGCCCCCGTCGAGCACCATCTGCGCAAAGCGCGCCAGATCGTGCATGCTCGAGACCATGCCGCCGCCACCGGACTCCCATTTCATCGGCTTGTCGGCATAGCTCTCGAAACCGACCCGGAAGTCGCTGTCGCTCGGCATAGGCATCGCGATCAGCGGACGTTTGGCAGGATCGGTCACATAAAAGCGGGTGTCGTTCATACCGAGCGGATCGAGCAGTTTCTCGCGCTCGACGCCGAGCAGCGATTTGCCGCTCACGATTTCCATGATCCGGCCGAGAATGTCGGTCGAATGACCATAGTTCCAAAGCGCGCCGGGCTGGTTGGCGAGCGGCAGTTTGGCGATACGCTCGGCAAACTCCGCATTGTCGAAGTCGCCGCGATAGATGTTGGCCGCGGCATAAGCCTTGCGCACAAGACTATCACCGTAAAACCCATAAGTGATACCCGATGTTTGCGTCATCAGGTCGAAGACCGTCAGCGGCCGTTTCGGTGGTACGAGGTCGAGCGTCTTGGTGCCATCCTCGTTCTTTCGCTCGACACCGACCTTGACGTTGGCGAAAGACGGAATGTATTTCGCGACGGGATCATCGAGTTTAAGCTTGCCCTCATCGATCAGTTGCATCGCCACGAAGCTCGTGATCGGCTTCGTCATCGAGAACAGGCGGAAGATGGTGTCATCCGTCATCGGCTGGCCGGTCACCACATCGCGCACGCCGACGAACTTGTGATAAACCGGAACTCCGTGCTGCTGGATAAGGAGGATCGCGCCTGGGATCTTGCCCTGCTTCACCTGGTCGCGAAGGTAATCGCCGACGCGCTCGAGCTTCTGCTTGTTGAAATGCGCGCCGGGCGGGATGTCGAAAGTGCCTTCGGCCAGGGCCGACGATACGACAACCGTCAGCAGTGCGGCGCAGGCAAGCGGCCGCAATAGCAGATGATGCAACCTCATATTCCCCTCCCCGTGGCTCCTCGCACGCAATGTAGGGGGCTACTCAATTGAGGCAAGGGCCGCCGAGCCTCGCCAAAGCCTCCACATGCAGCTTCGCACTTGCTTCGGAAAAGCAGCAAAATATAGCTCGAGCCAATGATGGCGCCATCGACAATGCGTCCAACGTCGTCCTTACCGCGATCGTCGCAGCCCGGTCGGCCGGAAAGCGGTACACACCCGTCGAAATGGCTGGAAATGCCACCGAAGCGAGATGAGACGTTTCGCATAATTCGATCGCACGGCGATAACAGGACGCCAACGCCTGATCCTCACCCTGGCTGCCGCCGTGCCACACGGGCCCTACCGCATGGATCACATATCGGGCCGGTAGCCGGTATCCCTTGGTGATCTTGGCATCACCGGTTGCGCAGCCACCGAGTTGGCGGCACTCGGCCAACAGCTCGGGCCCGGCGGCGCGGTGGATCGCGCCGTCAACGCCACCGCCGCCAAGAAGCGAATTGTTGGCGGCGTTGACGATGGCATCGACGCTCAGTGTGGTGATGTCGGCGGCGATGACCTCGAGCTGCGCGCCAGACAGCCGGCGCGTCAGCATGCTCAGGCGGCCGGTGCGTTGACCGGGATGCCCTTATCCGAGAAGAGCTGCTGCAATTCGCCGGCCTGGAACATCTCGCGGACGATGTCGCAGCCACCAACGAACTCGCCCTTTACGTAGAGCTGGGGAATGGTCGGCCAATTCGAATAGGCCTTGATGCCGTTGCGCAGTTCGGCCGACTCCAGGACGTTAAGGCCCTTATAGCCGACGCCGAGGTGATCCAGGATCTGCACCACCTGGCCGGAAAAACCGCATTGCGGAAATTGTGGCGTGCCCTTCATAAACAGCACGACGTCGTTCGATTTCACTTCGTTGTCGATGAATTGCTCGATGCTCATGTTGCTTCCCTTCGGGGCCGTCCGGCCGGCACTGTCCTATATGTAGCGCAAACCGTTGGCCAACCAAAGCAAATTGGCGAATATTTTGTTCGCGGCGCCGGGACAACCGACCCCTCCTGCAATGGTTCAAGGAACCGACAACATTAACATCATGGCTAGCGGAGGCTTTTTTCCCGAATGCGAGCCCCTATCTAGGACGGACCGCCCGTTTGGAACCAGTCCTTGAGACCGGCGTTCTGTTTGCCACCGGAGATCACTGTGACGAAATCGACATCTGCCGCGGCCACGCCCCCAAGCCCGAACCCGTCACTCGTCTCCCATCCCGGTCGGCCGGCCCAGGATCTGGCGGCAGCCTATTTGGCGGTCCGCATGGAGACCGAGGCACGCGCGGCGCCGCTCAGCGCGGAGGACCAACTGATCCAGTCGATGCCGGATGCCAGCCCCGCCAAGTGGCACCGCGCCCACACCACCTGGTTCTTCGAGCAGTTTCTACTCGGCGAACACCATGCGGGCTATCGGCCTTT
Organism: Gemmatimonas sp.; assembly: GCA_050257355.1. Lineage (GTDB taxonomy): Bacteria > Pseudomonadota > Alphaproteobacteria > Rhizobiales > Xanthobacteraceae > Bradyrhizobium. The sequence continues at coordinate 9,040 of JBLMWS010000318.1, forward strand.
CCATCCGGATTACGCTTTCCTCTTCAATTCGTACTACGTGAGCGCAGGTCCTCGACACGCCCGGCATCGGCGCGGCGACCTGACCCGGCCCGCCGCGGAGGAAATCACCGCCTATCGCCGTTATGTCGACGCCGCTGTGATCGAGTTCTTCCAGTCCGCCAGTGACGAGGCGCTCAGCGGCATCGCTCCGCTGGTCGAAGTCGGCCTTAATCACGAGCAACAGCATCAGGAGTTGATGCTGACCGACATTCTGCACGCATTTGCGCAGAATCCGATCCTCCCCGCTTACGATCGTGACTGGCGGCCTCCTGTCTCGAGGCGGAATTGCGGAGACTGGATCACCCTGAATGAAGGCATCTACACGATCGGGCACAGCGACGACAGCTTCCACTTCGATAATGAAAAGCCGGCGCACCGCGCGCTTGTCGGGCCAGTCAAACTCGGGCGCAATCTCGTCTCCAACGCCGAGTGGCTCGCCTTCATGCAGGACGGCGGCTATTCCACAGCGGCGCTGTGGCTGATGGACGGCTTCGCGGTGGCGAGCAGGGAGGAATGGCAAGCGCCGCTCTATTGGCGTGAGATCGACGGTCAGTGGCACGTCATGACGCTCGCCGGCCTCAAGCCGGTCGACCCGGCCGCGCCAGTCTGCCACATCAGCTACTACGAGGCCGACGCCTTCGCTCGCTGGAGCGGCAAGCATCTCCCCACCGAGATGGAATGGGAGGTCGCTGCACGCGCGGGCCAGTTCGATGACGCCTTCGGCATTGTCTGGCAATGGACACGCAGCGCCTACTCGCCCTATCCGGGCTATCGCGCGGCGGACGGCGCGCTGGGCGAGTATAACGGCAAGTTCATGGTCAACCAGCTGGTGCTGCGCGGATCTTCGCTTGCCACCCCACCACGGCACAGCCGCCTCACCTATCGCAACTTCTTCTACCCCCATCACCGCTGGCAATTCTCAGGACTGCGACTCGCCGACTACGCTGTTTGAGACCTTGCCGATGAAACGAGATCAACCGCGCGGGAAAGCGCGTTCTGGAGAGTATCATGAATGTGCATGCCGCCGCTTTGGCCGACGCGCATCTTCCCGACGAACAGACCTGCGCATTCGCGCGTGACGCGATCGAGGGCCTCTCGCGAGCGCCCAAGCAGCTGCCACCCAAATATTTCTATGACGCTACCGGCTCGGAGCTGTTCGAGGCGATCACGCGTCTCCCGGAATATTATCCAACCCGGACCGAGCTCGCGATCCTCAGGGATCGCGCTGCCGATATCGCCGCATTCATGCCGAAAGGCGCGGCCTTGGTGGAATTCGGCGCGGGCGCGACCACAAAGGTGCGGCGGCTGCTGCAGAGCTGCGCAGTCAGCGCCTATGTGCCGGTCGATATCTCCGGCGAGTTCCTGAACGAGCAAGCCAAAGCCTTGCACAAGGACTTCCCGGCGCTTGGGGTCTACCCGGTCGCGGCAGATTTCACGGGCAGCTTCAAATTGCCCGACGCGATCGCCGAGATGCCCAAGGTCGGCTTCTTCCCGGGCTCGACGATCGGCAATTTCGAACCGCACGAAGCCTGCCGATTCCTGCGCAGCGCCGCACAGATTCTCGGCACCGGCGCGCGAATGATCATCGGCGCCGACCTGGAAAAGGACGAGCGTGTACTCCATAGCGCCTACAACGATGCCGCGGGCGTCACCGCGCGTTTCAATCTCAATGTGCTGGTTCGCATCAACCGCGAGCTCGGCGGCAATTTTGATCTGTCCACCTTCATGCATCGGGCGATCTACAACCGCGAGCGCCACCGCATCGAGATGCACCTGATCGCCAAGAGAGCGCAAAGCGTCCGATTTCTCGGGACCAGCTTTTCGTTTCGCCCCGGCGAAAGCATTCACACCGAAAGCAGCTACAAATACAGTATCGGGCGTTTTGCGGCGCTCGCCCGCGGCTCCGGCTGGAAGGTCTGCCAATCATGGACCGACGAGGCGCGGATGTTTTCGGTTCACGCGCTGGTGGCCGAGGCCTGAGGTCTGGCATTCGATCGCAGCGAGACCGACTCCCACACTGCGACGACGATCAGAAGCCCCGCGGCAAGCGCGGACAGCAGCAGCGGCGACAGCTCGCGCGCAAAAAAGGCCAGCACGACGAGCGCGACGATTCCGACGATATGGGATAGCTGCAGCCAGCCTCGTATGTTGTGTTTGAACAGGATGGTTCCGACGAGAAACAGCAACGGACCGCCGACCGTGCAGATCGCGATCTTCGCGTTGGAGGCGCCGTCCGGATGCGTCAATACGAGATCGTCGGCGACCGCGGACACAACGATGCCAGCGACAATCGGCATGTGCAGATAGGTGTAGGCGGACCGCGCGAGTCGGCCGGAGTCGCTCGATTTCGAGATCAGCTCCGAGCCCGCTTCGGCACCCTTATGGAAATAGATCCACCACATCGCAATGCTGGCGGCAAACACCGAGATGAAGGCCAGGACGGCGCCGATGGTCCAGCTCAGCTGGGCAAACGTCGCGCCGGTCACCACGATTGACTCGCCGAGCGCGATGATGACGAACAAGGCGCAGCGCTCCGCCATGTGGCCGCCTTCGACGTACCAGTCCTGAATGGACGACGCGCCATAGATGGGAATCCAGAAGCGGGCCAGCGGTGACGCATATTCCAGCGCCAGCGCCAGCGCCCACAGCGTAAGACGTCGTTCGCCGTCGGCGAGGCCGCCGATGATCCAGAATACGGCGGACGCGCAAAGCCAGGTCAGGATGCGAACCCCGTTGCGGCGCGCTGCCGCTCTCGAGCTTGGCGTGACCGCCAGGAAGAAGCCGGCACGCCCAACCTGCATTGCCGCGTAGGCGGCTGCGAACCAGAGGCCGCGGGCTGCAAATGCTTGTGGAATCGAGGTCGACAACACCAGCCCGCCGAGCATCAGGAGAAACAGCAGGACGCGAACCGGGGTCACTTCGGGATTGAGCCAGTTGGTGATCCAGGCCGTATAGACCCACACCCACCAGACCGCGAGAAACAGCAGCGTCGTTTGGAGCGCCCCGAGCAGGCTGAAATGAGCCAGCAGAAAATGCGAGATCTGGGTGACGGCAAAGACAAAGACGAGATCGAATAGTAATTCGGCATAGGTGACGCGGCTATGCTGGTCCGGGCCGAGCGCGCGAAACATCGCGCCGCGGGAATTCTCATTGTCCATGGGCGCTACCGATCCGGGCACCTGCGCTGCGTTCAGGCCTCCGGCACTCCGGTCTGGAGGGCGAGTGCGTGCAGCACGCCACCCATCTGGCCGCGTAGCGACTGATAAACGATCTGGTGCTGCTGGACGCGCGACTTGCCGCGGAAGGATTCGGAGATCACGGTCGCGGCGTAATGATCACCATCCCCGGCAAGATCGCGGATCGTCACCTCGGCATCGGGGATCGCTGCCTTGATCATCGACTCGATATCGCGGGCGTCCATCGGCATCCGGGTCTGGCTCCTTCTTGTCTTCCCCGACTTCCGGGTTGGTTTCCGGCGGTCGAATCACGCCGGGACGTCGTTGCCCAGCCTGCCCAATTTAGCGTGAACGCCCTTCTAGGTCACGCATTGTGGCACTATATTCGGGCGGCCGGTCATTACAAAGCCGCGACCAGCCGCGTCCTGCCGTCGCAACGGGTGCACCAAAGAGCGCTGACCAGAAAGGCTTGAAAATCATGAAACTCCCCGGTCCAGACCATCCTATTTCCATCACGCCCAATCCCAAGCGGATCCGCGTCTCCGTCGGCGACACCGTGATTGCCGAGACCACGCATGCGCTGACGCTGAAGGAAGCGAAGTATCCCGCCGTGCAATATGTGCCGCGCGGAGATGCCCGGATGGATTTGCTCAAGCGCACCGAGCGCGTTACGCATTGCCCCTACAAGGGGGATGCGAACTATTTCAGTATCGTTGCCGACGGCAAGGTGTTGGACAACTCAATCTGGACCTACGAGACGCCCTTCCCGGCCATGGCGGACATCTCCGGACACCTCGCCTTCTATCCCGACAAGGTGAAGATCGAAGAAGTCGCCGGCTGAGGCGAGACATTCCCGGGGATGCCTCGAAACAGGGCGCCAAGCCGGAATCTCGGGATGCGCCGATGCACTCCGAGGTCTGACGCAGCCTACGCCCTGAATATCGTCAGCCCCAGGATCAAAAGTACCAGGAAGATCACGACGAAGATGTAGAACAGGATACGCGCGATATCGGCCGATGCGGCCGATATGCCGGTGAAGCCGAGAATGCCGGCCACAATCGAGATCAAAAAGAAAAGCAACGCCCATCGAAGCAAGGTCACGGCCCGTCCTCCAGTACGTGTCGCATCGTTTCTAAATTCGCTGCGCTAACTTCGGCTGAGGTATGAAGGTTCCTGGGTGGACCGGGTCTTTGCGTCGATTATTGACAGCAAGTTGAGCCTTGGGCTGGGCCTTGCGAACGGTTTGACCCTTGCTGAATCGGGTTCCCGTCAGCAACATCTTGAGAGA
>JBLMWS010000319.1:0-4226 GCA_050257355.1 Gemmatimonas sp.
GTCGCCTTCGACGCCGTGCCCAACGATCAGCGTGATGCGTTCCTTGAGCGGTTTGCTGAAACCATGCCGCGGGTCGGAAGCTACTTTCAACACCATGCCGCTGTACTGATCCATGCCGTGACGCCGCTTTCGGGATGATCATTCGTTCGCCGCAAGGCCGGCGTTCGGCGGTCGCGGCTGGACCATGATCGGCGAACTTCCGGTGACGTTTAGTACCCCGTGCCGGGGACCGCGATCGCGGGCTTACTACGCGATCCACGCGGCGCCTTCTCAAGATGGCTTGATGCGGATCACAAGCTGTTCAGGGACGTCGTCGGTTGCCCGAAAAACCGGGGAACCTCATCCGAACTCGGCACAATGTCTTACGCCGACGCCCCTTGCGCCTTGGGCCGCCGCAGATGCTCGTCCAGCCGCGGCATGATCTCGACGAAATTGCACGGGCGCGTGCGGTAGTCGAGCTGCGCCGCCAGAATGCCGTCCCAGGCGTCGCGGCAGGCACCCGGCGAACCCGGCAGGCAGAAGATGAAGGTCGCGCTGGCGACGCCGGCGGTGGCGCGGCTCTGGATGGTCGAGGTGCCGATCTTGGCGTGGCTTAGCATGTGAAAGGCGATCGAGAAGCCGTCCATGCGCTTTTCGAACAGCGGTTCGATCGCCTCGGGCGTGACGTCACGTCCGGTGAACCCGGTGCCCCCGGTCGTGACGATCACATCGACGCCCTTGTCGGCGATCCACCGCTTGACCACGGCGCGGATCGCCTCGACATCGTCGGTGACGATGTCGCGCGCGGCGAGCTTGTGGCCGGCGGCGCTGATGCGGTCGGCCAGCGTCGTTCCGGATTTGTCGTCGGCCAGGGAGCGCGTATCCGACACCGTCAGCACCGCAATGTTGAGCGGGATGAACTGCTTCGATTGGTCGATGGAAGACATGACCACCTCTCTCCGTCATGGCCGGTAGCCCAACTACAGCGCCCCCGCACCAAAGGTATTGCACGCCTGCACGGTGCCCTGCTGGTAGCCGGTCATGAACCAGTGCTTGCGCTGGGCGGACGTGCCGTGGGTGAAGGAATCGGGCACCACGCGCCCGGTCGCCTTCCGTTGCAACGTGTCGTCGCCGATGGCCGATGCGGTCTGCAGCGCGGCATCGATGTCGCCGGCCTCGAGGAAGCCGGGGCGCTTCTTCTCCTCGCGGTTCGTCCACACACCCGACAGGCAGTCCGCCTGCAGTTCCACGCGCACCTGCAGCGCATTGGCCTCGGCCTTGTCGCCCGCCTGCTGCTGCAGCCGCGTCACGCGCGGGATGATGCCGAGCAGGTTCTGCACGTGGTGGCCGGCCTCATGCGCGATGATATAGGCTGCCGTGAATTTGCAGGCGTTGCCGGAACAACCGTGAAAGCGCGTCTCGACCTCGCGGAAGAATCCGGTGTCGAGATAGATTTTGCGATCCGGCGGGCAATAGAACGGGCCCATGGCCGACTGCGCCATGCCGCAGCGGCCGCCATTGGTGACGTTGCGGAACAGCACGATCTTCGGACCGGTGTAATTCTGACCGCTGGCCCTGAAGATTTCGCTCCAGCGATCGTCGATCTCGCCGAGGATGCCGGAGATCATGCTGCCCATCTCGTCGGTGGGCGCGCCGACCCTGCCCGAGCCGGAGCGGCGGTCGGTCTGATAGGTCGGCGCCTGGCCGCCACGGTTGGCCATTTCAACGCCGCCGATCAGGATTCGCGGATCGATGCCGAGCGCGTAGCCGATCAGGCCGAGCACGATGATGGTGCCGATGCCCAAACCCCCGCCGCCGATCGGCAGGCCGAAACCACCGCCGCCGCCCATCATGCCGCCGTCATCGCCGCGACGATCCTCGATGTCGTCGCTACGGCGGAAATCATCGTAACGCATGGCAGCTTTCCTTGATCCGTTTTTGCGGCGCTTGTTCGACAGCGCGCATCGACAACGTAAAATTTGCTTTGCGGCAATCAATAGCGCGGGCGGCAAAAATTGCCTAGTGGCGGCGACCGGAGGCTCCGTTTCCGCGCGGTTGGATGCGAAAAATTTTCCCGGTTAAGTCGATTTTTACTTTGAGCCGTCATGTTAGCGGCCAGTCGGTTTGTTGGTCCCGCGTCGCCGACAGCGTCGCCTGAGTCAGAGTTCTTGAGTCATGGTTGTGTCGCGTCGCGGGGCGTCTGCAAGGGCGCCCCGCACAAATTTTGAGACCCAGAATTCCAGGGCGGCCGAGGCAGCAGCGCATCGCATCATCATTGGCGATTGCGTCGCCGAGATGTCGAAATTGCCGGCCGCCTGCGTCGACCTGGTGTTTGCAGACCCGCCTTACAATTTGCAGCTCAAGGGCGAGTTGAAGCGCCCGGACGAATCGCATGTCGATGCGGTCAACGACGCCTGGGACAAGTTTTCCTCCTTCGCCGCCTACGACGATTTCACCCGCGCCTGGCTGCTCGCCTGCCGCCGCATCATGAAGCCGTCGGCGACGCTCTGGGTGATCGGCTCCTATCACAACATCTTCCGCGTCGGCACCATCCTGCAGGATCTCGGCTTCTGGGTGCTCAACGACATCATCTGGCGCAAGTCCAACCCGATGCCGAATTTCCGCGGCCGGCGCTTCACCAACGCGCACGAGACCATGATCTGGGCGGCACGCGACGAAAACGCCAAGGGCTATACGTTCAATTACGAGGCCTTGAAGGCCGCCAACGAGGACGTGCAGGCGCGCTCGGACTGGTTGATCCCGCTCTGCACCGGCGAGGAACGGCTGAAGAAGGACGGCAGGAAGGTCCACCCGACCCAGAAGCCGGAGAGCCTGCTTGCGCGCGTGCTGCTCGCCTCCTCCAAGCCCGGCGATCTCGTGATCGATCCGTTCAACGGCACCGGCACCACCGGCGCCGTGGCCAAACGGCTCGGCCGCCGCTACATCGGCTTCGAGCGTGACGCGGACTATGCCAGCGCTGCGGCCGAGCGGATTGCGGCGGTCGAACCGCTGCCTCAAGCGACGCTTGCGCCGTTCATGACTGCGCGCGAGGCGCCGCGGGTCGCGTTCTCCGAATTGATCGAGCGCGGCCTGATCATGCCGGGCACCAGGCTCGTCGACGCCAAGAAGCGTCATGGGGCCCTGGTGCGCGCCGACGGCGCCATCATGCTCGGCGACAAGGTCGGCTCCATCCATCGCATCGGCGCGGTCGCGCAGGGAGCGGAGGCCTGCAACGGCTGGACTTTCTGGCACATCGAGACCAAGACCGGCTTGAAGCTGATCGACGAATTGCGCGCCGAAATCCGCGCCGCGATGGCGGCGGGCTGAGCTGCTTCCGAACGAACGCTTCATCCAGTCGTCATTCCGGGCTCGCGAAGCGAGAACCCGGAATCTCGAGATTCTCGAATGCGCCATTGCATCGCCCCGGAATGCCGGCGCAAAGACAACCGGCCGCTCACCTCTCCTCACAAACTCGTCGCTTGCGCCTCCGCCAAAACTTGCGCAAGGAAGTGCCCGCATGTGGCGGCGATGCCGTATCCCAAATTTGCCGGCAACAGAACCGAAGGGACATAGTCGATGCTCAAATTCTACTTCAACGGCGCGCCGAACCCGAACAAGGTCGCGCTGTTTCTCGAAGAGTCCGGCCTGCCCTACGAGCCGGTGGCCGTGGACACGCGCAAGGGCGAGCAGTTCAAGCCGGAGTTCCTGAAGGTCAATCCGAACGGCAAGGTGCCGGCGATCGACGATGACGGCGTCTTCGTGTTCGACAGCAATGCGATCCTGCTCTATCTCGGCGAGAAGACCGGCAAATTCCTGCCGCCCGCCTCACCGGCGAACCGCGCCTCGACGCTGTCCTGGCTGATGTTCATCGCCACCGGCATCGGTCCCTATTCGGGCCAGGCGGTGCACTTCAAGCATTTCGCGCCGAAAGAACTCGACTACGCCAACAACCGCTATCAGTACGAGGCAAACCGCCATTACAAGATCCTCGACGATCATCTCGCAGGCAGCCGCTACATGGTCGGCGACACCTACACCATCGTCGACATGGCGTTCTGGGGCTGGGCGCGGATGGCGCCGTTCGTGCTGGGCGAGGAGGCTTACGCCAAATACCCCAACGTGAAGCGGCTGGTGGATGAGATTTCGGCCCGCCCTGCCGCCTCACGCGCGCTCACGCTGAAGGACAAGTTCACCTTCAAGGCGGAGATGGACGACGAGGCACGCCAGTTCATGTTCGGGCATCTGAA
>JBLMWS010000320.1:0-10604 GCA_050257355.1 Gemmatimonas sp.
CTGCGCAATTGCTGGTGGATCATCGACTACAACCGCCAGAGCCTCGACGCGGTGATCCGCGAGGGCCTGTGGGCGCGCTACGAGGCGCTGTTCAAGGCCTTCGGCTGGGACGTCGTCATCCTCAAATACGGCTCGCTACTGAACGAGGCCTTCTGCGAGCCCGGCGGCGAGCGCCTGCGCGAATGGATCGACAACTGCCCGAACCAGCTCTACTCGGCGCTGGTGTTCCAGGGTGGCGCCGCTTGGCGCCGGCGGCTCCTCGAAGAGATCGGCGATCAGGGGCCGGTCACGAGGCTGATCGAGGCGCGCTCCGACGGCGAACTGGCGCGGCTGATGACCAATCTCGCCGGCCACGATCTGCCGGCATTGCTCGACGCCTTCGGCCGGGCCGATCACGACCGGCCGGTGTGTTTCATCTGCTACACCATCAAGGGATTCGGGCTCCCCTTCGCCGGCCACAAGGACAACCACGCCGGCCTGATGACGCCGGCGCAGACCGAAAGCCTGCGCGCCGCCATGAATATCCGGACGGGACACGAATGGGATAAGTTCGAAGGGCTGAACCTCCTGCCTGTCGAGCTGCAGCAGTTTCTCGACCGCGTGCCGTTCGCCGCGGGCGCCCGCCGCCATCGCGCGCCATGCATCGCGGTGCCGGCGGAGTTGCCGGTGACGATCCAGCCGGTGATGTCGACACAAACGGGCTTCGGCACGCTGCTCAACGAGCTCGGCCGCGGGCAGAGCGAGATCGCCGACCGCATCGTCACAACCTCGCCCGACGTCACGGTCTCGACCAATCTCGGCCCGTGGGTCAACCGCCGCGGGCTGTTCGCGCGCGAGAGAATGGCCGACACCTTCAAGAGCGAGCGCATCCCGTCCACGTTCAATTGGGACTTTTCGCCCAAGGGCCAGCATATCGAGCTCGGCATCGCCGAGATGAACCTGTTCATCCTGCTGTCCGCGCTCGGGCTCTCGCACGCGATCAGCGGCGAGCGGCTGATCCCGATCGGCACGCTATACGATCCGTTCATCCAGCGCGGGCTCGATGCGCTCAACTATGCCTGCTACCAGGACGCCCGTTTCATCTTGGTGGCGACGCCCTCCGGCATCACGCTCGCACCGGAGGGCGGCGCGCACCAGTCGATCGCGACGCCCCTCATCGGGCTCGCGCAAGACGGCCTCGCCGCCTTCGAGCCGGCCTTCGTCGACGAGCTCGCGGCGATCCTCGCTTTCGCCTTCGACTACATCCAGCGCGATGGCGAGGGCGAAGCCTCCGAGCGCAACTGGCTGCGCGACGAGACCGGCGGGTCCGTTTACTTGCGGCTTTCAACGCGGCCGATCGAGCAGATCAAGCGCGCGATGACGAGCGAGCTCTCCCAGGCCATCGTTGACGGCGCCTATTGGCTGCGCCGGCCCGGCCCCAATTGCCAGGTCGTGGTGGCCTGCACCGGCGCGGTCGCGCCGGAGGCGATCCAGGCGGTCGGGCTGATGGCGGAGGACCGTCGTGACGTCGGGCTGCTGGCAGTGACCTCGGCTGATCGGCTTAATGCCGGCTGGACCGCTGCGCAGCGCGCACGCGAGCGCGGCCTCGTCCATGCCCGCTCGCATATCGAGAAGCTCCTGACCGACGTCCCGTCCCATTGCGGCATCGTGTCGGTGCTCGACGGCCATCCCGCGACGCTCGCCTGGCTCGGTGCCGTCCACGGCCATCGAGTACGGCCGCTGGGGGTGGAGCATTTCGGGCAGGCCGGATCGATCCCCGACCTCTACCGCCACTACGGCATCGACGCCAACGCCATCGTCGCCGCCGCAGCGACCCTGACGCCTGGCCGGCCGATTCGGCATCTCAAGGCGTTGCCTTAGCGCTCGCAGCAGCGCTTCCCTGGGCGGCCGACGCCGATTGGTTACTCGCGGGGGCAGCGGGGTCCGCGGGGTCGTCGAGCTCGGCGAGAGCCGGTGAGTCGACATCGCCCTGCAGACCAATGGCTTCGCGCAGCTCCGCCCGCCGCATCTGATAGTAGCTCGAGCGGACGAAGCTGTAGAAATCGATGGACGCGTCTTCCGCTTGCTTCAATTGGCCCAGTTGATCCACGGCATCCAGGCCTGCAGCCCCGACGGTTATGGCCATGGGCGGTGCCAGCCACCAGGCAAAGGGGTTGAACATATCCACAGTCTGTCCGACTGCGTCACGCATCGTCGCCGGGCCCAGATAGGGTCGCACCACGTATGGACCCTCGGGGACCCCCCAGACAAACAATGTCTGGCCGAAATCGCCGCTCTGCTGTGGGATGCCCTGGCCGCTTGCGATATCGAAGAGCCCGCCCCACCCAAAGACCGTATTGAGGAAGAAACGGTGTCCGGTGTGTGCGGCCGCCTCGAAGCGGCCCTGCAACACATTATTCAGGAAGATGCGCGGCTCTTTCATGTTCGCGTTCAAATCACGCACACGGTCGTGCATCGGGCCCGGTATCGTGGCCTTTACGACCTCGGAGGCCGGTCGCAATGCCTCCTGATTCACCGTCATTACTCGGCGGTTGATGTCCTCGTTGGGATCGTTGACCGGCATCGACGCGTCCCTGGGCAACCCCGCGCAGGCACCCAGCAGCAGCGGCAATACGCATGCGATCGCCCATTTCAGCCCACCTCGAGCGCGCCGCATGTTTTTCATCTCTACTCGGGTCTCAAAGCGCGAGCGTCTTCACCAATACAATCATAGCGCGCCCAGCCACGGCACGCCGCGTGCCGATCAAGCTAGCAGCTGAAGCTCCCGAGGAGTGTCACTTTTTTGTCTCACAGCCCAATTTTGGGAGGAGGTAAATCTGCAACAAATTATGGCCGTTCGGAGATCGAGAACGTGTGGCGTTGGGTCGCGATCAGAGCCGGCTGGAAGATGACAGCAGCCGCCAGGGTCGTCAGCAGCGACAGGGCCATCAGCTTGCCCATGCTCGATGTGCCGGGGTGATGCGAGAGCCACAGGCTGCCGAAGGCGATGGCCGTGGTGCAGGCGCTGAAGAAGATGGCTCGCGTCAGGCTCGATTGCAGGAAGTTCGTCCCGCCCGAGCGCCATGCAATGATGTAGTAGATCTTGAAAGCGACGCCGACGCCGAGCAGAAGCGGCAGTGCGATGATATTGGCAAAGTTCAGCGACAGACCAGTGAGCACGCAGATCTCGAGCGTAACGACGACGGCAACAAGGAGAGGCACCAGCGTCAACGCAACATCGATCCAGCGGCGCAACGCGATGAACAGGATCAGCGCAATCGCCGCCACCGACAAGACGCCGGCCTGCAGAAATGCTTTGACCATCGTGGCAGCGGCCTCGATGATGAAGACTGGTTGTCCACTGGCATCGGGTTCCACACCGCGGACTGCGGTGACGAAGCGGCTCAAGGTTGCGTTATCGTTGCCGTCGCCTGTCGGCGCCGCCTCGATCCTGGCCCGTCCGTCGGCGGATACCCAGTCCTTCTTCAGCTCGGGCGGAAGCGTCTCGAGGCTCACCTGTTCGGCGGTCAGGACTGCTCTCACCTGGCGCAGCGTGGTCTCCAACGGCGTGACCAGGGCGTGCCGCGCTTCCTCGAGGGCGGCCGGCGGCGCTTTCGCCAATGCCGCAAGCAGCTTTGCGAGGCGGCGCGCCTGCACGGCGGCTGGACTGTCGAGATCACGCGCGGCGTCAGACAGCTCGGGGACCAAGCTTTCGATCGCCCCCTTGGTCTCGCCTGGCATCGGTTCGGGGTCGATCTCGTCAGGGTTGAGGGTATTCTGCAAAAAAAAGTTTGCGTCATCGATGAGCGCAAGCTTGGCATCCTGATCTTCGGGAACGAAACTTTGCAGCGTCAACACCCGGCTGACCTCCGGCAGCTGGCGCAATTTTTCGGCGATGGGCAAGGCCTGGGCAAGGTTGCTCTTGAGCACCTCAATCGTATTCGGGCTCCGATCAGGATCATTCATCAAGTCGAGCAATGTTGAAACTGATTCGGAGTCCTGCGCCCGGAGATTGAGCGGATTGAAGTCGAAGCGCAAAGCTGCGAGCAGCGGCAAGCCAAGAACCGTGGCGGCTAGCGTCAGGCCGACGATCCAGTTGCGCTGCCTTTCCAGAAAACGGTCTAACGGCGCGAGCGCCGCATAACCGATCGGCTTTTGCTCCCCCGACGGCTTGAGCACGGTGAGCAAGGCGGGAAGCAAAGTGACCGTGGTCGCAAACGCGATGATGATGCCGGTTCCTGCAATCAGTCCGAGCTCGGAAAGACCCACATATGCGGTCGGCAGAAACGAGTAGAACGCGGTCGCGATCGACGCGGCGGCGAGCAACAGCGGTCCCGCCATGCCACGGGCGGTCGCCAGGAGGGCCTGATCGAGCTCACTGCACGCATGCCGCTCCGATCGATAGCGGACGCTGAACTGAATACCGAAATCAACGCCGAGACCAACGAAGAGTACTCCGAAGGCGACCGAGATCGGGTTGAACGCTCCGACCATCCACAGCCCAATAGCGGCCGTGAGGACCAGCCCAACCATGAGGGTCACAAAAACAGCCGCGATGATACGTGCCTTCTTCAGCGCGAGCCACAGCACGAACCCGACAAGCAGCAACGTCACCGCGCCGTTCAAGGCTGCGCCGTCAGCGATGGAGGCGAATTCCTCGTCCGAGAGGGCGACTGGTCCCGTGAGACGCACCTTCACGCCTCTGTCGGGGGTGAGCCCAAGCCTGGACGCCGCCTCGCGTATGAGTGCCGTTGCCTTGCCTCCGGGCTGCAGATCGCCGAAGTGCAGAACCGGCTGGATGTTCACAAAGTGACGAAGCTCCGAGGCCTCCGCCGCGCGCCCGGTGATCAGCGTGCGCCAAGAGAAATTGGCGGTCTTCCCGTTCGCCAAGGCTTCCAGCGCATTAGCGATCGCGGCCAACGCCGGCCTTAGATCGTCCAGCGTGGTTTTCCCCAGGCGCACACCTTCGAGCGACTGCGACAGCGTGCGAAAGATGCCGCGCAAAGTCGGATCCGCTGCCAGCGTTCCGAGGAAAGGCTGTGCAGAGATCAGGTCGGAAGTGTCGCGGCGGACCTCATCCAGGCTGCGGAAGAGGATGCCATTCCGCTCGAAAAATTCGCCACCTTCGACGCGGCTGATCGTGCGGATCACGTCCGACCGAGGCGAAAGCTCGTTCACCAGCGCATCAGCGGCACTATCGGCGGCCTCCGGCGTCGTTGCTTCGACTACGGCGACGATTCGATCGGCCCGATGCGGAAACGCAAGGTCGAGCATGACCTCCTGTTGGCGCCACGGCAGCGAGCTCGAGATGAGCTTGTTGGTGTCGCTGGTGATGACGAAATGCCCAGTGAAATAGCTGGCGGAAGCGACTGCCACCAGGAGGAAGCCGAGGATCACCAGCCACGCATGGCGACTCGACAGCCGGACCAGCCGTGTAATTGCGGCTGTCGTCGCGGAGTCGCCACTCTTATTCATGGACCGTGGCGGAGGAGTAACGTCAATTCGGTCATGCATTCTGGCGGCCGTAAGCAAGACACAGGCGCGCGTCCAAGCATGATGTGCAAATGAACGCCAACGGTTGTGTGTAACTCGCCGCCTTGACGCGGCCTCAATCGGGGCCGAAAAAAGCTGTCAAGCTACCCTCCCGCGAGGGACCACGCGCTTGCGCCAAAAGTGTGGCCAAATCCAAAGCCTGTCCGGACAAGCGGAACCGTTGCGATGAGGAATTTCAAGCTTGCCCCGAGCCTTGCGACGACCGGCATTGCAGTTGTATTGGCAGTGCTCCTGCCCGGATCGCCGACAGTTCAGGCGCAGGCACCGAGTGCAGCTGCACATATCCAAACCTACTATCAGGAACTGATGCCGACGATCCGGCAGGCTGGGCGGCTCACCGTGCGCGAGCGCGACAAGCGCTTTGCGCCTGCCATTACCGCCGCCTTCGACCTCGCGACCATGACGCGGCTGGCAGTCGGCCCCGCGTGGAAAAGCTTCTCGCCAGCACAACAGGCGGCGGTTCAGGAGGCCTTTACACGGTTCATCGTCGCCGACTATGCGAGCCAGGTAAACGATTATTCAGGGGAAAGCTTCGTCGTCGATCCGCAGACAAGTCCGGTAGCACGTGGCAGCGGCGAAATCGTCAAAACCAGGCTGCTGCAGCCCGGGGGGCGGACCGTGAACATAAACTATTTGGTCCGTGGCGGGCGAGTGATCGATATCTATCTCAACGGGACCATCAGTGATCTCGCGACGCGACGCGACGAGTTTGCGTCGATCATCGCCTCGGGCGGCGCTGACGGCTTGATCAAGAGATTGCAGGATCGAACTCAGACCCTATTGGGCAAGTGACACCCGTATATATTCGCGCTGCACGCCGCAGCCCGTGACGCACGCCTTTCTCGAGTACGAGCGGCTGACCGCCGACGTCGCAAGCGCGCCGCTCATCGGGCAGCGGGGCAGCCGGACCGGTGCACAATAGGATTCGGGGCAGCCTCCTCCATCGACATCAAATAGCCCTGGTAGCAGTCTTCTTGGGGGCGCAGGGGGCGGCGCAAACCAAATCAGACCACTAGCCGGGCGGGCTCGTGCCGTGCTCCTATTTGTCGGGACGACGCGCCAACCGGCGTTCGGACCGGGAGACGCGTGGGCGACGGAGCGGAGATGGTGGCGCAAGCCGGTTTGATTGCCTGGTTGACCGGGATCACCGCTGTCAGCGCCGTCGCCCTTTGGTCCGGCTTGGAAGCAGTGGCCCACGCGGTCGCCAGCGTCGGGTGGGGAATCGCGCTGGTCGTGATCGTGCGCGCCGTCACGGTATCGGTGGCCGGCGTCGGCTGGTGGCTCATTTTCCCGGCGAAGGCGCGTCCGCGGGTGGGCACCTGCGTCATCCTGCGGTTCATTCGCGAGGCGGCCAACGTCCTGCTGCCCATGGCGCAGGTCGGCGGCGATCTCATCGGCGCCGGGTTGCTGACCCTTTACGCCGTTCCGGGCGCGCTCGCGGCGGCGAGCGTCATCGTCGACATCCTCGTCCAAGCGGCAACCCAGCTTTTGTTCGCGACTATCGGCCTGATCGTGCTGATCGCGCTCGGCGCGGACGCGACGGTGGCCCGAATCGCCGCGATCGGAGTTGGGCTTGCAGGACTGATGCTCGTCGGCTTCTACTGGGCGCAACGTCGCGGCGGGCACCGGATTCTTCAGTCCGCCATCGGCCGTCTTACCACTGACCGCAAGTGGCGCATGCTCGGCACGATCGATGCCGTGTACCAGAATTTGGCCATGATCTACGCGGCCCGCTCCGGCCTGGCCGCCAGCGTCGTCGTGCACATGGCGGGGTGGATTATCGGCGTGGCCGAGGTCCTGATCGTGTTCGCCTGCATGGGCCATCCGGTCAGCCTCGCCGAGGCGCTGGTCATCGAAAGCCTGCTGCATGCCGTTCGCGGGGCGGCCTTTGCCATTCCCGGCGCGCTCGGAGCCCAGGAAGGCGGCCTGGTGCTGGTGTGCGCCATCTTCGGCATTCCGCCGGAGCAGGCGATCGCGTTGTCGCTGGTCAAGCGCGCCGCCGATCTCGCGCTCGGCGGGCCCGGCCTCGTCGGCTGGCAGATGCTGGAGTGGGGACGTCTCATGCCGAAATACGCGCTGCGCGTCCGACCGCCGCGAGAGCCCATTAGTTCCGACCGCTGAGCCGGCAGATGCTCTTTCTCTGGTCGTCGGTCACGACATCGGTGATCGCAATCGTCGGCTGCGGTTATCTGGTCGCGGCCGCGATCCTGGTCCGACGCTTTGCGCGCGATCGTGACCGCGCAGACCCGGCCGGCACGCCCGACGCCAGCATCCTCAAGCCGCTGTACGGCAACGAGCCCGGGCTCATGGAGAATCTCGCCTCGTTCTGCAGCCAAGACTACCCCGGCCGCGTTCAAACCATCTTCGGGGTGCAGAATCCCCGCGATGACGCGATCGCCGTCGTCGAGCGCCTGCGGCAGGCGCAAGCGGCGCGCGATGTCGATCTCGTGATCGAAACCAAGGTGCACGGGTTGAATCGCAAGATCTCCAACCTCGTCAACATGGCGCCGGCGATCCGCCACGACGTCATCATCGTCGCCGACAGCGACATGCGTGTCGGTCCCGACTATCTTTCCCGCGTCATCACGGCGTTGCAGCGACCGGACGTCGGCGCCGTGACCTGCCTTTATTACGGCATGCCCCTGACCGGCATCTGGGCATGCTTGTCCGCACTCGGCATCAACGCGCACTTCCTCCCGAGCGTCGTGGTCGGCCTTGCGCTTGGCCGCGCGCGCCCCTGCTTCGGCTCGACCGTGGCGTTGCGGCGCAAGACGTTGGGCGAGATCGGCGGATTCACGGCATTCGTCGATTGTCTCGCGGACGACTATGCCATCGGGGCGGCGCTGCGCGCACACGGCTGCACGATCGCGATCCCGCCCTTCGCCATTGCCCATATGTGCACACAGACCTCGCTGCGCGAATTGTGGCAGCACGAACTGCGATGGGCGCGGACGATCCGCAGCATCGATCCTGCGGGTTACGCCGGCTCGATCGTGGCCCATCCCTTGCCGTGGGCGCTGATCGCCGTCCTCCTAGGGGCGGCTTCTCCCGCCCTCCTGCCGGCCATCGGCATCGCCATGGCGGCGATCGCGTGCCGGATGACGCTGCTGCAGCAGGTGGAGCACGCCTACGCCCTTCCCCAGCAGGCGTATTGGCTTGTACCCGCCCGTGACCTATTGTCGTTCGCCGTGCTCGTTTCGAGTTTTCTCGGCTGGGACGTAAGCTGGAAAGGCCATCGCTACCGCAGGGTCGCGGGACGTCGATGGCTGACTGATCGGGGGTCGCACGCGCCATGATGAGGACGCTCTTCCTGCAAGCGCCGTCGTTCGACGGTTTCGACGGCGGCGCGGGCGCGCGCTATCAGGCGCGCCGCGAGATCCAGTCCTTCTGGTACCCGACCTGGCTCGCCCAACCCGCGGCGCTGGTCGAAGGCTCCAAGCTCATCGATGCCCCGCCGCATCGGCTCAAGCTCCAGGATATCGCGCCCGAGGCCGCCAGCCGCGATCTCGTGGTGATGCATACATCGACCCCGTCCTTCGCGTCCGACGTCAAGACGGCCGAGGCGCTCAAGGCCCGCAAGCCCAGCCTGAAAATCGGCATGATCGGGGCCAAGGCCGCGGTCGAGCCGGACGCGACGCTCGCGGCCTCGGCCGCGATCGATTTCGTGGCGCGCAACGAGTTCGATTTCACCATCAAGGAGGTAGCGGAGGGACGCGACTTCGCCCGCATCGCCGGCCTGTCCTGGCGCAATGCCGACGGCGTCCTCGTGCACAACGAGGATCGCGCCGTCCTCGAGAACATGGACGAGCTGCCGTTCGTCACGCCGGTCTACAAGCGCGACCTGATCATCGAGAACTACTTCATCGGCTATCTGAACCACCCCTACATCTCGTTCTACAGCGGCCGCGGCTGCAAATCGCGCTGCACGTTCTGCCTCTGGCCGCAGACCATCGGCGGCCACCGCTATCGCACCCGCAGCGTCCGTCACGTGGTCGAGGAGCTCGCCTGGGCGCAGAAGGCCTTCCCGCAAGTGAAGGAATTCTTCTTCGACGACGACACGCTGACCGACAACCTGCCGCGCGTCGAGGCGCTGGCGCGCGAGATCGGCAAGCTCGGGATCGTCTGGTCGTGCAACGCCAAGGCCAACGTTCCGCGGGCGACGTTGAAAGTGTTGAAGGACAACGGATTGCGACTGCTGCTGGTCGGCTACGAATCCGGCAACCAGAAGATCCTTCACAACATCAAGAAGGGGATGCGTGTCGACGTGGCGAGAAGGTTCGCCCAGGACTGCCGCGAACTCGGCATCGTCGTGCATGGCACCTTCATCCTCGGTCTTCCCGGCGAGACCAAGGAGACGATCGAGGAGACCATCCGTTTTGCCATCGAGGTCAATCCCCATACCATCCAGGTTTCGCTCGCGGCGCCCTATCCCGGCACATTTCTCCATCGGCAAGCACTGGAGAATGGTTGGCTCGCCGACCAGGAGACTGAGCTGGTCACCGGACGCGGCGTGCAGGCTGCGTCCCTGAGCTACCCGCATCTGAGCCACAGCGAGATTTTCCAGTCCGTGGACGCGTTCTACAAACGTTTCTATTTCCGCGCCCCGAAGATTGCCGCCATCGCAGGCGAGATGATCAAAAGCCCCGAGATCCTGAAGCGGCGGCTGCGCGAGGGCGTTGAGTTCTTCCGCTTCCTGCGCGAGCGCCGGGAGCCCGCGCTCTGAGCCAACTGATCATCACCGCCGACGACTTCGGGCTCGCGCCCGAGGTCAACGAAGCCGTCGAAGCCGCGCATCGGCGCCGCATCCTCACCGTGGCGAGCCTGATGGTCGCGGGCTCTGCGGCGCAGGACGCGCTCGCGCGCGCGGCAGCTGCCGCGATTGCGCGCTCGCCGCCCTCACGGCGCCCACGATGATCGCGGCGGCACGCCGCCCCAACGTCGCGCTCGGCGGCTATTTCGGATTTCTGAACCGCTGCTAACGGATATAGCCGACCTGCTTGAACCAGGCGATCGCATCCGCGATCGCCTGGCGATAGGGCCGCGAGGTGTAGCCGAGTTCACGCCGGGCCTTC
>JBLMWS010000321.1:0-6100 GCA_050257355.1 Gemmatimonas sp.
CGTTGCCGCGCCCGCGGCCCGCGACAGCCGATGCGGTGCCGATCGAGCCGAGGAACGACAGCCGCCTGTTCGATCCCAGGCCCGAGCCGAGATCTGTCGAAACGAGAACCGTCGAAACAAAGGCCGTCGAGACAAAGCCGGTCGAACCAAGAAGCGCCGAGTCGAGAAGCACTGAGCCAAAAAGCGCCGAACCAAGGGTGGCCGAGCCAAAATCAGCCGATCAGCGGTCCAACGACCCCCTGGCCAACCTGGTCAAGGCGACGACGCGGGGACCACTGCCGGGCGCGAATGTTCTGCGGCCGCCGGCGCCGATCCCGGCCCCGCTCACCGGCGTGCGGCGCGTGGCAGCCGTGCAGCGCGCACTCACGCAATATGGCTACGGCCAGCTGAAGGCGAACGGCAGCCTCGGCCCGGAAACCAGGACTGCGATCGAGAAGTTCCAGCACGAGCGTCACCTGCCGGTGACGGGGCAGATATCCGACCGCCTGGTGCACGAACTCGCCGCGATGATCGGGCATCCGATCGACTGATGATCGGGCCGTGGTCCAATCGGTGCTTCGCGGCCGCGAGGGCGTGGGCATGCGCCGCTGTCATTGATGCGGGTCAATCAGCAGGCGGTAACGCGAGTCGAAAGAATCCGCTACGGCACGGCTGATTTGCTGCGGATCAATGCCGGTGGGCCCCCGTGCGAAGACGATGCCTCATTCTTCAACGAGGAAGAGAGGCCGCCATGTTCAAGATTGCACTGCTCGTATGGATCATGCTGGGGACCGCGCTTGCGGGCACTTGCCTGATGGCGGTGCTGCTCGTTCCGGGACTCGCGGATCAAGCCATGAAGAATATTCCGTTCGCCGTGCTCGCAGGCTTCGTCCTGGCGGTGCCGCTGTCCTACCTGGTCGCCAGGCGAATCGGGCGGGGCAGGCCGATGACTGGAAAGCCGGCGTAGCGGCTCGAATCATGATCCGACTAGGTGGAATCGCGTCCTGATCTCATCCATGCGTTCGAGCATGATCTTGTCGGAAAACCGGCTTTCACTTTTCCGGATCGTGCTCTGACGCGCGTCCGCTTTTTCCGGAGTGGCGCTGGCCTCGCACCGGCGGCTGGCTTATCGTCCGGCCTCATGCGATTGAAATCCAGCATTTGGGTGGCGGCCTACTTGCGGCGCTGCCAGACCGCGGGCGTGTTCGGCGCGGTGCGCCGGCGCGGAGCGGAGGAGGCGGGCGCGGTATTCGTCAAGGTCGCCACGCTCGACGGCCACGCCATGCTCTATGTGCCGGCGCCGCAGACCGTCTATGACGAGAGCCGGCCGATCGAGCGCTTCTTTGTGCCGATCGCCGCCGCGCCGCTGCCGGAGGCGGCGGTGGAAGAGCGGCTTTCCCGGGAGGTCCGCTTCGATCCCGACGCCTGGATCGTCGAGACCGAAGACAAGGCCGGCCGCCATTTCCTCGATCTCGCATCGGCCTGACTTTTAGGCGTCATCCGTGCCGGTGCGCATGATCCGGCCGGAGCCTGGCTGCACCGTCGATTGCGCCGGCGCGCCGGCAAAGCGAGCGCGCTGACGTTCGTCGTCGTAGAGGCCGGGACGAAATTTCGCCCGTGCGGCAAGGGGCATGGCGCCGCGCCAGGCGGCGAGCATAATCAGCGCCGATCGCTCGCTCACGCGGTCATAGAGCCGCGAGAGACGGAACACGGTGTGCACGGAGCTGCCGACTTCGGGCTTGAGAAACAACAGCACGCGTTGAAACACCGGGCTCGGCATCGCAAGCGCCCGCATCGCCGCTGCCAGCGGCTCGCCGCTCGCGTCCTCGACGATCTGTGCGGCAAGCCGGGCCGAGAGCATCAGGCTGTCGCCGAGCTCGAGCGTGAAGTTTTCAACGTCGGCGTTGAAGGCCGCCATGTCCAGGGCTTCGATGGCGCGCTCGGCGCGCGCCTGCGGAATGGGCGGTGCGGCCTTCAGCGGCGTGTCGGCCAGGCTGTGCAGAATGGAGACGCGTTCGCTGCCGCTCGCCTGAAAGAACATCCCGCAGAGCTCGGCGGCGTCTTTCGGCTGCATCGACAGGCCACCCCCGATCTGCATTTGCCCGGGGGCGCCCAAGAGCGAAGCGACATGCTCCGTGAACGCGGCAGCTTCGTCGGCGGGGTCCGGCATGAGCCCAAGCTTGCGCAGGATTTCGGGCGGCGTGGCAGGATACCCCTCGAGCCGTGCCCGCACCGCTGCGCGCGCGGCGTCGTCCACTTCGTCGATCAGGCGCGAGGTGAGCTCGACGAACTGCCGCGCCTCGTCGGAGGAGTGGGCATTGGTCTGGACGTAGAGGTCGGTCAGCACGCGCAGCAGAGTAGGCCTGATATCGACGCCTTCGCGACGGGAGAGCGTCATCAACCCGTCGAAGCCCTGAAAAAGCGGAGGTCTGGTCATGGCGAACTGTACGCAAAACTGTATCAACTTCGCGCAGAGTCTAAACAGCTTGCTTTAACAGCTCGTTAAGGATGACGGGCGGTGAAGCCAGCTCTGCAATTCTCCGCTGTGGTCGCCCCGCAACGCGATGCGCCTTTGCAGCGTCGGCACCGCGCTCCGCGCGGCCCATTAAGATGCCATTAACCACGTCCTGATCTTAATGAGCGCGTTAACCGCCGGATAAGAGGTCCGGAGGGCCGAGGTCAGAACGCGCTGACATAGAGAGCTGGGGCATGGGGACCATCATTGAATTTCCGGCGTCGCGGCGGCAGGGCCGCCCGGCGGAATCGGTCTCGCTCGAACAAGGCGGGACCGTCGTGATCCTTCCGGTCATTCGCATCGAGCGCCAGATCGAGGAGACCAGCGGGGGCAGGGGTCCGCAGGAAGGCACAGCGGCAGGTCGTCGGCGCCGGCGGCGCTGAACGAACTGGATCGCTCGCCATGCTGCAATCCGTTTCGCCCCGCAGGGTTCTCTTGGCGCTTTCGGCGATGCTGGTCAGCGTCCTGCTCGCCGGCTGCAGTGGCGGCGATTTCTGGCGCACCCGCGACGACATGCGCAACGACGACATGCACAGCTGGATCGGCCGCGAGGCCACCGCCAGCGTCGGCGTCCGTCCGTCGCAATTCCAGCTCACCGAGGATGAGCGCCAGCTTCGCGATTACGCCTACCCGCTGATCGAGCCGCCGCATTCGCGGCCCGCGTGGAAGAGCGTGTTCGGCGACTACACGCCGATCGCGTCGCCCTGGCGGCAGGTGGCGCCGTTCGATCGCACCGCCTACGGCCGCGCGCTGATCGACGAACCGCACCGTTCGCATGCCTCGCGCTACGCGCAGCTGATCGACGACGTCCGCGGCGACATCACCCGTTTCGAGCAGTTCTACGGCACGGCCGTGCGCGTCGTCGATATGGATCGCAAGCGCAACGCCACCATGGCGCATATATCGGTGCTGTCGCCGCGCGAGCGCGCCGACGCAGTCGCGCGCATGCAGGAGAATTCGCTGATCGTGCAGTGGGTGCAGCAGTGCCTGGAGCGCCGGGTGTCCTCTTATCGCTGGGCGCTGGAGCGGCTGGTGCTGCAGGCGCCGGATCCGATGGCGGCGGATGCCGATCGCCTGATCGGCGAGCTTGCGGCGCAGACGGCGAATCCGCCGGTCGTCGCAGGACCGCCGGTCATCGCACCGCCGCTGATGGTGCGCGGATAGGCAAGCTGCTGACGCCTTTGGCCTCGCGCTTCGCCGTGGTCACGCGTTTGCCGCGCGGTTGTCGGCGAACCTGCTGCTCCAGCCGCGCGATGAGGCCTTTCAACACGTCTGAAACCGGCCGCTTCGCATCATAGGCGAGTCCGACCTCGCGGCTCACGCGCACGTCGATCTGGCGGATTGCAATATCCGGACAAGCGCGAGCGACGCCTTCAGGAACGATCGCGGCGCCAATGCCTGCCGCGACCAGTGCCATCGCCCAATCCTCGGATTCCGCGATAGCCGCCGGCTTGCGCGGCTTGGCATGGCGGCTGAACAGGCCGTTTTGCTCGCAATGGCAGCGGTCGATCATGGCGACGCCGTCGAAGTCGCTCGGCCGCAGCCGATCCTTCAAGGTGAGGGGATGCGAGGAGGGCAGCGCGGCGACGTAGCGCTCGCTCCAGAGCGGCACGAAGTGTTCGGCAGCTTTGAGCATGCTCTTGGAAATGATGCGCGCATCCGCCCGTTCGTCGGCACCAACAAGGCGGAGCGCGATGTGCGGATTGTCGGTCAGCGGTTTTAACAGGCCGACAATGCGCGGACGGTCGAGCGTACGCATCAAGCCGAGTGTCAGGGTGTGCCGCGACGGAGGGGTCCTGAACAAATTCCTGGCCGCGTCCGCTTCGTCAATGATGCGCCGTGCGATTGCGTGAAACTGCTCGGCAGATGCCGTCGGCGCGACGCCTTTCTTGTGCCGGACGAACAAGGTCGTGCCGAGCTCCGCTTCAAGGTTGCCGATCGCGGCCGAGATCGACGGCTGGGAGATGAAGCAGCGCTTCGCGGCCGCTGTCAGGTTGCGTTCGGCGAAGACCGCGGCGAAGTATCGAAGCTCGCGAATATCCATAGGCCTATCCTATCGATAATATCAGATATCAATATTTTACCTATAGTATGGGGTCTGGCAAGCAGAAGGAGGCTTTTCAACGAGGTCTTCTCATGCATATCCGCCATCTCAACACCGGTACCATGTGCCCGATCGGACAACGCCTGGTGAACGGCACCGGCAGCCTGTTTCGGCGGGCGCGGATGGTCTGTCATTGCCTCCTGGTCGAAACGCAGGATGGCCTCGCGCTTGTTGATACCGGCATCGGGCTCGACGACATCGCAGCTCCGATGCGGCTTGGGCGAAAGTGGGTGCGTCAGACCTCGCCGCGGTTGGATCCGGGCGAGACGGCTGTCGAACAGGTCAAGGCGCTCGGTTACGCCGCAAGCGACGTGCGCCATCTCCTGCTTACGCATCTCGATCGTGATCATGCCGGAGGTATTCCTGATTTCCCAAAGGCGAAGGTGCATGTGCATCGTCGCGAATACGAGATGGCGGTGCTCGGCGAGCCGGCAGCGCCGAGCGGCCGTTACATCACTGCGCAATGGCGCCACCGGCCGGACTGGCACCTTTACGGCGAGGAGGGCGAGGACTGGTTCGGTTTCAGGGGTGTGCGTGCGCTCGGTGATCGCGAGCCCGATATTCTCATGATCCCGCTACCCGGCCATACGGTCGGCCACTGCGGCATTGCCGTGCGTGGCAACGGCAAATGGTGGCTGCACGCGGGCGATGCGTATTTCTTCCACGGGCAATTGGAGCCGAAGGCTCGGGTGCCGTTGGTGCTCGGAATGTTCCAGGGGCGGGCCGACATGGACCGAAACGCACGTGTCGCCAATCAGGAGCGGCTGCGCGACCTGCACGCGCGTCACGGCAACGAGATCACCATCGTCAACAGCCACGATCCCATGCATTACGAGCAATGCCGCTGCGGGCACTAGGCATTCGAAGGGCTTTGCTGGAGCATGATCCGGAAAAATGTGCAGCGGTTTTCCGAACAGATCATGCTCAATCAAAGGGCTGAAGCGCGATGGCGATTCAACCCGATCTCATCGCGCTTTAGCGCCGCGCCTCCGGCGCCGCGCTCTGCTTGTCCGGCTCATCGCTTTGCACGCTGCAGCTCGACGCTGCGAGCGAGCTTTGCGCCTGCGGCATCAGTCCAGGCTCCGGCGCCAACGCCTTCAACAGGATCAGCCCGGTGGTGCCCGGGGAATCGATGATGAGCCGGTCGGCCGCGGTGACATTTTCGTCTTCGGGCAGATCGTTGTGCTGCGCCTCGGTCATCAGGTCGAGCTCGATCACCTTCTTGCCGGCCGACCGGTCGTTGATGGCGTAATAGGCGATCTCGTCGCGGGTGTAGAACGACACTGACGTATAGGCCAGGCTGACCGGAACCTTCAGCTTGATCGGCCCGTCCGAGAGATCATAACGGCAGACGGCGAGCGCAAAGGCCGGGTCCAGATAGGGCATGAGCTTGTTGGCCGGATCGGCCGGCGGAAGCGGCGTGACGGTGTTGACCTTGGTCAGCGGCACCAGGCGCGAATAGGCGTCTTTGCTTGCGATCCGCGGCAGCGCCAGCACGCTGA
>JBLMWS010000322.1:0-9799 GCA_050257355.1 Gemmatimonas sp.
ATCACCCATTCGCAGCTGGTGCCGACGATGTTCGTCCGCATGCTGAAGCTGCCGGAAGAGGTGCGCAGGCGGTACGATCTGTCCACGCTTCGGAGCGCGATTCATGCCGCCGCGCCGTGCCCGGTCGACGTGAAGGCAAAAATGATCGAATGGTGGGGACCGATTCTGGTCGAATATTACGCCGGCTCCGAAGGCAACGGCGTCACCGTGTGCAACTCGCAGCAATGGCTTGAGCACCGCGGCAGCGTCGGTCGCGCCGTTGTCGGCAATATCAAGATCCTGGGCGAGAACGACGACGAACTGCCGGTCGGCGAGATCGGCACGGTTTATTTCGCCGATGCGCCTGCGTTCTCCTATCACAACGATCCCGAGAAGACGAAGCGAGCCTACAATGCGAAGGGCTGGTCGACGCTCGGCGACGTCGGCTATCTCGATTCCGACGGCTATCTCTATCTCACCGACCGCAAGTCCTACATGATCATCTCCGGCGGGGTGAACATCTATCCGCAGGAGACCGAGGATGTGCTGATCACCCATCCGGCGGTCGCCGACGTCGCGGTGTTCGGCGTGCCGAACGAGGAGATGGGCGAAGAGGTGAAGGCGGTGGTGCAGCCGCATGAGATGGCTCGCGCCGACAAGGCGCTGGAAGCCGAGCTGATCCGATTTTGCCGGCAACATCTCTCCCCGGTCAAATGCCCGCGCAGCATCGATTTCGAGGCGGAATTGCCGCGCACCCCGACCGGGAAACTCGTGAAGCGCCACCTGCGCGACCGCTATTGGCCGAAGACGTCGGCGCGGGTGTAGCGAAGGCTATCGTTGAAGGCTATCAATTATTGTCTCCCGGCGAGAAGCCGGGACGACATGCAGAGAGAGCGCAACATATGGCCACAGAGTCCCTCCCGCCCATCCCCCTGCCTTCCTCCATCCGCTCGCGCTTCGTCGAGAACATCAACGGCCTCACCATGCACGTGCTGGAGGCCGGCTTCGAGACGCGCGGCCGGCCTTGCGTGCTCCTGCTGCACGGCTTTCCGGAGCTTGCCTTTTCCTGGCGCAAGGTCATGCCGGCGCTGGCGCAAGCCGGTTATCATGTCATCGCGCCGGATCAGCGCGGCTATGGCCGCACCACCGGCTGGAGCGCGGACTATGACGGCGAGCTCGCGCCGTTTCGGCTGACCAATCTGGCGCGCGACGCGCTCGGGCTGGTGTCGGCGTTCGGCTATCGCAGCGTCGCCGCCGTGATCGGACACGACTTCGGCAGTCCGGTCGCGGCGTGGTGCGCCCTGCTGCGCCCGGACGTGTTTCGCTCCGTGGTGATGATGAGCGCCCCCTTTGCGGGTCCGCCTCGATTGCCGTTCGATACAGTCGGCAAAGCCGCGCCGCGACAGGCGGAAGATCCCGTGCTTGGCGAGCTCGCGCGTCTGCCGCGGCCGCGCAAACACTATCAATGGTATTACTCGACACGCGCCGCGAATGCGGACATGGTCGGCGCCCGCCAAGGCCTGCACGATTTCCTGCGCGCCTATTATCATCACAAGAGCGCTGATTGGAAACACAACCGGCCTTATCCGCTCCAATGGTCGGCGGAAGAGGTTGCAAAACTGCCGACCTATTATGTGATGGACCTTGCGAGGACCATGCCCGAAACGGTTGCGGAAGAGATGCCCTCTGCCGCAGAGATCGCGGCCAACACATGGTTGCCGGACAGCGAGCTCGCCGTGTATGCGAGCGAATATGCTCGCACCGGATTTCAGGGCGGCTTGCAGTGGTATCGCTGCGGTACATCGGGCGCATTCGATGCGGAGCTGCAATTGTGGTCAGGCAGGACCATCGACGTGCCTTCCTGCTTCATCGCAGGGCGGCAGGATTGGGGCATCTATCAGCGCCCGGGCGCACTTGAAGCCATGCAGTCCGGCGCGTGCACCGCAATGCTCGGCTGTCATCTCGTCGACGGCAGCGGACATTGGGTGCAGCAGGAGCAGCCTGGCGAAGTCAATCGGCTCTTGCTGCAATTCCTTGAACGAACCGCGAGAGCCTAAAGCGCAACAAGATTGGGTTGAATCGCCATCGCGCTTTAGCTCTTTGATTGAGCATGATCTCCGCGCAAGCGCTTTTGCGTTTGTCGCGAGGGAAAGCCGCTGCGCGCTTTTCCGGATCATGCTCTCGGACGGCCGGTCTTCATCACCGGTTCAGAATTGGCTGCCTATCCTCGCGTTGCGGGATCGGGGAAGGAACCATCATTCAATGTTCGCGTTGCGATCCCGGGCAATGCGCATTTGGAGGAGATCTATGGACAAGAAGATCGCTGGACTGTTGGGGGCGGTCGCAACGCTCGGCACGCTGAGTGTCGCGCAGGCCTCGCCCGCACCGGCACCGGACCCATCGGACGCGCTGAGGGCCAACTCCTACGCCGACCTGCTGGAGCCGATCCCGAACGCCGCCAGGATCCTGCAGGCGCTCGATGAACAGGCGCCCGCAAAACTAGACGAGCACAACGTGCAGGTGGCGCAGTGGTACCATCACCATCACCACCATCATCACCACGGCTATTGGCACCATCACCACCATCACGGCTATTGGTACGGCTACGGCCCCCGCGTTTACGTGGTCCCGCCCCGTCCCTTCTACCATCACCACCACCACCATCATCACCATCACCACTGGTACTACCGCTACTGATCGCATCGCGGTGATGTGACGAGACCGCCGGGCGCCAATATTTGAACGAATTGGCGCCCGGCTCTTTTTAGCTTTCTCTCGCCTTCTCTTTGGCGGCGCGATGCAGATGCCGATAGGTGCCGTCGAACACCGTATCGGTCGAGGACGTCCATTCCGTTCCTTTCCCGAGCTTCGGACGGCTGGCATAGATGCGACGCGACTGCAGCTCGCGCTCCGCCGCTTCGTCCATGTCCATCGGCTCGAGGTCGAACTGCGCCTCTTCCGGAATGACGATGATCTGCATGAACGGCTCGCCGGGCCGGAAGATATGCGTATCGCCTTCCGGCGGCGCCTTGAAGACACAAAAGAATACCATCGGCCACCAACTGCGAATCAGCGCCGGCACCGCGATCGGCACGGTGCCGGTCGCATCGGCATAGAAGCGCGGATGCGGCTCGCTCCTGATGGCAAAGCCCTTCGGCACCTTCAAATCGAGCAGCAATTGGTAGGTGTAGAACGTGTCGCCGAAGTTGCGGAACGGCGGCCATTGCAACGTGCTGTCGGGCGGATCGCCCCAATCGCCTTGCAGAACCAGGCGACCGTCTTTGGTGGTCACGTGCAACTCGAAGTCATACGGATAGAACAATTCGATCCCGTATTGCGCCCCTTCCGTGAACGGCACGCAGTGCCACACCTGTTCGCGCGATCCGTCGGCACGCGGCTCGCGCTTACCGGCCCAGCCGGGGATCTCGAGCTTGGTTCGCCGCGGCGCCAGCCTCGGATTGTTGAGACGATATTTGACCTTTTCCATCATTCCCCCGTGGATTGAGCGATCTTCCGCGATTCGCAACGGGCATCTTGTGCCAACAGTTCCCATTGCGCACATCGCGGCACAAGTATTTTGGCCTGCTCATGAACCGCAGCTGATTTGACCCTGCCCGGACCAGGCTCTATAGGTAATTTAGAACCATTCTAAAAAGTCTTGGACGCTTTGTAATGAAGAATTTCGCCGATCTGACGGAACGCGAGGTGTTGGCGGTGGCGATCGCCGCGGAGGAGGAAGACAGCCGCATCTACATGACCTTCGCCGAAGACCTGAAGGAGCGGTATCCGGATTCGGCAAAACTGTTCGAGGAGATGGCGGAGGAAGAGCGCGGCCATCGCCACATGCTTCTCGAGCTCTATGAACAGCGCTTCGGCCCGAATCTGCCGCCGATCCGGCGGGAGGACGTCAAGGGATTCCTGCGCCGTCGCCCGGTGTGGCTGACCAAGAACCTGACGCTCGAGACCATCCGCAAGGAAGCCGAGACCATGGAGTTCGAGGCGGAGCGGTTCTACACCAAGGCCGCCGAACAGGCGCAGGACGTCGCGGTGCGACGGTTGCTCGGCGACCTCGCCGAAGCGGAAAAGGGACACGAGCGGGTCGCGACCAGGCTCACCCACGAAATCCTGAGCCCCGACGTGCGCGCGGCCGAGGACCGCACGCGCCGGCGCGTCTTCGTCCTGCAATATGTCCAGCCCGGTCTCGCCGGTCTGATGGACGGCTCGGTCTCGACGCTGGCTCCGCTGTTCGCTGCCGCCTTCGCCACGCACCACAACTGGCAGACCTTCGTGGTAGGCCTTGCCGCCTCCATCGGAGCCGGCATCAGCATGGGGTTTGCGGAAGCCTTGTCCGACGATGGTTCGCTGACCGGACGCGGCTCGCCATGGCTGCGCGGAATCACCTGCGGCATCATGACCACGCTCGGCGGTCTCGGTCATACCATTCCCTATCTGGTGCCGGACGCCTGGCCGAACGCATTCTGGATCGCGACCGCGATCGCCTCGGTGGTGGTGTTCTTCGAGTTGTGGGCGATCGCCTTCATTCGTGCCCGCTACATGGATACGCCGTTCCTGCAGGCCGTCTTCCAGATCGTCCTCGGCGGCGTCATCGTGCTGGGCGTCGGCATTCTGATCGGAGCCGCCTAGATCGGCCGCGCCATGGCGAAAGCGTGTTCGAATTCAAGCCGCGATCCGGCTTTGGCGTCGGCCGGCAATCAACATTCCATTTCGACCCCTTGGTGGTGAAGACAATCATAGGATATGCACTACTCCGCACGGGAAGGAGAATCCGACCCGAACGAACCCGCCACGACCGGAGCAGTTAATCGGATATCACGTTCGAATGAACCGACCTGGTAAAGCTGCCTTCCACCACCTCTGAGATCTTCCCTCCATGGCTCCTCGTCTGCATTACGGCATCACCGCCAAGGCGTTTCATTGGCTGATCGTCCTTCTCCTTCTGGTGCAATATGCGATCGGCTGGCTGATGCCCGACCTCCACCGGGGCATGAAGCCGGGCACCGGCATGACCTTTCATATCTCTGTCGGCATCTCAATCCTCGTCATTCTCGTGCTGCGCTTCGTCTGGCGCCTGACCCATCCCGTGGCGCCCGAGAGCACGCTGCCGGGCTGGCAACGGTTGAGCTCCGAACTGGTGCACTGGATGCTCTATATCCTGGTGCTCGCCACCACCCTGAGCGGCTGGCTGTTCGCCTCCTTCCGCGGCTGGTCCGTTTCCTATTTCTATCTGTTTCCGCTCCCGATGCTCGCCTCCGACAACGCGGCCGCGGGCAAGGCCATCGATGGCCTGCACCAGGCAGCCGAGTGGACACTGCTTGTCTTCATCGGGCTGCACGTGCTGGCGGCGTTCGCGCATATGTTCGTCTATCGTGACCGTGTCATGCAACGCATGCTGCCGGACAAGCTTCTCTCCTAGCAATTCCGATCAAGCCCCACCTTGCGGTCCCAGCGCATTCTGATCATCATTCGACCATCTCGATGCATCAGAAGGAGAGAGTGCTGTGGCCAAATCGCAATGGAGCTTCAAGACCGCGACCGAAATGACGGCCGCGCTCGGCGCTAAGCAGGTCTCCGCGGTCGAACTCGCCGAAGATGCGATCGCGCGGATCGAGCGTCACGACGGCAGGATCAACGCCGTCTGCGTGCGCGACTTCGAACGCGCGCTGCTGGCGGCGCGCGCCGCCGACGCGGCGCTTGCTCGCGGCGAGAAGAAGCCGCTGCTCGGCATTCCGCTCACGGTCAAGGAATCCTTCAATATCGCGGGACTCCCAACGACCTGGGGCTTCGTGCCGCAAAAGGACTTCCGGCCGGCCGAGGATGCGCTGACGATCACGCGCGTCAAGGACGCGGGCGGCGTGATCCTCGGCAAGACCAATGTCCCCGTGGGTCTGGCCGACTGGCAGAGCTACAACGACATCTACGGCACCACCAACAACCCCTATGACCTTGGCCGGACGCCCGGCGGCTCTTCCGGCGGATCGTCGGCCGCGCTCGCCGCGGGCTATGGTCCGCTGTCACTCGGCTCCGACATCGGTGGCTCGTTGCGCGTGCCGGCATTCCATTGCGGGGTCTATGCGCACAAGCCGACAATCGGGCTCGTCGCTCCGCGCGGCCACACGCCACCGCCATTTCCACCGCTCGTGCTCGATCGCGACATGGCGGTGCTGGGCCCTATGGCGCGCAGCGCGGCCGATCTTGCGCTGCTGCTTGATGTTATTGCGGGGCCCGACCCGCTGGAGGCGGGCGTCGGCTACAGACTGGCGCTGCCGGCCCCGCGCCACGGCCGGCTTGCAGATTTCCGCGTGCTGGTGGTCGACGGCCATCCGCTGTTGCCGCCGAACCGGGAGGTTCACGCCGGCATCGACCGGCTCGCAAGCAATCTCGAGAAGGCGGGCGCGAGCGTCGCACGGCAAAGCCCGCTGCTGCCCGATTTCGCGGAAGCCTCTCGGCTCTACATGCGGATGCTGATGGCGTTCCTCGCCTCGTTCTGGCCAGCCGAGCAATATGAGACGGTGCGCAGCGCCGCTGCCCAACTCAAGCCGGAGGATACCAGTTTCCCCGCCGAGCGGCTGCGTGGCGTGGCGAGCAGCCATCGCGCCTGGGTGCTGGATGAAGGCGCCCGGGCCCGACTGCGCGCGCAATGGCGCGAGCTGTTCAGGGATTTCGATGCCGTGATCTGCCCGCTCATGCCGACGCAAGCCTATCCGCATGATCATTCGCCGGATCAGGAAAAGCGCCGCGTCGATATCGACGGCAAGGATTACGTCTATCCCGACCAATTGTCCTGGCCCGGCTTCGCGACGCTGCCGGGGCTTCCCGCCACCGCGATTCCCACCGGCTTCGCAGCGGACGGCCTGCCGATCGGCGTGCAGATTCTGGGCCCTTGGCTCGAGGACCGCACGCCGATCAAATTGGCCGAGCTCATCGAACGCGAGTTCGGCGGCTTCGTGCCGCCGCCGATGTTCGACGATTAAGGGATGACCGTCATCCGGGGTTCGCGCTTTCCGGGTTCGCGCTGCCGCGCGTCCCGGAATCGCGGCCGTTTACGCATCGAACACGATCACGCTGCGCAAGGTCTTGCCGGCTTTCATGGCGGCGAAGCCTTCGTTGATCTCGGGCAGTTTCAGCTTCGCCGAGATCCAGTCTTCCAGGTGAAGCTTGCCGCGCAGATAGAATTCGACCAACCGCGGCATGTCGACGCGGAAATGGTTCGAGCCCATTGACGAGCCCTGAATCCGGCGCTCGCGCAGGAAATCGAAGCCGTGCAGCTCGATCTTCTGCCCGAACGGGATCATGCCGACGATGGTTGCGGTCCCGCCCGGCGCCAGCATGGCGAAGGCCTGCTCCGCAGTCTCCTTGCGGCCCAGCACCTCGAACGCGTGATTCACCCCACCCTTGGTGAGCTCGCGCACCTGCTGCACGACGTCGCCGTTCCTGGGATCGACCACGTCGGTCGCCCCGAGCTTGGTGGCGAGCTGCAGCTTGGCCGGATTGGTGTCGATCGCGATGATGCGACCGGCGCCGGCAATCTCCGCGCCGTTGATGGCTGCCATGCCGACGCCGCCGCAGCCGATCACCGCCACCGTCTCGCCGGGCTGAACCTTTGCAGTATTCACCACCGCGCCATAGCCGGTGATCACACCGCAGCCGACCAGGGCGGCGAGATCAAGCGGCATGTCCTGCCGAATTTTGACGATGGCGTTCTCGTGCACCAGCATCTGTTCGGCAAACGAGGAGAGGTTCAGGAACTGGTTGAGTTTTTCGGGGCGCGA
Organism: Gemmatimonas sp.; assembly: GCA_050257355.1. Classification (GTDB taxonomy): domain Bacteria; phylum Pseudomonadota; class Alphaproteobacteria; order Rhizobiales; family Xanthobacteraceae; genus Bradyrhizobium. The sequence continues at coordinate 7,770 of JBLMWS010000322.1, forward strand.
CCATTGCAGGCGATTGGAAACGCCGGGCAGCATCTTGACCGTGGTGTCCGTGCACAGCACCGGACGCCCGGTGGTGCAATTCTCACACGTGCCGCAAAACACTGAAAGGCAGGTGACGACGTGATCGCCGGGTTTCACGTAAGTAACGTCCGAACCGACTTTCTCGACGATCCCCGCGGATTCATGACCAAGCACTGCGGGCAGCGGGTGCGGATAGAGGCCTTCGATGAAATGCAGGTCGGAATGGCAGAGACCCGCGACCGCGGTGCGGATCAACACCTCGCGCGGCCCCGGATTTGGCAGGCTGACGTCCTCGATCACCAGCGGCTTGTTGACTTCATGCAGGACGGCGGCCTTCATTGCTGTGTTTCCCCGTTTGATATTATGATTGCGCGGTCCTCACCTCGTCGCACCGGACGAGGTGAAGCACCTTGGTGGCGAGAAGCCTACGCCGCCAAGAGCAATTCGCCAACCTCGGCTATCCCGGCCGGGCGCTCCCCGAGCAAGAGCGCCGCGATCGCACTCTGCGCAGCATTTTCCGTGAGCCGGAACGGATCGGCCGACGGCAGACGGTGATCGAGCACCAGACGCGACAGCAGCAGCCGCCGTGCGTCACCACGCATTTGGTCGATGCGCGCGCCCTCCCAGGCCAGCGCGACGGCGCTGGCGACGTGATAGAGCAGACTGGTGGCCCGCCGCGCTTCGGCTTCGTTGTCGGCGTGCGCCGCGACCTCACGGGCAAACCCGACTGACCGATCAACGAGACGGCGCAGGCGGTCGCGCCAGGCCTGAGGCACCGCGGCGGCCTCATCGAGGCGGGCATGCAGATCGGCCGCGAGCGCCGATTCTGCGCCATGGCGGCCGATGGCGCGCTTGAGCGCATCGAGCGCGACGATGTTGCCGGTGCCTTCCCAGATCGAGCCAAGATGGGCGTCGCGCAACAGCCGCGCGGTTGCGAACTCCTCAATGTAGCCGATGCCGCCCCGCATCTCCAAGGCATCGCCGCAGACCTTGCGCGCATCGCGCGTGGCACGGAATTTCAAGGTCGGCGTCAGGATGCGCAACAGCGCCGCGGCGTCCTGGCTGCCTGTCTCGGCGCGATCGAGCGCATCGGCCGTGACAAAGCTCATCGACAGCGCCTGCTCGGTGGCGAGCATGATCTTCAGCATCTGCCGACGGCCCAGCGGCAGGTCGATGATGCGGCTGCCGAACACCACGCGATTATTCGCAACCGTCATGGCGTCGTGATAGGCGCGGCGCATCAACGCGGTCGACTTCACACCATTGGACAGACGCGAGGAGTTGACCATCTCGGCCATCTGCACGAAGCCGCGGTCGAGCCGGCCGACCGCATAAGCGATCGCTCCCTCCAGCCTGATCTCGCCAGAGGCCATCGAGCGCGTGCCGAGCTTGTCCTTCAGACGCACGATCCGGTAGTGGTTCTGCGAACCGTCGTCCAGAAAGCGCGGCATCAGGAACAGGCCAACTCCGCGCGTTCCGCCGGGCGCGCCTTGCGGTCGCGCCAACAGCATCACCACCTTGGCATCCGCGTTGGAGCAGAACCACTTCTCGCCATACAAGCGCCAATGCGCGCCGTCCTGAACGGCTGACGTAGTGAGCGTGCCGACGTCGGAGCCGCCCTCCTTCTCCGTCATGAACTGGCCGCCCTGGGTCAGCTTCGCCATGTCGGTCTGGGTCAGGCCGTCGAGATATTTCGCCTTCAGCTCCTCGCTGCCGAAATTCGCAAGCAGCTTGGCGCAACCGTCGGTGACGTTGATCGGGCAGCCCAGGCCGAACTCGGCTTGATTGAACAGAAAGGTGAAGGCATGCTTGGCCACGACCGGATATTTCTCCGGCCAGCCCAATATGCCCTTGCGGATCGACATTGCGTGAATGCCGAATTCGCCGAAGGCGGCGCGCTCCAGCTCGCGATAGGCCGGGTGATATTCAATCGACTGCACGTCGCGCCCGAATTTGTCGCGCTGGTGCAGCACCGGAACGTGACGATCGGCGAGGCGGGCGCATTCGTC
>JBLMWS010000323.1:0-2858 GCA_050257355.1 Gemmatimonas sp.
CAGCTAAAGTGCCCGCCGTCGCCAGGGCCAAAGCAGTTGTCCTCAAAGGAGCCTCCTCTCGTTGACTGCCCGATTTTCACAACGGGATCGCCCGATGATGGTTGCTCATCAATGAGGAGGAGGCGCGGGCGGGTCGGAGGGGCTCTGCCTTTGCGCGCCGGCACATCTTTGCGGGGCCGGCGGTCACGTCCTAGGTGGCACGTTTACCTGTGCGGCTCCGACGCTTGCGGTCTGACCTTGTGACGGCAGCGGTTCCGAGAGAGTTCCGTTTCGGGAGCGCATTTGGCGGCGGACCCGCCGGCTCACAACAAGGCACCCGCCGCCGCGCCTGGAGAACGCGCGGACGGCGGGCCCTGTCGCGCCGGCCGATCAGCCGATCGGCATGGCGACGAAGTGGGTGTTGTCGGCGGTCTTCACCTGCATCAGCACGTCGTGCTTGCCCTGGCTCTTGGCAGCCGCCAAGGCCTGGCGCAGCTCGCTCGCGGACGAGACGCTCTTGCCGGCAACCTGGAGGATGACGTCACCGGACCGGAAGCCATGCTCGGCCGCCTTGCCGTCGGGATCGACATCCGTCACCACCAGGCCCCTGCTGCCCGCCCCTGCCACTTCGCTCGCGGGAGCAACCGAGAGGCCGAGATGCGGCACGGCGGGGCCGGAATTGTCCTCCTCGGCGCCGGCGTTGGCCTGCAGCTGGTTCGGCATCTTCTCGAGCGTCACCTCGATGGTCTTGGATTCACCCTTGTGCAGGACGTCGAGCTTCGCGGACGAACCCGGTGTCATGGTCGAGATCTGGCGCGCCAGATCGCGCGAATCCTTGACTGTCGTGCCGTTGACCGCTGTGATGACGTCGCCCGCCTGGATACCGGCTTTCGCCGCAGGCGTATTGGGCTGAGCCTCGTCCACCAGCGCACCTTCGGCCTTCTTCAGTCCGAGACTTTCGGCGATGCCTGACGTGACCGGCTGCACCTGCACGCCGATATAGGCGCGCGTCACCGAGCCGTGGTCCTTGAGCTGGGCCACCACGTTCTTCACCGTTTGCGCCGGAATATCGAAGCCGATGCCGACCGATCCGCCCGTGGGCGAGTAGATCGCGGTATTGACGCCGACCACATTGCCATTGGTATCGAAGGTCGGTCCGCCGGAGTTGCCCTTGTTGATGGGGGCGTCGATCTGGATGTAGTCGTCGTAGGGGCCGGCGCCGATATCGCGGCCTTCGGCCGAGATGATGCCTGCGGTCACCGTCCCGCCGAGTCCGTAGGGGTTGCCGACCGCGACGACCCAGTCGCCGACGCGCGGGTTCTGGTTCTCGAAATTGACATAGGCGAAATTCTTGCCCTTGCCGTCGACCTTGATCAGCGCAAGATCGGTCTTGGCATCGGTACCGATCACCTTCGCATCGTAGACCGTGCCGTCATCGGTGGTGACCTGGACCTTGGTTGCGTGGTCGACAACATGGTTGTTGGTCACGGCATAACCGTCGGGAGAAATGAAGAATCCCGAACCGACGCCCATAATGATCTCGTGCCGATGCATCCCCTTTGGATTGCCGTCGAAGCCGTATTGGCGGAAGAATTTTTCGAAGGGCGTGCCTTCGAACGGCACAACCTCGTTGCTGTTATGACCGAGCATGTTGCCGTTTTCGCTTTCGTCGAGCTTGACGCGCACGGAAATCACCGCGGGCTTCACCTTGGCGACGAGATCGGCAAAACCGTTCGGCCCCTGCTGCGCGGTTTGCGCGGCGGCAAAAGCGGGCTCGGCAAAGCGGCCGTTGCTGAGGGGGCCGCCGAGCACCAGGGCGGAGCCGAGCACGGCGGCCGAACCGAGCAGCGCCAGGCGCCGCGTGGATAGAATCTTGCGAATTGGATGTTCCTTGCCTTCTGTCATCTGCCAAATCTCCAAGAAATGCTTGAGCCCCACTGGCCTCGCTTGAAGAAGTAACGCCTCGGCCCTTACGACATCCTGTCGAACGGATTAATTTCTGCTTTCGGCGAAATTAATTCGAGGTAAGGCGACGCCGGTTGAAAAGCGGCAGCGCCTACAAGGTCACGCAGGTCGGCTGAATCAGAAATCCAGCGGTGCGTTGTCGACCACTTCTTTCATGACGAAGAAGGTGCGCGTCTGCCGTACGCCGGGCAATGCGATCAGCTGTTCGCCATGGATGCGGTTGAAATCTTCCATGTCGCCGACCCGTATCTTGAGGAAGTAATCGAAATCCCCGGCCACCAGATGGCAATCGAGCACGAACTTCAGTTTGGCGACCGCCTGTTCGAAAGCGGCAAAGCTGTCCGGCGTGGAGCGGTCGAGCACGACGCCGACCATGACCAGCGCGCCCTTGCCGACCTTGCGCGGCGCGATCATCGCGCGGACCGAGGTGATAAATCCGTCCTCGAACAGGCGCTGGGTGCGGCGATGACAGGTAGCGGCGCTGACGCCTGCCATCTCGGCCAGCTCGGCGTTCGAGAGTCGCCCCTGATTTCGCAGCAAACGCAAGATCTTAAGGTCGATGCGATCGAGCCTGATCGACATGAAAGAAGCTTTCAGAACAGAACCAATATGTGACCAGAATTACCACAGAATCTGCAGTTGTTAATGCTGGAAGAGCGGTTTGAGGCCCGATTTGGAGAGCACCTTTCCGATGCTTGGTGGTAGGCGTGCCGCGACCAATCAAACCATCGGGAAAGCCAGATGCTGGAAAAATTCGCGCGTTACCCGCTCACCTTCGGCCCCACTTATATTGAGAAGCTGGAGCGGCTCTCTCGCCATCTCGGCGGCAAGGTCGAGATCTATGCCAAGCGGGAGGACTGCAATTCGGGGCTTGCCTTTGGTGGCAACAAGCTGCGCAAGCTCGAATACATCAT
>JBLMWS010000324.1:0-15476 GCA_050257355.1 Gemmatimonas sp.
ACATAGAGGACCGTGCGTTGGCGCGCCGGATCGGTCTTGGCCAATGCCCAGGGCGCCTCGCCCGCGAAGTAACGGTTGGCTTCGGCGACCACCGCCCAGACCGTGTTCAGCCATTGATGGATCTGCTGGGTGGCCATGGCAGTACGCGAAGCTTCGATCATCGCATCGGCCTGGCTGAGGATCGCCTTGTCGTTGTCACTGAACGCGCCGGGCTCGGGCAAAATGCCGCCGAGCTGCTTGGCGATCATCGACAGCGAACGTTGCGCCAGATTGCCGAGGTCGTTGGCGAGATCGGCGTTGATGCGCGCGACGATGGCCTCGTGGTTGTAGTTGCCGTCTTGTCCGAACGGCACTTCGCGCAGGAAGAAGTAGCGGATCTGATCCACGCCGTATTGATCGGCGAGGTTGAAGGGATCGACGACGTTGCCGACCGACTTCGACATTTTCTCGCCCCTGTTGAACAGGAAGCCGTGGGCGTAGACGCGCTTCTGCACGGGGATGCCCGCCGACATCAAAAACGCCGGCCAGTACACCGCGTGGAAGCGGATGATGTCCTTGCCGATGATGTGCACGTCGGCCGGCCAATAGCGCCAGTTCCGATCGTTCTCGTCGGGAAAACCGACGCCGGTGATGTAATTGGTCAAGGCGTCGACCCAGACATACATCACGTGCTCGGGATCGTCCGGCACCTTGACGCCCCAGTCGAAGGTGGTGCGCGAGATCGAGAGATCGCGCAAGCCGCTCTTGACGAAGCTGACCACCTCGTTCCTGCGCGCGTCGGGGCCGATGAAGTCCGGCTGTGACTCATAGAGTTCAAGCAGCCTGTCCTGATAGGCCGACAGCCGGAAGAAATAACTCTCTTCCTCCACCCACTCGACGGGCGTGCCCTGCGGACCGCGTCGCACGCCGTCTTCGCCGAGCGTGGTCTCCTCCTCGGCGTAATAGGCTTCGTCGCGCACCGAGTACCAGCCGGAATAGCTGTCGAGATAGATATCGCCGTTCTTGGCCATGCGCCGCCAGATCTCCTGGCTCGAGCGGTGGTGCTGCTCCTCCGTGGTCCGGATGAAGCGGTCGAAGGAGACCTCGAGGCGCTGGTCCATGGCCTTGAATCGCCCCGCGTTGCGGGCCGCAAGTTCGTGCGGCAGCATGCCTTCGTTCTGCGCGGTCTGAATCATCTTCAGACCGTGCTCGTCGGTGCCGGTCAGGAAGAAGACATCCTTGCCGTCGAGCCGCTGGAAGCGCGCCAGCGCATCCGTTGCGATCGCCTCATAGGCGTGGCCGATATGGGGCGTGCCGTTGGGATAGGCAATCGCGGTGGTGATGTAGAAGCGGTTGCCGCGCGAGGGGGCCGCTGCCACGCCAACAGGCGCCTGCTCTGCAGCAATTTCGGGCGCAGACTTGGCGGCGGCCGTTTTTTTCCTCGTCGCGGTCTTGCCGGGTTTGGCTCTGGCCAGCGCCGGCGCCTTGCTCGCTTTGCTGGCCTTCTTCGCGCCCTTCTTGGCCGTGGGCTTCGCCGCCGCAGCCTTGGCCTTGCTGGCTTTCTTGGTGGCCTTGGTGGTTCGTTTGGTTTTCCTGGCGGCCGCCTTGGTCTTGGCCTTGGTGTTGGTCTTGGTGTTGGCCTTAGTGTTGGCCTTGGCGCGCTTCTTGGCTGCGGCCGGGGCGGCCTTCCGCGCGCGCTTCTTGCCCGCGCGCTTTGCACCCTTCTTGGGCGCCTTCTTCTTGGCAATTGTTGTCTGACGCGTCGCCACCGCAGTGTCCTTATTCTGAGCTCAAACAGATTGTCGGGATTTAAGCGCGGAAAGACGAAAACCCCTACCGCGTTGCTTCCGCAAGCATGCTGAACACCGAGAAAACCAGCGGTTTTCGTTCCAGATTGTAGTCCTGGGTGTCGCGCGCGGCGCGGGCGATCTTTTCCCACACCTCCGCCAGCCGTGCAAGGCGGGGCAGGTTCGCATTGGCATCGAGATCGGGCGCGCGCAGCCGCTCGGCGACCCAGCGCTCGAGGCTGTCGACGAAGGTCGCGAGCGCCACCCGGTCGCTGGTGCCCAGTGCATCCCCCAGCGCGTGCAGCTCGCGCGGATCCAGTCTCGGCAAAGCATCGAGCAGAGCCGTGGTGCGCTGCTGCAGCTTCATGCTGTCGCCTCCCAACAGCGTGAGCGCCCTGGCCACGCTGCCTTCCGCGGCGGCAGCGGCTTCGCGCAGCTCGGGATCTGCGGGATCGGTGCCTGAGGCCTGCGCCGCCGCCCTGATTACGTCGGCCTGCGAGAGCGGCCGCAGTGAAAGCTTGCGGCAGCGCGACTGGATGGTCGCCAGGACCCGTCGCGGCGCATGGCTGATCAGGAGAAACAGGGACTGTTGCGGCGGCTCCTCAAGAATCTTGAGCAAGGCGTTGGCGGCATTGGGGTTGAGCTCGTCGACGGTATCGACGATGCAGACCCGCCAACCCTCCACCGCCGCGGTCGAGCCGAAGAAGGAAATGGTCTCGCGTGTTTCGTCGACGGTGATGACGGTGCGCATCACACCCTTGTCGTTCAGCGTGCGCTCTAGCGTCAGCAAGCCGCCATGCGCGCCGGCGGCGACCTGGCGCGCCACCGGCTCGCCGGCGTCGACGGCAAGCGACCTGGCGCGCTGGACCGCGGCCGCGAGAGGATCGCGGTGGGTGAGTACGAAGCGCGCCATGCGATAGGCGAGCGTCGCCTTGCCGATGCCTTGCGGCCCCCCGATGAGCCAGGCGTGAGGAATGCGCCCGCTGCGAAAAGCGGACAGCAGGGCCGCTTCCGCCTCGTCGTGCCCAAACAGGGCGAAGGTCTCCCGCGGATGCGGGACGGCGATCTCGGCTTCGGCCCGGCGAGGACTCATGCTGTACCGGCCACAATGCTGGCGGACTCGGCGAAGAAGCGCGCGTGCAGCGCAGCCCACACGGAGCCCGCGACCGTGTCCACGTCCGCGTTGGCGTCGATCAGCACGCAGCGCTGCGGCTCGCCTGTAGCGATTTCACGATAGGCATCCCGAAGCGCCTGATGAAATGCGAGGTCTTCCGACTCAAAGCGGTCGGGCGCCTCGGCGCCGCGGCGCGCGGCGGCGCGCTTCAACCCGACCTCGACAGGAAGGTCCAGAATGATCGTCAAGTCCGGCTTGAGATCGCCGATGGTCACGCGCTGCATGGCATCGAGAACGGCCGGCGCGACCTGGCCAAGCTTGACCTGATAGGCGCGGGTCGAATCATAGAAGCGGTCGCAGAGCACCCAGCTGCCTTGCGCCAGCGCCGGTGCAATCACGGTGCGGACATGGTCGTCGCGCGCGGCCGCAAACAACAGCGTTTCGGCTTCAGGCCCGAGCAGCTTGCCCATGCCCGACAAGACGAGGTGCCGGATGATCTCCGCGCCCGGCGAGCCGCCAGGCTCGCGGGTGAGGACGACGTGCACTTTCGCGGCTTCGAGACGCTCGGCCAATTTTTTGATTTGCGTCGATTTGCCAGCGCCCTCGCCGCCTTCGAATGTGATGAAGCGCCCGCGCCCGGGGGCTCCCCTGGTCGCCTCGGTCATCATCGTCAGAGCTTCTCGATGCCGGCGCGCAACATGCCGATCACAAGCTCGCCCACCCCATCAAGCGCGCGGTGCACGAGGGATCCCGTCCCGACCGATGCGGCGGCGTAGACCGGCTGCTCCACGGCAATATTGTCACCTCGCCACACTCTCACCACGCCGATCTGCTGCCCGGCGTTGATCGGTGCGCGCACCGGGCCCTTGTAAACCAAGCGCGCCATCAGCTTGTCGTTGCCGTTCTTCTGCACCATCACCTTGACCGGCTCCGGACTTGTGAGCCCGACCGAATAGCTATCGCCGCCGAACACGCGGGCATAGCCGAGCGGCTGGCGCGCGGCGAACACTTTGCGCCATTCGAAATTGCGGAATCCCCATTCCAGCAGCTTCTTGGCTTCGTTGGCGCGGTCCTCGTGCGTCTCCAGGCCATTGACGACGACAATCAGACGGACGCCGTTCTGCACCGCGGAGCCGACCATGCCGTAACCGCCTTCCTTGGTGTAGCCGGTCTTCAGGCCATCGGCGCCGTCGAACGTGTTCAAGAGCGGATTGCGGTTGAACTGGCGGATCTTGTTCCAGGTGAATTCCTTCTCCCCGAACATTTTATAGAACTCGGGATAGGTCAGGATGATGTGGCGGGCGAGCATTGCAAGCTCGCGCACCGTCATCTTATTGCCGGGATCAGGCAGGCCGTTCGAATTGGCGAAGGTCGATTTGGTCAGCCCAAGCTCGTGGGCGCGCTTGGTCAGGAAGTCGCTGGCAAAGGCGGTCTCGTTGCCGTCCATGCCCTCGGCCAGGGCGATACAGGCGTCATTGCCGCTCTGGATAATCGCGCCGTGCAGGAGGTCGTCAATCGAGACCTTGCTGTGAATGGCCGCAAACATCGTCGAGGTACCGGACGGCGCTCCGCCATGGCGCCAGGCATATTCGCTGATCGGATATTCGTCGGTCAGCTTGACCTTCCCCTCCTGAAGGGCGTGGAACACGACCTCCACCGTCATCAGCTTCATCATGCTGGAGGGCGCGCGCAATTCGTCCGCGTTCTTTTCGAACAGGACGCCGCCGGTGGTGGCTTCGATCAGGATTGCGGTCGGGGCGTTGCCCTCGAAGCCGCCCTCGTCCTTCTTGGCCCCCTGCATGCTCTGGGCCGCCAACAGCGTGCCGCCCCAGGTGAGGCATGCCGCAATGGCGGCCGCGATCAGCCCGCGCATCAGCCGTCCGGTCGTGACCTTACGCAGGCGGAATGGAAGCATCCGGGAAGTCCTTGAATGCCCGGCGTTGTAACAGTTGGAAGTTACGCAAACAACACGGCTTTTTGGCGCCCGGCGCAATGCCGGAATGCCTAGCCGGAACCTGCAGTCTGGACCGCAGCACCAGCCGAGAGCCATGCGGCGCTGATCAGGTCTTGAGAGGCCAACGCTCGATCGCTCAATAGAGCCCGCGCGCGGCCAGCACCTCGCTCGGACCTTGCGGATCGACCGGCGCGTAGGCTGAGACCGCGCGGACCGGCGCGGCATAACGTGCATCGGCCTCGTATGAAACCGCGCGGGGATTGTCGAGCGTCCGTCCGCGCGGGCGGGCGCGGCTCGCCGCCGACATCTCGGAGGTCGCATTGATCGAGGCCTGGTCGACCGAGGTGTTGCCAAGGCTATAGGGCCGGTCCTCGGGCATCGGAACATCGCCGCGAATCGGCCGTCCATAGGAGGGGCCCGCCGGAACGAACGGGCGCGCCGACGCAATGCGGACGAGCGAAGACGGCGAAGGCGCTGGCTCGCCGGTGCGCAAGGTCGCCATCAACAGACGATCGTCCGAGCCTTCGAGCGGCGCGCGGCCGACATATTCGACCCGCACGCGCGCCGTGCCGTTGCTCCTGAAGCCCAGCAGATCGGCCGCCTTATGGGAGACGTCGATCAACCGGTTGGCAGCATACGGCCCGCGATCATTGACGCGAACGATCAGCGACTTGCCGTTCGAGAGGTTGGTGACGCGCGCGTAGCACGGCATCGGCAATGTGGGAGAAGCGGCGCTGAGCGAGTCCATGTCGAAGACCTCGCCGTTGGCGGTCAGCCGCCCGTGAAAGTCGTCGCCATACCAGGAGGCCAGCCCCTCTTCGCGATAATGGGCGTCTTCCTGAGGGACATAGACCCGGCCGCCGACCACGTAAGGCTTGCCGACGCGATAGGTCCCGCCGCCCTTCGGCACCGGCTCGCCAAAACCGACGACGCGTGGGCTTGAGGAGACGCCGTATCTGGGATCGATGCGGCTCGCGAACTTGCTGGACGCGCAGTTCGCAAGGACGAGGCACAAAGTTGCCGCAACAGCGCCGCGCGCCACCCCGACCACGCGATCTCTCTGTGGAATCCCCATCTGCCCCAATTACCATTCAGCCGGCTCGCTGCCTACGCACAGGCTGCGACCAGCTCACCTTCGCTTCGATGCCCCCACCCTTGGCACCAGCCGCGGACGATATCGCAACCGGAACAAGGCGGAAATGGGGAGACGCGCGTCATGGTGAATCAATGGTTGTGCCGGTAGGTCGTTGATTTGCGGGCGAAAGGGCCGTCCTGCCTGCTCTCATTTGAGACACCTGTTGCGGGGAATCCCCACCTGATTGGGAATGTACCGGGTTGCCGAGAAATCCTTTTGACTGTGCAGGGTGGCACTGATGTTTTCTCCCGCGTGGGGCGGAAGGATGCTTGCAATGTTTGAAATGGTGACTGCGGTCATGGGCCTGCTTGGTGTCGGGATTTTCCTGGCCCATGCGTTCGAAGGCGTTCTCTCGGCCTGAGGGCCTTTAGCAACTGCCTTGAGGTACGTTGCCGCAAAATGGGCTTGTTCGGAAAGTCTTAATCAGCCCCGGACGAGCCTCGAGATCGGAGGGTGTACATGCGTAACCATGACCTTGTCTCCGACAGCTTTCTGGCGTTGACCGCTGCCGGTCTTGCACTTCTGTGCTCGAGCCTGATCGCGTTCGCCTTTACCTGAAGGCGAAACGCCGGCGCGAGCTCGACTGACGAGCGCGATTATGGCCGCATCTGTCGGCCGTTCTCGCATTTCAATCCGAATTCGCGGGGGCGGCTCGTCCGCCTCGGCCACTGCAACGAGAGCTTGGCTCACTGTGTCCTTGATCCCGACGCAAGTCGTTGCCGGCCCCCTTCCCCCAGAGCGCTCGCAAACTCAGTGAACTGACTTCCGGCAAAGGCGTTGCGACGACGCTTTTTTGCGAGTCGGACGAAGCGACTTCGTCGGACGCGGCGAAGCGCTGCGAAACCGGCCGGCGTTGCGGTGGTCTCCATCGATTGCCAACGCAGTTCGACCGTCCGGGACGGCTCCGATCTCTCACGACGGCTGCGACACGCGTTGGCAGCAACGGGAATTGCAAATCCGTCCCCGCGGGCGCATTTTTTCTTGAGCGGGCGATGCTCCGCCGGATCAAGTCCAACCCTGGAGGCAACATGAGGAAGCTTTTCATGGCCGTTCTCTTCGCGGCCAGCGTCACCGGCTTCGGCACGGCCGATGCCGCCGGCGGATGTGGAGCCGGCTGCTATACCGCCCCCAGGGGCGGATGCGTCGTCAACGGCTGGGGCACCGCTGCGACCACCGGCATAAGCAACGAATGCCCGGTCTGGACTCGGCCCCGCCCTCCCTGCCCTTACGGCTATAGCTGGAAATTCGGAGCCTGCTTCATGAGCAAGTGACGGCTCATTCAAGGCAAGGAGCGATTAGCCCGGGGGCCCGCGTCCCCGCCTCCACAGAGGCGTTCACCGTCAAAGAGCCGGGGCCGCCCCCAGAGTCACCCGCCTCCGCGGGTTGACGGGTCGAGATTTCGATTCTGTTCCGGAGGTATGGGCGGATAGCCGGGAAACTTGTACCAGCCCGGAGGCACGCCGATGTTCGGGCTCGGATGAACGATGACACGTCGCGACTTGGCGTGATGCACCGTTGCGGCGTCGGCGACCGCACAAGAGCAGATCAACAGGCCCAAGGCCAAAATTGAACGCATCACAGCAGCTCCTTTGGACCCGCCGGGACTGCCCGGGACGACTTTGTCTCGTCCAAGGACCGGCGCCGACGCTGTAGCGGTTTCATGACCGATTAAATCTTGCCAACGATACCGCGTGACGGCGGTTACCACCTCATTCAAGTCAATCGGCTCACGCTCTTTGAGGCTCCCAATGACAAACGCGCTCCAAGCCGAAATCACCGAGTTGCGCCAACAACTGCGCGATCAGCATATCACCATGAACGCCGTGTTCGGATCGCTGATCTCGATCATGGATATGCTGTGCCGCAGCCTTGAAGAGGAGAGCTTGATCGAGCGGCAAATCCTGGCGAGGCGCCTGCGCGCGACGGTCATCGGAAGCATGGAAGCGACAGCGAGAGCGAGACACATACGAGAGCCGCAGCGGGGCCCCTCGGACCAGCCGCGGTCGCCGATCGATGAGGTCGAGGCACAGGAACCATGTTATCGGCTGGTGCTCGCCTTCGCCGAGCGACTGGAAATGGCTGGCAAGCCGCCCCCGACCCTGCCATCGTTACGGTCGATCTTGTCCGACGACGCCGGCTGACTCGCCCAGCTCATCATTCCGGCACAACCAGCACAGCACAGGGCATCTTGTGCACGGCTTCGACTGCGACATCCTGGTGCAGAAGTCGATAGAACGCACTGTGGTGGTGAGATCCAAGCATGAGCAGGTCGATGTCGCGCTTGACCACGTGATCGAATATGGTGCCCACGACTTCCCCTTGCACGGTCAAAACCCTATCGATGTTGACGCCGGAGGATCGCAGCGCTTCGGCGAACGCGAGCGTTCGGTCGTGATCGCTGTGCAACTCGCGCGCCTTGGCCGGCCGGCCTCCATCGACGCTCGCCTGATCCTCTCTTCGCTCGGCCTTGATGTAACCGATGAATTCGGGATCGGGCATGGCAACGTGGAGCACGTCCACAGTGGCGGCGAGCGCGCGGGCGAAGCGTTCCACTTCAGCGCGCAAGCGCTGTTCGAGACTGAAGTCGACCGCGAGCAAAATTCGATAGTCTTTGCTCACCTTCTGCATCCTCTGGTTTCGGTTGCCGCCCGTTTCAAAACGCCCACGAACGGCGTCGCCGGCCCGAAGACTCGTCGATTGCGGCATTCAACGAGATCGACCGATCGGACATGGTTTTCTCGATCTTTTCAAGCGCCACTACGCCCGGCGCTCGCGGATCGCCCGCCGCCGCAGACGGCGTGCGCAGCCGGCGCAGCGGGTAATCGGAGTGCGGCTCGCGCCTCGCGGCACCTCTCACGGCCTGCCTGATCCGGGACGAACGCGACGGTGGTCAAGCAGGCCCCCGGGGACATTCCTCCCCGACCGCGTCCCGTGCAAATTTATGCTCACCTTTTTCGCAAAAGGAATGATAAAAGCCCGTCCACGATCGACCGCGAGCGCCTCGTTGCTCGACAAGGCATGATGGATCAGGCAAGAACGTTGGCAATATGTTCTCGCCGATCTGCGGCTAAGCTGTTGATCCGACTTGCGTTGGAAGGGTGGCCGAGTGGTTTAAGGCACCGGTCTTGAAAACCGGCGTGCCTGCAAGGGTACCGTGGGTTCGAATCCCACCCCTTCCGCCAATTCGTCTTTGTCCGGCCCGGAGACATAGGTAACGGCTCGTACCTAAGACATGGGTGACAAACCTCGTGCCGAACGGGTCGTCGAGAGGTTTCAAGGTTTTCTGCTTTTCGCCTCACTGGCACGCCGTCGTTCGGAAGACGTGAGCAGTTCTGGTGCTCGGAGCTTCCTCATCAGAGTCGGTAAGCCTCACGACGTTCAGCCGCGTGCGCTCCACCTAGAGGAAGGCGATGCTCATGTCCAAGCCTTCGGTCTTGAACAGAAGCGCCGAGGCCAGCAGTCCTATGGCGCAAAATTTGAGGATCGCCCGTAGCGATTCAACGTCCACTTCGGTTCCTGAGGCGCGGGAGAGTGCTCGAGCAAGTGCGGTCATGGCGTTTCTCCAAACTTGATCTGCAAACTTGGGCTTGGCTCCCGGCTGTTTGATATCGCGTCGGATAGCGAACACACGTGAACCAGGTCACATCGGCGCAGGAAATCTGCAGGCCCACTCTCGCCGGGTTCCGTCGCCTATTTGCCGGACCCAAGCCGACGGTGCGCGCGAAAGTCTGCCAGCGCGGCGCTCGAAGCGCGGCGCTTCACGTCCGCTCATGGCCTGGCGTGCAAGTCATTCCGGATCACGCCAACTTGTCGGAACGCCCCGCGTCGAGCCGGGTTCACCCGCAATCGGGCAAAGCGGAGAAGGGCAACAGCATGGTTCGGAAGCTCACGGCTCGGCAGGCCGTTGCGAGGTCTTATCCCGGCTGGGACTACGCCATGGCGGACCGGCTGATCGCCTGGCTCGACCATTGCGGCTACGCGATCGTGGAGAAACGCGCCGGCCACACAGAGGCGAGCCTTGTGCCTGAGGACGCTGAAGCGGAAACCGCGGCGCATTTCGAGCGCATGCATTGAGGCCGAGTTGCGGGCAGCGGCAACGATCAGCGCAACAACTGCACATCGCTTGGTTGCTCGCATTGTGATGCAACGCCGCCCGTAGTCTACCGGTCTAGGACACCTCTGCGTTTCCCCTTATGACACATCCGCATCGGCTCACGTTACGGGCGGGGGAAAGTCGCGAGGCCCGGTCTCCTAGGCACACCGGGCCTCGCGCTTGTTTTGAATGAGCGGACTGACCTAATGGGCTCGCGCCTTCGTCCGACCTAGCCGCCGCTATCGCAACATCCTTCAAGTCTACTCGCCTGCCCAAATTGGCACGCGGCCTGAAGACATGCGCGATCCGCGCATCGTGCCGCCCGCCCCTGCCCACCCGGCTAGTTCCAGATCCGGCTCCGAACTCCCAAATTCGGCTAAACCTTGCGGGAGCTCCTCATGACCGATCCGAACACAGCCAGTCTTGCTTCAATCTCCGCGTCCCTTGCGGGCCTCGTCGCACGCACGGCGCCTGCGATCGTTTCCGTGCATTCCCATCGCCTGCGCGCTTCGGGGTTCATCTGGAAGCCGGGCCTCGTCGTCACCGCGGACGAAGCCCTCGCCGATGAGGGCGATATCTCGGTCAAATTCGCCGATGGGCCCGAACGCAGCGCGACACTTGCCGGTCGCGATCACACCACCGACGTCGCCCTGCTGCGTGTCGACACCGCCAACAGCACGCCCGCGCCTCTGTCGACTACAGTGCCTGCGCTGGGCTCGCTCGCCGTCGTCGTTGCGGCCGAGCGCGGAGCTGCTACGGCCTCGCTTGCCCTGGTGTCACTGGTCGGCGAACGCTGGCGCAGCCTGCGCGGCGGCGAGATCGACGCGAGGCTCGAGCTTGATGTCCGCTTGCGCCATAGCCATCAGGGCGGACTTGCCGTCGATGCATCAGGACAGGCGGTCGGCATGGCCGTGCTGGGACCAAGGCGGGTCATCGTCATTCCGGCGGCAACGATTGCGCGGGTGGCAGCCAGACTCGAGACCCACGGACGGATTGCGCGCGGCTATCTCGGCCTCGGGCTGCAGCCGGTCAGGCTCGACGAGGGCGTCGGCGCCATGGTGATGAACGTCGACAAGCAAGGCCCCGCAGCCGCTGCGGGCATCCGGCAAGGTGACGTGATCGTCGGCTTCAACGACGAAAAACTCACAGGCGTGCGTTCGCTCGTCCGCGCGCTTGGTCCGGACAGCGTCGGCTCCGTCGTTGACGTCGCGATCCGTCGCGCGGGAGAGCCGGTGCATTTCAAGCTGACCATCGGCGAGAGGCCGGAGACGTGAGCGAGCCGGAGCCCATCCTCGTATCCGTCGAGATCGACGATCCGGTCCTTGCGGACCGGATCGTCGCCCTGCTTGGCGGCGTCGCCGGCCTGCGGCTGGCTGGGCCGGGGGAAGCCGCAAGTGTCGCGCTCGTCTCGCGCGACCGGCGCAAGAGCACCGAGCCCGCGGATATCGAGTTGACGCCGAGAGAACTCGACGTGCTCGCCCTGCTGGCGGAAGGCGCCTCCAACAAGGCCATCGCGCGGCAGCTCGGGATCTCCGTTCACACCGCCAAATTTCATGTCGGTTCTATCCTCGACAAGCTCGACGCGACCGGCCGGACCGACGCGGTCGCCCATGCGGCACGGCGCGGGGTCATCAATCTGTAGCCCGCGGGCCCATTCCGGCCGCGGCGTCCCCCGGCACCGCGGACCTCGCGGTTCGAGAAGAGTTCGCGGCCGTTGCACGAGGCAGCGCCCCGCTCTTCCGAGCAGAAAGATCAGGCATCGATCGGCAATTGTGAGCCTCTTCACAGCGCGAACCAGCGTTTGCGCTTTCAATGCGCGTCAGGCATTGCTGACGGATTTTATAATGAGCAAAAAATTTGATCTATCGATCGTGTCAATGGCTCTCGGCATCGCGGGCTACCTGGCAGGCATCCTGGATTGCTTTGCGCGCAACGCGCTGGGGTTATCCGGCCAGCAGATCCTTCGATCCGCAGTCGCTGCTGCCTTACTCGTCGCCCTTACCCTTGCCGCGGTCTCGCTTCGCAAGAAACCGGCAGGACAGCAGGATGCCAACCCAAAGCGCTAGCCACGCACCGGATTTGCTGTTTAATGGCCTACAGGGCGGGCTGAGATCGGCCCGTCGCTTTGGCCGGCCGGTGCGTGGCCATCGCTATCGATTGTTTCTGATTGATTTGTCGAGATTCGATTTTTCCCGGGAGGCAATTTTGAAGCCTATCGTCCGAGTCGTTTTTTTCACGCTGGTTCTGGTCTCACCTGCTGTTGCGGAGAAATTGGTCGATCCGAGCACGGTTGCGCCGGAATATCGCGAGGCCGCGGAGAAGCGCAGGGCCGAGCAGATCAGGCAGCTTCAATGCGCCAAAAAGGCTGATTCCGCGAAGGTGATGCCGCGCGATCGAACGGAGTTCCTGCTCCACTGCATCGAAGCGGTAGCCACTCACTGAAATTCGTCAGGGCTTCGGCAACTGAAATTCTGCGACCTCTGTGATCCCATTTGCCGCCTCGACGAGAGCCGCCGCCGGCTCCAGACCTGCTCGCGCGGAGGCCGGGATGACCGGCGCCATGGCGCCAACCGGCAGTGCGCGCGTGCGCCACAGCGTGGCTCCGAGCAGGACATAGATCGCGCAAGTCCAAACGGATTGCCAATTCCGCAGTCCCTCGTTGAACACGATGTAGAGCGCGGCAAGCGCAAGCAGGCCTCCGAACACTTCCTCGGCGATCGGCCGTGCGGTCGAGGTCGGGCGATTGAACAGCGTCGCCATCCAGAATGGCACGACCGCCATGGTCAGGCTCGCGAAGGCGAAATCGCGCCATCGCCCATCGAATACCAGGCTGAGAGCCGTGACCACTGCAAGCAGCGTGGCCAGCATCAGCGTGAAGCCCAGAACCTGCCTCGGCAATCCGAGTGGCGGGCCCTCTCGCGGGCCGATCAACTCGGAAAAGGCGGGCACCGCCCGCTTCGCCATGATCGCATGCCCGCAGAGCGGCGGCGCGGCCGTGGCCGTGCCCAGCAGCAAGCCCTGGAGCAGCCAACCGCCGAGCCCGTAGCTCTCATACAGCATCTTTTCGTAGGCCATGCCGAACAAGCTGCCTCCGGCCACCGCGCATGTCGCGACGGCAACCCAGGCCGAGAGACCGGGCAAGAATGGTCGTCCCCGGAGCCCGACAAAGGCTGCGCCAAATACGCAAAGGCTGAACGCCAGACCGGCCGCCAGCTGAA
Source organism: Gemmatimonas sp. (assembly GCA_050257355.1). Lineage (GTDB taxonomy): Bacteria > Pseudomonadota > Alphaproteobacteria > Rhizobiales > Xanthobacteraceae > Bradyrhizobium. The sequence continues at coordinate 13,281 of JBLMWS010000324.1, forward strand.
GCTTCCAAAATGGATAGTCGCTGACGGCTGCTCCCGCCGGATATTTCAGGTCGCGGGTCCACCCGTCGAACAAGCCCCAGGAGCCGCCTACCGTGCCTTCCCACTGGCGCTTCCAGGGCTCGTCGTAGGCCTCGAACAGGTTGACGCGAAAGTTCTCTCGCCGCGCCCGATCAATGAGCTCAGCGACGAACCGCGCCTGGTTGATGCGCGACGGCAGCGCATCGTCGCGCATGCGCCCCCTGCTCGGCCAACCCGCCTCGCCGATCAGCACTTCCTTGCCCGGAAAATCAACCGCCATCCGCTTGCGAATCTCGTCGACATGCGCGGCCGCCTGCTCGGCCCTGACCGGGAAGTCCTCCCAATAAGGCAGGATGTGAATGGTCACGAAATCGACGTCGGCGGCAACTTCCCGGTAGCGCTCCCAGAACTCCCAGACATCCGCGTAGCTGACGGGGATGGTTACACGCGATTTGGCCGAACGAATGATCTGGCGCAGGTCCGACGCGGTCATTTCACCGCGCAGCAAGACCTCGCTGCCGACAATCATCGCCGTGATCACACCGGGATGATCCTTGACGAGCGACACCGCCTGATCGACCAGCTGCGCATTCTTGGCGTGATCCCGTCCGATCCAGACCCCGAGAATGACCTTCAGGCCGACCCTGGCCGCGAGCTCGGGCACCTTGTCCAGCCCGTTATCGATGGAATAGGTGCGAACACATCGGGACACCTTGGAAAGCTCGGCCAAATCCGTCGCGATTTGCTGCGGACTGATAATGAGATCGTGCCTGAATGGCGTTTGCTCGCCCTGAAATGGCGCATAAGATACGCAATCCAGCTTCGCCGCGGGGTCGATGGGCGGCGATGGAAACGTGACCGGCTGGCCCAGCCACCACCATACCGCGGCGACTAGGCTCAGAGAGATGGCGAGGAGCGCCAGCGGCGCGCGAACGGCAATGGGTTGCGTCGTCAACAAGGCGGATCGATCAGATCTGGAGTGGATTAGCGCACGAATCGAACGGTACTATATTGAGCTCCGCCAAGCTCTGGGTAGCACGGATTGGCTTTGCTCGCATGCGTAATTGTCTTGGTTTGACCTGATGTTGCTGAACAAATTCACTCGGCCCCGCTTTGCCAAGCTGGCAGGATGGACGGCGGCGCTTGGAATGTCGAGCGCCCCAATCGATACCGGCGCGGCTGAGGTGAGCGTGGCGCAACCGGCAGCCACCCCGCTTTTCCGATTTCCGGACGGCTTCCTATGGGGAACCGCGACGTCCGCCTATCAAATCGAGGGCGCGGTCAACGACGACGGACGAGGTCCATCGATCTGGGACCGTTTCGCGCATATAGCAGGCAAGATTTCCGACCGCAGCAACGCCGACGTCGCCGACGACCATTACCATCTCTACAAACAAGACGTCCAATTGATGCAGGCACTGGGCGCGAAGGCCTACCGCTTTTCGATCGCGTGGCCGCGCGTTTTCCCGGAAGGATCCGGCGCGCCAAACCCGAAGGGCCTCGATTTCTACGACCGCCTGATCGATGAATTACTGAGCCACGGCATCACGCCCTTTGCGACGCTGTATCATTGGGATCTGCCTCTGGCGCTCCAGGACCGCTTCGGCGGATGGCTGTCTCGCGAAACGTCCAAGGCATTCGGCGATTATGCCGGCTACGTGGCGGAGCACCTGAGCGATCGCGTCTCGCACTTCTTCACGATCAACGAGTGCTCGAGGCTGGTCTCTCTCGGCTACGGTCTCGGCTTCGATGCTCCGGGGCTGAAGCTCCCGGTCCGCGATTTGAACCAGGTTCGTCATCATGTCGCGCTCGGGCACGGTCTCGCGGTTCAGGCCATCCGGGCCCATGGCAAGGCGCGAACCAAGGTCGGTCCGGCGGAGAATCTCGTGACCTGTATCCCCGCGATCGCTACGCCGGAAAATGTCCGAGCGGCAGAGACGGCGACACGCGAGCTCAACGCCGGTTATCTCACCGTGATGCTGGAGGGACGATATACTGAAAGCTTCCTGGCGCAGGCCGGCGAGGACGCTCCCAGATACACGGCCGAAGATCTCGGCATCATTTCAGCGCCGATCGACTTCGTCGGACTGAATGTCTACAAACCCGATCACTACGTCGTCGCCACCGACGATGAGCGTGGCTACAGCCTTCTGCCCTTCCCCGCATCGTTTCCCCACA
>JBLMWS010000325.1:0-2507 GCA_050257355.1 Gemmatimonas sp.
TGCTGCACGAGCTGGTCGCGCAGGGCAACACGGTGGTGGTGATCGAGCACAATCTCGAGGTCATCAAGACCGCCGACTGGGTGATCGACCTCGGCCCCGAAGGCGGCGACGGCGGCGGCGAAATCGTCGCCTGGGGCCCGCCGGAGGACATCGTCAAGGCGCCGCGGAGCTATACCGGGCAATTCTTGGCGCCGGTGTTGGCGAAGGCGAACAAGCCACGGAAGACGCGCGGGGCTAGCGAGGCGGCGGAGTGAATTAACGCTTAACGAACTCGACGACAGTGTCGCCGCGCTGAAAGGCTGCCACGATAGACGGCAAGGCTCGCATCAGCCGCTCGATCAAGCTTCGATTGTCGGTGTTGCCGGTTCGAATCCACAAAATCGACGGACCGTCGTGACGTGCGGCACGCAAAAGAGAGAAATCTTGGTCTTTCGTGATGAGCACGGCCGATTGGGACTGTGCCGCCTCCCAAATTGATTGATCGCTCGCAGTTAAGAGGCCGAGTTCGGCCACATGAATGGCATCATGCCCATGTTCTCTGAACGCGTTGGCCAGGGCGGGTGGCAACTGAGCGTCGACTAAAAAGCGCACGCCTATTCTGCAGCCACGATGGAATGGTCGACCTGATGCACAGCGAAGGTCAAAGCCGCGTCGATGTCTTCATTTTCGAGGTAAGGATAATCCTGAAGAATTGCCTCGCGGGTCTGGCCTGATGCGAGCAAACTGAGCACGTCGGCCACGGTGATTCGCAAATCGCGGATGCATGGCCGGCCGTGCATCCGGTTAGGGTCGATGCTAATTCTCGTCAAAAGCTCGGACATAGTTGCCACCTTACCTCTACATAATATCCCAGCCGCCGACGCTTGTCAGCGATCCTGTAGGGCTGACTGACCTCAGCTTTTTCGCGACAGGCGAGGCTCTTCGCTGCTCACCTTATCGCTTCGCCAGCCAGCGTAGCCCGGATGAGCGAAGCGACATCCGGGGTCGGATAATCGACGCTAACATCCGTTCCCGCATATCGCTACGGTCATGCGAGCTACGGAGCCAAATCGGCCTCAATTCAAACCGCAGCATCGCTTGTATTTCTTCCCCGAGCCGCAGGGGCATGGTTCGTTGCGGCCGACTTTGCCGTACGGCGCGCGGGCCGACATCGGCCTCGCCGCGGGAATGGGCGCGGGTTGGGTATTAGCGAGCCGCCAATTATTGAGGGTGACGATCCATTGCGGAATCAATTTGGGCGCCGCGTTCGTCAGCTTCGCGAGCTCCTCCTCCGTAAGCTCGTGATCTCGGTGCACGACGTCGACAAGCATTAGCAGGCCGCCGATGGCAATCGCGGTTTCATCACCGGCGTCGAGCAGCTTCTTCCAGGCCGCCGGGCGCAGCCTGACGGCCTCTGCAAAGCCCTCGATCCAGATCTCCCAAAGGATATCACCGTTGCGCCTGTCGATCGGAAACAGCGGACGATAGCGCTCGGTATTCCGCATCAACGTCAGAACAACATCGTTGTAGTAGTCCATCACCAGTTTCAGGACTCGGTTGGCATGGTCGAGATCGTCGAACGCGGATTGCCCATTTTCCTTGTCCAGGCCCCAGACAACTGGAAGCCACTCTCCAGGCTTTATCAGCTCGGGACAGACCGAGAGACCGGCGATCAGACCGTCGAGTTCCTCGATGAGCATGACGTTCTCGCCCAGCGCAAGCAGTTCGTCCTCAAGCTGCCCGCGACGTGATAAATCCGGCATGTGCCCTCTTTCCACTCTTTGGACGAAACCGCCGCTTCTGGGCGCGTCGAGCGCAATAGTTTAGCCTGTAGCAAGCGTAGCCCGGATGAGCGAAGCGACATCCGGGGTCGGAGGATCGACGCTAGCTTGCGTTCCCGCATATCGCTACGCTCATCCGGGCTACGGAGGAGCTACGGAGCTCAAATCCGCCTTTGGACGAAACCGCCGCCTCCCCGCCGCGCCGCGAAAATGGTGGGTTTCGCTGCGCTCTACCCACCCTACAATTCGATCACGCCGCCCGCCCAATCTCCGGCACCGCCCCTTTCCCCCGCACCTCCGCCTCCTCGAACTCGGCCGCCGCAATCGCCCGACCGAGCGCGGCGCGCAGCTCCTTCGCCGTCTCCAGCGTCAGCTCGATGCCGGCGCGCGCGCCGGGCTCGAGGGCCGTGTTGATGAAATCGAGCGTGATGACGTCGCCCGCCATCATGTGACGGGCGTGGTCGTAGGCGACCACGCTGTGGGTGAGCGGAAACCAGTCGTCGCCGCGCTTGGCCATTCCCTCGGCACGCGCGATCTCGATAATGGATGTGCACATAGCCGCCTCCTACTTCGCCAGATTCTTGCCGAAGAAGGCAAAGACCTTGCCCCAGGCATCCATGCATTGTTCCGGCCGGTACAGCGGCCGGTGCCAGTAGAAGAAGCCGTGGCCGGCGCCGTCGTAGCGGTGGAATTCGTAAGCCTTGCCGTGCTTCTTCAGCTCGGCCTCGTGCTGGTTCACCTGCTCCG
>JBLMWS010000326.1:0-9546 GCA_050257355.1 Gemmatimonas sp.
CGACCAGCGCCGAAAGCGAGGAGTAGCGGCTTGCGAAGGCCGTTGCGAGCCACACGGCGCAAAACGCGATTGCCGCAGGCCAGAACAGGCCGATCAGCACGCCGATATAGACGGCGACGCCCTTGCCGCCGCGAAATTTCAGCCAGACCGGAAACAGATGACCCAGAAACGCGCCGAGTGCTGCCAGCATCGCAGCGTTCGGGCCGCCGAGGGCGCCCGCGATGATGACCGCAGCCGTGCCCTTGAGCGCATCGAGCAAGAGCGTCGCCGCGGCCAAACCCTTGCGTCCGGTGCGCAGCACGTTGGTCGCGCCGATGTTGCCTGAGCCGATCGAGCGCAGGTCCTGCGTGCCCGCAAGCCGGGTCAGGATCAGCCCGAACGGAATCGAGCCGAAGACATAGCCGATGAAGAAGGCGACCGGCAGAAAGGTTTCAGGTCCCATTCGGACGGCTCCCGGCGCGCTCTCCGCGCGCGTCAGACATGCTCATAGACCGTGCGGCCGCCGACGATCGTGCGCATGACGCGCCCTGAGAAGCGCGCTTCGTCGAACGGCGTATTCTGGCACAATGACTTCAGGTCGGTCGGGTCGAGCACCCAGGGTATATCGGGGTCGATCACGATGATGTCGGCCGGCGCACCCGGGCGCAAGGACCCGCCGGGCAGCCCCAACAGTTCCGCCGGCCGGGTCGACATCGCGCGGATCAGCGTTTTCCAGTCCATCTCGCCATTGTGGATCAGCCGCAAGGCGGCCGGCAACATGGTTTGCAGGCCGACCGCGCCAAAGGCGGCTTCCGCAAAGGGCAGGCGTTTGACCTCGACGTCCTGCGGATTGTGGTCGGACATGATGACGTCGACCAGCCCCGAGGCCACCGCCTGAACCAGGGCCTGCCGATCGGTCTCGGTGCGCAGCGGCGGGCACAGTTTGAGGAACGTGCGGTAGGGACCGATATCGTTTTCGTTCAGGGTGACGTGATTGATCGAGACCGAGGCGCTTACCGAAAGCCCGGCGTCGCGGGCCCGCTTCAAGATCTCGAGCGAGGCGACGCAGGAGACCGACGCGGCGTGGTAACGCCCTCCGGTCAGCGCCACCAGCCGCATGTCGCGTTCCAGCATCACGGCTTCCGCCGCGTCGGGAATGCCCATCAGTCCGAGCCGCGTGGCAAACTCGCCTTCGTTCATCACGCCTTCGCCGACGAGATCGGGATCCTCGGTGTGATGCACGATCAGGGCGTCGAAATCGCGCGCGTAGGTGAGGGCTCGCCGCATCACCTGCGCGTTGATGACGCTCTTGGTGCCGTCGCTGAAGGCGACCGCGCCGGCCGCCTTCAACAGCCCGATCTCGGTCATCTCCTCGCCGCGCAAGCCCTTGGTCAGCGCCGCCATCGGCTGAATGTTGACGATCGCGGTGTCGCGGGCGCGGCGCAGCACGAAATCGACGGTCGCCGAATTGTCGATCACGGGCTCGGTATCGGGCTGGCAGATGATGGTGGTGATGCCGCCGCTCGCGGCGGCCTGACTGGCCGAGGCGAATGTTTCGCGGTGGCTGAAACCGGGCTCGCCGACAAAGGCGCGCATGTCGATCAGGCCGGGAGCGACGATCCTGCCGGTGCAATTGACGATATCCGTGCCTTCGGGAACGCCGGCGGCCCCGATGCCGCGGCGCATCTCGCGCACCACGCCGTCGGCGATCAGGACATCGGCGAGGCCGTCGAAATCGCGCGACGGATCGACGACGCGCGCATTGGCGAGCAGGATCGGGCGGCGGTCGGTGAGGATCGGCATGGTCTCACGCGTTCGGTAAGTTGCGGGCAAGCGCTTCGAGCACCGCCATCCGCACCGCGACACCCATTTCGACCTGTTCGCGGATCAGGGACTGCGCGCCGTCGGCCACGATGGAGTCGATCTCGACGCCGCGGTTCATCGGCCCCGGATGCATCACCAGGGCATCGGGTTTGGCGTAGGCGAGCTTTTTCTGGTCGAGCCCGAAATAATGGAAATACTCGCTCGAAGACGGCACGAAGGAGCCGTTCATGCGCTCGCGCTGCAGCCGAAGCATCATGACGATGTCGGCGCCTTCCAGCCCCTCGCGCATGTCGCGGGTGATCTCGACGCCCATGCGCTCGATTCCGACCGGCAGCAGCGTGGAGGGGGCGACCACGCGCACGCGCGCGCCCATGGTGTTGAGCAGCAGGATGTTGGAGCGTGCCACCCGCGAATGCAGCACGTCACCGCAGATCGCGACCACCAGCCCTTCGATGCGGCCCTTGTTGCGGCGGATCGTCAGCGCGTCCAACAACGCCTGGGTCGGATGTTCATGCGCGCCGTCGCCGGCATTGATGACGGAGCCGTCGACCTTGCGCGCCAGGAGTTCCACCGCACCCGAGGCATGATGGCGCACCACCAGAATATCCGGGTGCATCGCGTTCAGGGTCACGGCGGTATCGATCAGGGTCTCGCCCTTGCGCATCGAGGAGGAGGATACCGACATGTTCATGACGTCGGCGCCCAGCCTTTTGCCTGCGATCTCGAAGGAGGATTGGGTGCGGGTCGAGGCCTCGAAGAACAGGTTCACCTGCGTGCGCCCGCGCAACGAGGTGCGCTTCTTGTCGATCTGGCGGTTGAGCTCGACATATTCCTCGGACAGGTCGAGCAAGCCGGTGATGTCGGCAGCGGAAAGGCCCTCGATTCCCAGCAAATGCCGGTGACCGAGGACAAAGGTCGATTTCGTTGGCGATGTCATTAAAGCCAGAGCTATAGGCGGGGATGCTTGTGGCCGCAAGTGCGAAAGGTGGTCGTTGGAGTTATCCCCCGATGAGTCCTGGTCCGCTTTTCTGTCATTCCGGGGCGGTCCAAAGGATCGAACCCGGAATCTCGAGATTCCGGGTTCGTGCTCTGCGCGCCCCGGGATGACGGTGCCATGTGAAAGACCAGGTGAAGCCCGGACACGACGAGGTGGCCCGCGCCAGCCATGGCGCGGCAGGGGTTTGTGAACTATGCCAGACCCTGCCGGCAGTTTTCCCTGCCGGGCGGGCACGGTGCGGCCTATGATTTCCTTACCCCGCCTGCGCTGGCCATGATTGCTTTCGGAGGTTACCGGCCATGACGAAGCCGATGTTTGCCACCCACGAGGTCTTCAACCAGTCCCCGCCGTTCGAGGACATTGATCTGTTCTCGTTCGACAGGCCGTTGGTCGAGGCCGTTGCAGCCAATGGCGGGGCTGAAGCAGCCAAGGAACTCTCCGATTTCGGCCGGCACTGGGGTTCGGCGGCGATGGCTGCGCGCGGCCGGCTCGCCAACGAAAACACGCCGAAGCTCAAGACTTTCGATTCCCGCGGCAATCGCCGCGACGAGGTCGAGTTTCACCCGTCCTATCACGAGCTGATGGCGCACTCCGCGCATGCCGGCGTGCACAATTCGACCTGGACGGCGGATGGAAAGCCGGCGGGCGCGCCCAGTGAAGTGGTGCGCGCGGCAAAATTCTACATGGCGGCGCAGGTCGAGACCGGCCATCTCTGCCCGATCACCATGACGCGCGCTTCCGTCGCCGCGCTCGCCGCGCAGCCGGATCTGCTCGCCAAGACCATGCCCTTCGTTGCGCAGCGCGCCTACGATCCCAGCTTTGCGCCCTGGTGGACCAAGCGCGGCATGACTCTCGGCATGGGCATGACGGAAAAACAGGGCGGCACCGATGTGCGCGCCAACATGACCCGCGCGGAACGCACCGCCGACGGCTACCGCATCACCGGACACAAATGGTTCATGTCGGCGCCGATGTGCGATGCGTTTCTGGTGCTGGCGCAGGCGGAAGAGGGGCTCACCTGCTTCTTCATGCCGCGCTTTGCGCCCGACGGCTCGGTGAACGCGCTGCAGTTCCAGCGCCTGAAGGACAAGCTCGGCAACCGCTCCAACGCGTCGAGCGAGGTCGAATTCGCCGGCGCTTATGCGCTGCCGGTGGGCGAAGCAGGCAAGGGCATCCGCACCATCATCCAGATGGTGCAACTGACGCGGCAGGATTGCGCGATCGCGTCCGCAGGGTTGATGCGCTCGGGGCTCGCACATGCGCTCAATCATGCGCGCCATCGCAGCGTGTTCCAAAAGCATCTTGCCGACCAGCCGCTCATGCAGGCGGTGCTCGCCGACATGGCGCTGCATGTGGAGGCTTCGGTGGCGCTGGTGATGCGGCTCTGCCGCGCCTTCGACCGCACGCCGGAGGAGGCGGGTGAAGCCGCCTATATGCGGCTGCTGACGCCGGCGATCAAATATTGGATCTGCAAGAGCGCGCCGCCGTTCCTCTACGAAGCGATGGAATGCCTCGGCGGCAACGGCTATGTCGAGGAGGGCATTCTGGCGCGGCACTACCGGGAATCGCCGGTCAATGCCATCTGGGAAGGCTCCGGCAACGTGATGTGCCTCGACGTGCTGCGTGCGCTGTCGCGCGAGGCCGAAGCTGCGCTTGCCGTGCTGCGCGCGCTGTCCGACGAGACGCGGGGCTTGCCTGGCGCCAGCGAAACGGTCGCCTTCATCGGCCAGGCATTCCGGCGCTCGGACAGCGAGCGTGTCGCGCGGCTCGCCGTCGAAAAACTGGCGCTGCTCGCCGCTTCTGCCGCCCTGAACCAGGTCGCGCCGCGCCAGGCGGAACTGTTCGCCGCGACCCGGCTTGCCACCCAGCACACCGGCATGTATGGCGCGGTCGAACTCGAAAACGATGACATCCGCGCGCTCTTGGAGCGGGCGCTGCCGTGAAAGTGAGTTGATGGACTCGGTCAATCCCGAAAACGCCGCCGCAATCGTCGAAGCGCCGCGAGAACGGCGTGTCTTTGGGTTTTGGGGCACCCTGCTGTGGGGTTGCTTCGTATTCGCCGCGATGTTCGTCGGCCAGATCACGGTCGTCGGCTATGTGGTGTTGCAGAAGGACGCGGGGATCAGCCTCAAGGAGGCGATCCAGGCTGCAGCGGGCAACGGCACGACGATCGCGATGTCGGTGATCATGGGGTTGCCGGCGGTCGCCGCCGCGCTCTGGCTCGCGATCCGCTTCACGTCGACGCCCTTTGCCGACTACCTCGCGCTGCGCCGGACGTCCTGGAAGAACCTCCTGATCGGCGTGATCGGGTTGGTCGCCCTGCTTGCCGGCTGGGAAGTCATGTCCGATCTGCTCGGCCATGAGAGTTCGCCCGGTTTCATGTCCGACGTCGTGACATCGACGCATGGCGACGGCGCCTTCTTGCTGTTGATTTTCGCCTTCTGCGTCGCCGCTCCGGTTTCGGAAGAGCTGTTCGCGCGCGGCTTTCTCTATCGCGGCTGGTCGGAAACGGCGCTCGGCCCCATCGGCGCGATCGTCCTGTCTTCGATCGTGTGGACGAGCCTGCACCTGCAATATGGTCCGTACTTCTTCGCCGAAGTGTTCACGCTTGGTCTCTGGTTCGGCTATTTGCGCTACCGCAGCGGCTCGACCTGGCTGACCATCGTGCTGCACGGCCTGAACAATCTCGGCGCCGTGGTTCAGACCATCTGGCTCGCGGGACATGGCTAGTCTGGCCGTCGCAGTGACGGTCCTGCTCTCAGCTTCTTCGCAAATTCGCCAGCCGGTCGAGCGCGCCCTGCAGAATGAAGATCGCGGCGTGCTCGTCGATCACCTCGGCGCGCTTGGCGCGGCTGACATCCATGCCGATCAATTCGCGTTCGACCGCCGCGGTCGACAGCCGCTCGTCCCACAGTGCGATCGGAAGTTCGGTGAGCTGCGACAGGTTGCGCGCGAAGGCGCGGGTGGACTGGGCACGCGGACCTTCGCTGCCATCCATGTTGATGGGCAATCCCAAGACGAAGCCGGCCGCCTTGCGTTCAGCGGCGAGCGCCAGCAATCGCGCCGCGTCCGCCTTGAATGCCTTGCGTTTGATGGTCTGGACCCCGGTCGCGAGCCTGCGGTCGGGATCGGAGACGGCAACGCCGATCGTCTTGGTGCCGAGATCGAGCCCGATCAGCGCGCCGCGCGCGGGCCAGTGCGCAGCCGCGTCGGTCAGGGGAAGGATGGGAGCTGACATGCCGTGGGCATAACACGCAGGCAAGCGTCCGCGCAAAGCCGCAATCGGCGGCCCGCATCCGTTTTCCAATCGAGAGCGAGATGTTCTCAACTATTGAATTTTCGCGAGCCTCACTGAGAGCTAGTGTGCAGGCCGCAAGCTTGCCGTCTCAACCGAAAGAAGATGCCATGTGGCCGGATCGCCGTCTCCTCGACCTCTTCAAGACCGAGTTTCCCATCGTGCTGGCGCCGATGGCGGGGATCATGGATGCCGAGCTCACAATCGCGGTGGCGCAAGGTGGTGGGCTCGGCTCGCTGCCCTGCGCCATGCTCTCGCCGGACACCGTGCGTGAGCAGGTGAACATCATCCGCCAGCGCGTCTCCGCGTCGATCAATCTGAATTTCTTCTGCCACAAACCCGCCGCCCTGGACACGAAGCGCGAGGCGGGATGGAAACAGCGGCTCGCATCCTACTATAGCGAGTACGGCCTCGATCCCGCGGCGCCGCTGAGCGCCGCCAACCGCGCACCATTCGATGCGGCGATGTGCGCGCTTGTCGAAGAGCTCAAGCCCGAAATCGTCAGCTTCCATTTCGGCCTGCCGGAGCCGGCGTTGCTGGCGCGCGTCAAGGCGGCCGGTTGTCTCGTGATGTCGTCGGCCACGATCGTAAGAGAGGCGGTCTGGCTGGAGCAGAACGGCGCCGACATCATCATTGCGCAAGGTGCGGAAGCGGGCGGTCACCGCGGCATGTTTCTGACCGACAACATAGCCGAGCAGCCGGGCACTTTCGCACTGGTGCCGCAAGTGGTGGACGCGGTGAAGGTACCGGTGATCGCGGCCGGCGGCATCGCCGACGGACGTGGGATAGCTGCGGCGCTCGCGCTCGGCGCGGCCGGCGTGCAGATCGGCACCGCTTATCTGCGCTGCCCGGAATCCAAGGTGAGTGCACTGGGGCGAACGGCGCTCGCCAATGCCCACGACGATACCACCGTGATCACCAACGTGATGACCGGCCGCCCGGCGCGCGGCATCGCCAACCGCGTCATGCGCGAGGTCGGTCCGATGTCTTCGGATGCGCCCGCCTTTCCTCATGCCGCGACCGCTTTGGCGCCGCTGCGGCAAGCCGCCGAGAAGCAGGGCAAGGTCGAATTCAGCAATCTCTGGGCAGGGCAGGCGGTGGGGATGGGCCGCGACATGCCGGCAACCGAGCTGACCCGCAACCTAGTGGGCGAGGCGCTGTCGCGAATTCGCGCACTCGCTGTGTAACGGAATACCGTGATGGGCAAAAAGCGATGGTGGGAGTAGTCCGCCGTTAAGGATGACCGCTTTCTGGCCGGCCGCGCGAACGGAACAAACCCTTTGCATACGGTTGCAGGAATACGGTCCGTCAACATGCTGACTCGCCTGCGCAAGCCTTCGGCTTGCCAGGCACGTCGAAGGTTAGACGATGCGTCCTCACGGTTGTCCTGCGGAATCACCGGAATTGTTGCTGGCCGCGCTCGAGCGTGCGAGCGACGCTATCCTGTTTCTCGATGGCGAGTTTCGGGTGAGCTATCTCAGCAGGGCGGCGGAGCTGCTGTGGGGACTCGACCGCGCCGACGTTCTCGGTCGCGATGTCAGCTGTCTGGGTCTCGATCGTCCGCGTCCGCAGCAGCGCGTGGCGTCGTCTTTGGCTGAGCAAGACGGCTCCGAGGTCACGGTCCAGCGCAACGACGGTAGCCGGATGCGTATCAACGTCGCGGTTTCGTCGCTCGAAATCGCCGGCCAAAGCCGCTATTTGATCTTTGCCCGCGACGTTACGGCTGAGCGCGAGCGTCGCGAGAAGGCTGCGCTGCTCTCACTTGTTGCCGATAAGACCAATCGCGCCGTTGTCGTCGCCGATCGCGACCTGAAGATCCTCTACAGCAACGCCGCCTTTGCGAGCATCTTCGGCTACTCGCCCGACGAAGCGAAAGGGCGGCATGCGATCGAACTGCTCATCGGCCCGTATACCGACCGCAAGACCCGGCTACGGCGCGCCATCAACGAGGACCGATCGAGCGAAGAGGAAATCCTCGCCTACGACAGGAACGGCAACGAGATCTGGATTTCCGCGCAAATCCAGGCCTTCCGCAACCGGCGGGCGCAGGTCAAGTACGTCTTCGCGCTGCTGACCGATATCGGCGAGAGCGTGCAGCTGCGTTCGCTGCAGCAGCTGATCATGACCGCGCTTGCGGACGAGATTCCGATCACTGAGGTCGCCGACCGGCTTTGCCGGCGCGTCGAGCAGCTTGCGCCGGATGTCGTGTCCTCGTTGCTCCACATCGACGCCTCCGGCGTGGTGCATCCGCTCGGCGGCCCGAGCCTGCCCGAAGATTATTCGCGGGCGCTCGAAGGCGTCCCGATCGGCCCGGATGTCGGCTCCTGCGGCACCGCGGCCTATTTCGGCACGCCGGTGCTGTCGCTGGACATCGATGCCGATCCGCGGTGGCAGCCTTACAAGAGCCGGCCGATCGAGGTCGGTTTGCGCGCCTGCTGGTCGACGCCGATCAAGGCCAAGGACGGCCGCGTGATCGGAACCTTCGCTTTCTATTTCCGCGAATGTCGCCCGCCCAGCAGCTGGCATCAGCGCATCGTCGATGCCTGCGTCGACCTCGGGGCGATTGCGATCGAGCGCCAGGAAGCCCGCGCTCAGATCGCCCGGCTTGCCTATTACGACGCGTTGACCGGACTGCCCAACCGCGCGCGGTTGCGGCATCTGATCAGCGAGGCGATCAAGAGCTGCCCGGACGGCAAGCACGTCGCGTTGGCCTTCCTCGATCTCGATAATTTCAAGGACGTCAACGACACGTTCGGACATGCGTCCGGTGATGAATTGCTGATCGAGTTCGCTCGGCGGCTGCGCGCGCAGATCCAGCCGGGCGACATGCTGGGTCGTCTCGGCGGCGACGAATTCGTCATCGTGATGCCGGACCGCGACGCCGAGGAGGCCGCGCTGACGGCTTCGCGGATCACCGGAGCGCTGACCTCGCCCCTGCAAATCGGAACCCGCCAACTGTCGGTATCGGCAAGCATCGGCATCAGCCTCTATCCGGAGAATGCGACCGACATCGACATGCTGATCCAGCAGGCCGATGCCGCCATGTACAACGCCAAGCGGGCAGGCCGCTCGACCTTCCGCTTTTTCAACACCGAGATGAAGCGGGTGCGCGAGCAGCAGCTCGAGTCCATCGCGGCGCTGCGCCGCGCGATCGCCAATGACGCTCTCAGCCTGCACTATCAGCCGCAGATCCGAACCGCCGACGGCGCCATTCACGGCGTCGAGGCGTTAGCGCGCTGGCATGACCCTGAGCTCGGTGACGTGCCGCCCGCTAAATTCATCCCGCTGGCCGAGGAGAGCGGGCTGATCGAGCAGATCGGGCTGTGGTCGATCCGCGAGGCCTGCCGGCAGATCGCGGCGTGGCGGCAGGCCGGGCTGGACATCCCTTGCGTCTCCGTCAATCTGTCGCCGATCAATTTCCAGAATCCGAAGCTGGCGCTGTCGGTGGCCG
>JBLMWS010000327.1:0-44493 GCA_050257355.1 Gemmatimonas sp.
AGCCGGCCGCCGCCATGCGCCAACTTGAAGCCGCTGCCGGCAAAGCGCAGCCGGCCATAGGGCGTATCGAGCTCCTGGACGGCGCCGCGCGCCACGACATGCGGGTGATCGATGATCTCCTCGATTTTCCAGATACTGGCGCAGGGCGCGCCTGCCGCCTCGAGCAGCTTCTCCCATTCGCGCGCGCTCTTTCGCGCAAGCTCCGCCTCGATGATGGCGCGCAGCGCCGGCTCATTCTCCTTGCGCGCGAACCAATCGGCGAAGCGCGGATCTTGCAGCGTGTCCTCGCGGCCGAGCGCGGCCATCAGCGCGCGATATTGTTTCTCATTGTTCACGGCGAGCAGCAGATAGCCCTCGCCTGCCCGAAACAGGTTGGCGGTGACCTTGCGGCTGACGGCCTGATTGCCGGACAATTCCTGGCGATGGCCGGCCACCGAATAATCCGCGATCTGTCCTGATAGATACGCGAGCGTCGCCTCCAGCATGGAGACGTCGACCAGTTGTCCCTTGCCGGTGCGATCGCGCTGGAACAGCGCGCTGGAAACGCCGAATGCGGCGGTGGCGCCGGAGAGCACGTCGCAGATGGCAAAGCCGGCCCGCGTCGGCCCCGTCTCGGGATGGCCGGTGATCGCCATGATGCCGCTCATCGCCTGGATCTTGCCGTCATAGCCGGCGCTCCCGCGCTCCGGGCCGGTCTGGCCGAAGCCGCTGATCGCGCAGTAGACGAGCCGCGGGTTGATCGCCGAGAGCGCCTGATAACCGATACCGAGCTTGTCCATCACGCCCGGGCGAAAGTTCTCCATCACGACGTCGGCTTGCGCGGCGAGCTGCTTGACGATGGCGATCGCTTCCGGCTTTTGCAGATCGAGCGTCAGGCTGCGCTTGTTGCCGTTGATCGCCTGAAACGCCGGCGCAAGACCGCGCTCGGCCCATTCCCGACTGAGCGGGGTACGGCGCATGTCCTCGCCTTCGCGCCGCTCCACCTTGATGACCTCGGCACCAAGCAGCGCGAGCTGATAGCTCGCATAGGGGCCGGCCAGCACCTGCGTGAAGTCAAGGATCTTCACGCCCTCGAACGGTCGGGTCACGACGGTTTCCTCCTGCGCGCCTTCCTGGTTCGTTTGGCGGCGTCTTGTTGTCGGTGAGATCGAGTTCAGGCAGCGCGATTGCCGCGCGCGATCTCCTTCTGCTTGTCGAATTCGGCGCGGCGGCGCGCCAGCTCCTCCGGGCTCATCTGCGCGATGTTGTTGTAGTCGAGCTTCCAGGCGGCATCCGCGCTCCAACGTAGCGGCGACTGCATGGTTGTGCGCGCGCCAAACGCCTGCTCGAGCAGACGCAAGCCGAGTTCGAGCGTCAGCGCCTGCGACTCGACGTCATGTGGCTTGCCGGCGGAATTGCCGAGCGGGAAGTCGCTGAACAGGAAACGCGGCACCGCCGCGTGCTCGACGATGTCCTTGGCACAGCCCATCACCACGGTGGGAACGCCGTTGGCCTCCAGATGGCGCGCCACCAGCGCCGTGGTCTGATGGCAGACCGGGCAGTTCGGCACCAGCACGGCGGCATCGACCTTGTCGGCACGGCAGCGGGCAAGAATATCCGGCGCATCGGTCTCGATCGTGACACGGTGACTGCGGTTGGTCGGCGCACCGAAAAAGCGCGGCGCGACCGCGCCGATGCGCCCCGCCGCCTGCGCCTTCCACAGCTGCGGCAGCGGAAACCAGGTGCCGCTGTCGGTCGCGCTGGTGTGCTTGCGGTCATAGCCGATATGCGAGATGCGCAGGTCGTGCGGCTTCGAGGTATCGCCGTCATACACGGCGTAGAACTTGGCGCTGCCGTTGTAAGCCGCGCCCGGCCCTTGATCGCCCTTGGTCGGATCATAGGGCGCGGCCGTGGTGATGATCGTCACCCGTGATTGCGCCAGGGGCTTCGTCAACGGCTGGAACGGCGCCTCGACATAGTGGGCCCAGCGGTAGGGCGTGGTGTAGCCGATCGCGGCGTAATAATCGCGCGTCCGCTGCATATAGGGGATCGGGGCATCGTAATCGGGCGCGAAGCCGAATTGTTCATCGGTGGAGGCGGACATGCTGCGTCTCTTTGATGTCTCTCTTGGGTTTCCGAATTGCGTTATGGTTTGCGGTCGAGAGTAGAGTGAGTTCGACTGTTGCTCAACAGCAGATATGGCAGGGCTGTTGGCGGGCATCGTCCTGGTGAAAGCCGGGGCCATACCGCGGAATATCGCTGTTCGGAATCCAACCGCCGGACGGGTTTCTTCGCGGCAACGAAGCCCTGTGGTTATGGATCGACGAAGATTACAGTCGACTATCCATAACGCACCCCGTCATTGCGAGCGCAAGCGAAGCAATCCGGAGCTACGCGTGCGACTCTGGATTACTTCGTCGCTTGCGCTCCTCGCAATGACGTGGGTTCGCATTCTCGCGACACTTTCGCCCGAGTCTTTGCCAATGATCACCCTCGTCAAAACACAGAGGGCGCAGGGAATGTCGGGTGCCGGCTGCACCCACGGTCAGCGCGCGAAAGAGTGCGCGAGAAGCGCGCGTTGACCAACAGGTTCAGCCGAGACATCCCGACATTCCCTGCACGGTGGTTTACGGCTTACTCCGCGCTCTCCCCGGTGAACCTGACTTTGTTGTCACCGTCGCAGGCCACGATGCGAGTGCATCGTCGCCAACTTAGCGCCAGCCTCGGGGCGCCAGGACCACACGGCTTCGCCGTCCGCGAAGACAGCCGTTCGTCTGCCGACATCCTCGCGTCCACCGCAATCCCGCACCCAACGTCCGTGACGACGCGTACGCCCCTCATCGAGGCGGGACGGCGGCAAGATTGATCAATTTCGGAAAAAAAGAAAGTAAAATATTTTTACAGCGAGGCCTTGAACCAGCCAGGCAGCTTGATTCCGCTCGGAAAATCTCCTCGTCCCCGCAGCTTTTCGAGCCATTTTGGATCGAATTCAGGCGAGGAAACTTGAGCTCATGTTGCCCGACGGGCGACTCGCTTCCGTGCGGCGTCCTGATCTGCCGAGGGCTGCCAGCGGAGCCAAGCTTCCGGCCGGGCCATGCCGCACGGGCAGATCAGACCTACACCGTCGACTGGAACCGATCGTAAGCATGCTTATTATCTACATGCTTAGGCATCGGCTCGCGGGGCCTGTTCCGGCTCGCTGGCTGCGGCCTAGGGAGCTCCCATGCAAGAGACGAACCGAGCAGAGCGCCCAGCGCGCCCGGATCCTGACGGCAATTTCGCGCTCGCGGACGATGAAGCCGTTGGGCGTCGAAGTAACGGGAACGAGACGCCGCAAGCCCGATCAATTCCAGCGGCCGAGCGGCCGGAAGCGCCCTCCGCGACGGAAGCCGCAGCCGAACCGAAAGCACGCATCGGGCGCCGGCGCCTGCTGCGCTGGGGGCTGTTCGCGCTATTGCCTCTTGCCTTGGTTGCCGGTGCTTATTGGTATGTCAACGGCGGCCAAGTCGTCTCGACCACCGACGCCTATGTCGAGGCTGACAAGGTCGGCATTTCGACCGATGTCTCCGGCCTCGTGCAGGACGTCGACGTTGGCGACAACCGGCACGTCGAGAAAGGACAGGTGCTGTACCGGCTCGATCCGCGTCAGTTCCAGATCGCGCTCGACAACGCCAACGCCAACCTCGCTGAGATCAAGCTGACGATCGAGTCGATGCAACAGGATTACAAGCGCATGTTGAGCGACGTCAATTCGCAGCAGGCGCAGGTCGATCTCGACCAGGTCAATTTCAACCGCAATGCCGCGCTCGTGAAGTCGGACGCCATCTCCAGGGCCAATTACGACCAGGCGCGCTATACGCTGCGGTCCGATCAGAGCAAGCTTGCCTCGCTCAAGCAGCAGGCGCAGGTGCAACTCGCCAAGCTCGGCGGCGATGCCGATACTCCCGTCACCGAGCATCCGCGATACAAGCAGGCGAAAGCGCAGGTGGACGAGGCGCAACGTGAACTCGACCACACCATCGTCAAGGCGCCGTTCGCCGGCATCGTTACCAACGTGCCGTCGATCCAGCCGGGCACCTACCTCGCGGCGTCGACGACCGCGTTCTATCTCGTCGCCACGGATCACGTCTGGATCCAGGCCGATCCGAAGGAGACCGCGCTCACCTATGTGCGGCCGGGACAATCGGCCACGGTGACGGTGGACACCTATCCGAACCGGACCTGGCACGGCACGGTTGCGAGCATCAGCCCGGCGGCGGCCCAGGAGTTTCAGCTGCTGCCGGCGCAAAACACCAGCGGCAACTGGGTCAAGGTCGTTCAACGCATCCCCATGCGCGTGCGCGTCGACACCAGCGACAAGAATCAACCGCCGCTGCGCGCGGGAATGAGCGTGGAGGTCAGCGTCGACACCGGACATGCGCGCGGGCTGCCGCATTTCCTGACCCGCCTGTTCGGCCTTAAGAGCGGGAGCGCGTGATGGCGACCGCGCAGCAGGGCGTCCCCGCCGACCGGACCGCGATCACCGTCTGCGTCAGCCTCGCCACGCTGATGCAGGCGCTCGACACCACGATCGCTAACGTCTCGCTGCCGCATATGCAGGGCAGCTTCGCGGCGGGGCCCGACCAGATCGCCTGGGTGCTGACGTCCTACATCACCGCGGCGGCCATCATGACGCCGCCGACCGGCTATCTCGCCAGCCGGTTCGGGCTCAAGCGGCTCTTTCTGGTCGCGATCGCCGGTTTCACCGTGGCCTCGATGCTCTGCGGCGTCGCGCAGTCGCTCACCCAGATCGTCTTGTTCCGGATCCTGCAAGGCGCGTTCGGTGCGGCGCTCGTGCCCTTGTCGCAGTCGGTGCTGATGAACATCTACCCGCGCGAGCAACAGGGCTCCGCGATGGCACTGTTCGGCCTTGGCGTGATGGCAGGTCCCATTCTGGGCCCTGTGCTCGGCGGCTGGCTGACGGAAAACTACAGCTGGCGCTGGGTCTTCTACATCAATCTGCCGATCGGGATTCTCGGCCTTGTCGGCCTGGGCGTCTTTCTGCCGGCGTCACGGCAGAACGCCAACGAGAAGCTCGACTGGTTCGGCTTCGCATCTCTGAGCCTTGCGATCGGCGCGCTCCAGATCATGCTCGACCGCGGCGAGCAAAAGGACTGGTTCAGTTCCGGCGAAATCTGGATCGAGGCGATCATCTGCGTTTCGGCGTTCTACATCTTTCTCGTTCACACCTTTACCTCGGACAAGCCCTTCGTCCGGCCGGCCCTTTTCCGTGACGCCAATTTCGCGGCAGGGACCATCTTCATCGCGATTGTCGGCCTGACTTACTACGCCTCGCTGGCCTTGCAGCCACCCTATCTCCAGGACCTCATGAACTATCCGGTCATCACCGCCGGTCTCGTGATGGGGCCGCGGGGATTAGGCACCATGGCCGCCATGCTCGCCGTCGGCCGGCTGACCGGCCGCGTCGATACCCGCCTCTTGCTCGGCATCGGACTCGGGCTCACCGCATGGGCCTTCTACGACATGACGGGTTGGACGCCGGACGTCTCGCAAGAAGAGATCATCGCCGTCGGCCTGGTGCAGGGCGCAGGGCTCGGCTTTCTGTTCCCGCCGCTCAGCGCGGTCGCGCTCGCGACGCTTGCGCCGGAGCGGCGCACCGAAGGGGCCGGCATCTTCAACCTGTCACGCAACATCGGCTCCAGCGTCGGGATTTCGATCGTCAATGCGCTTCTGACCACCAACACTCAGGCCAACCATGCCGACATTTCCGCCCATGTCACCGCCGTCAACCGCGCCTTTCATGATCCGGAGATCACGCGATTCCTCAATCCGCTGACCGGCGCCGGCCGCGCTGCGCTGGATGCGCTGATCACGCGACAGGCGCAGATCATTGCCTATATCGATGATTATAAGCTGTTGATGATTGCGACGCTGGCGATCGTGCCGCTGCTCATCATGTTCAGGAAGCCGAGAGCCGGCGGCATCGATCATCATGTGATCGTCGACTGAAGCGGGGCGCGACCAACACCGCGCCGCGCGAACCATCACGATCGACCGTGCGTCTCCTCGCCTTGCTTTGGCTGCTCCATTTGGCAAACAAGGCAGAGCGAACGCACCACCTGCTTTCCGTCGACGGCCAGCCGCTCATGCACGTGCGGTGTCATGTCAGTACAGAACACGCAATAGCCTTGCGGAAACCGCAGCACGGGTTGGTTCGATTCGTTCATGGATGCCCCCGCCGCAATATCTTTGCGGGTCGGACGTGGTGCAACCTTCAAAGAAAACGTAAACGCGGGTATGTACGGGATCGTACCGGGTTTGTCTTTGGTTCAGTCATGCAATCGCGGCCCTAAAGCGCCATGAGATCAGATTGAACCGCCATCGCGCTTTAGCTCATTGATTGAGCATGATCTTTTCGGAAAACCGCTGCACACTTTTCCGGATCATGCTCTACCCGCCTTTGCCCCGCGCGTTCTTGTTGACGACCGCAATCGCGATCAGGGCGAACGTCACAAGACGCGGCAGGTAGTAGATCGGTTCGGCCGTATCGGAGACCTGCACCACACTCAGCGCGACACGCGCCGCGGCCTCGACAGCGAAAGCGGCTGCAAAGAGCAGAAACAGCGAATCGTGCGTGCGCCGCCAGAATTTCAGGAAAAAGAGAGCCACGGCGAGGGAGGCCATCGCCGCAGCGCCCGCAAGGACGTCAGCAACGTGCTCCATCACCCCTCCTCCCAGATCAGCCCATAAAGGAGAACCAGTATCGCCAAGAGGCCGATCGATGTCCTGAGAATCGTGAGGTCGGTCGCGGGGAATACCAGCTTGTCGAGCCAGAGTGCCACATTGTTCAAGGTCAGTCCGACGAAGCAGATCGAGCTCCACAACAACAGCCGCGACGACGTGCCCAGGTAGGCGCGAACCAGCAAATACGCGCACAAGGCGCTGGTGATCGTACACAGGCTGTAGATCGCCGCAGCCATGCCTCTCTAGTCCTTCCGAAACTTGAACGCGTCCGAGAACGCCCTGATGTTGCGCGGCTTCGAATGGATCAGATTTGTAATCGGGATCAATTGGCGCGCATAGGCCTTCGCCAAGGCGTCCACCTTGCCCGGGCGATCAGCAGAGGGCGCGTAACGATAGAGCTCGCCTTCCCGCACCAAGAATCCGTCATTGCAAAGCCCGGCCAGAGCAGCGGTCATTTCGCCGGTTGGCGCATAAAGACGCCTCGCGACCGAGGCCGCCTCCCATCGTTCGGTGGGATGCTCGCGCAAGAACAGCAAGGCTTCCAGCTGGGCCACCGTATCAATGTGCCGTAGGACCAAGTCCCGGACCTCTTCGGGCAGCGGCTGTTCGGACATTGACGATCTCAGACGGACGGGACAGCAGAGCGGGCAAGCTGAATTGGAAACTTAGAAGGGCAGCGATATGGCCGCCGCTGCCTTGGCTCCCAGGCAAGGATTCCTGCCCGGCCGGCCGCAACGACTCACGTGCGTCATTTCACCAGACTCAACCGGGGAGCATTCTTCAACCGCCCGACGGCGTTTGCAATAGAGGGATCGCACAGAATGAATTGAAGCATTGCAAGCAACTCATCTTGATTTCGCCGGGGACCCGCGCCGTCATAGACGCGCAAGATCCGCTGAGCTTCCTCGACAGCGGCTACCAGTGCCTCACAATCTGACATCGCCCACCTCGATGGATTCGGCGATCAAGTATGACACAAATGAGGCGCGGCCCCGATAGGCGATTCGTTGCTGTAGATCGTACGCTATCGTACTGGTAAGGATTCTGCGCCGGAGATCGCGGTAAGCCCGCCGCTCTCATACTTTAGGTCCCATACTTTAGTTTGGCGCGACAATTTGGCGATTTGGCGCGACAATTTGGCGCGAGTGTCGCGCAGCGACTGGAGGAGCAGGCAATCGGCGTGCGATAAGATGCGGCCGATTGGTGTCCGGACAAGCCTTGTGTGAGCGCGCAACTGCTCCTACGCTTGGACGCGAGCGCTCAGGCGCAGTACCGCTGCGCGCGGCGACCGGAAGAGCGAATGGTGACAGAGGTTCGGAACAAGCTGCTTCGTCTTATTCCGGCCGAAGAGCTCTCCAGCGTCCTCAGCGTTTGCGAGCGCGTTCAGCTGCAACCGCGTCAGGTGCTTCATCACTACAAGCTGCCGATGGAGTACGTCTACTTCGTCGAAAGCGGCCTTGTATCGGTGGCGGCGCGGGTCGGCCGCGACAAATTCGTCGAGGTGTGGCTCATCGGCTCGGAAGGATTGGTCGGTGCGCCGGTCCTGCTTGCGGCCAAAACTGCGCCTCTGCACCGCAGAACCGTTCAGGTGGGAGGCGAAGGCTTACGGATCAGGACCGGCGATTTTTCGAAAATGCTCGAAGAACTGCCGCATTTGCGTTCGGTGGTGGAACGATATCTGGCCGCCGTGCTGGTGCAGACCTCGCAATCGGGCGCCTGCAATTCGCACCACGGCCTTAAACAGAGGCTTGCCCGCTGGCTGCTTGTTGCCCGCAACGCGCTCGGCTCCGACAAGATGCCGCTCACGCATGTGATGCTGGCGGAACTTCTCGGCGTCCGCCGCGCCGGCGTGACCGAGTGCCTTGATGTCCTTCAACGAGCAGGAACGATTTCGACAAAGCGCGGGTGGGTGATGGTGGAGGACGCTGTCGGATTATCGAAGCTGAGCTGCGATTGCTTCGGCTTGATCGAGCGCGAGTATCGCCGCCATTTGTTCTCGGCCGATGAGATCGACGATAATCCTGAGGACGACGCTACGATCACGACCACACCTGCCCAGGGCCGGTCAATATCGCAGGATCGAGAGCTGAGCCGGCCATCGAGCTAGACATCTGCACCTTTCCGATCGGCTTTGCCAGAAACGGAAAGGATTCCATGCAGCGGCACATCAAGGACCACAAGATGGTCAAAAAGAGGCTGAAGAAGTGACCGACGCTTCGCTTTCACGAGATTCGGAGCACGGTTGGTAGACGTTCTCCAGCTCTCGATCTACACCGTGTCAGCGGCAGGGTCGGCCGGCATCGAGGGAATGGCTAGGGGAGTGAGAATGCAGCCACGCTACCGGAAAAATCTGAACGTGCTGGTGCCGTCCTTCATGGTGCTCGCCGTCATGTTCGGCTTGGTCGCTTATTCGCCCGAACTTTATCGAGCGTTCTGCGGCGCGACCGGGTTTGGGGGAACGACGCAACGGGTCTACACGGATCCAGCCACCACGTCTCAGCAGACCGTCAATGTCGCGTTCGACAGCAACGTCTCACCTGACCTGCCGTGGCGGTTCGAGCCCGAACAACGCTCGGTGAAGGTGCATCTCGGCGAACAGAAGCTCGTGTTCTTCCGCGCCGAAAATCTCAGCGACAAGACGACCGTGGGCCACGCGAGCTTCAACGTCATGCCGGCGACGAGCGGCATCTACTTCAACAAGATCCAGTGCTTCTGCTTCACTGAAGAGCGCCTCGATCCGCATCAGAAGGTGGACATGCCCGTCGTCTTTTACGTCGATCCGGCCTTCGGGAAGGATTCGGAGATGCATTATGTCGACACGATCACGCTGAGCTACACCTTCGGCCGTTCGGCAATCCCGGCGGGGGCGAAGAATCTCTCGCGCTTTCTCGCCAATGCCGCGCCGGATCCGGCTCACGGCCAGGAACTGTTCAGCGAACGCTGCACTGCGTGCCACGCTCTGGACCACAACAAGATCGGCCCGATGCTGGGTGGGGTGGTCGGCCGCGCCGCAGGCTCCGCCGGCGGGTACAAATATTCGCCGGCGCTCCGAAGCGCCGGCTTCACCTGGTCGACGGACAAGCTGGACCAGTGGCTGGCCGATCCCAAGAAGATGATCCCCGGTGTCCGAATGCCGGTTCGCGTGCTCGATGCTCCCTCCCGCCACGACATCATCGCCTACCTGCAGAAGGTCGGTCAAACGCCGGGCGATAAGGCGCAAGCGCATGCGCCCGCGTCGAGAGCGGAATACTAGATGCGCCGCATTGGCACCGGCTGGCTGTTCGGCAGTCCACTCACGCGCTACGTCATCCTGGCGGTGGCCGCTGTCGGGCTCGTGATTGCGGCACTCACCCTGCTTGCATCTGTCATGGTCGAGGACTGGTCCCAGCGCGATATCGATCTTCGGTCGCGGCTCGTGTTCCGGTCGATTCGCGATCAGGTGGCGACGGCGATGACGGCGAGGCCGGAGATCGATCTCGTTCCGGTGTTTCAGCGGATCACCGAGGACGAGCGCATCCTTGCGCTCGGCTTTTGCACGCCACAGGGGCAACTGCTGGATGCGACCAAGGAGTTTCCGAAATCCGTCACCTGCAACAGCGTCAAACGGGGCAAGTCGAGTGCTTTCGCAACCGCGATGGATTCCGGGCGACGTATCCATATCAGTTCGTTTCCGATCACCGCGGGAAATGCGACCGGCCATCTGCTGGTGCTGCACGATCTCGCCTTCATCGACGAGCGCACCGGCGAGGTACGCCTCTATACCCTGCTCGCGCTGCTCGGCGTGACGGCGGGCCTTGTGCTGTTCGCGACCGCGATCCTGCTCGCGCTCATGCGCGCGTGGACCCGCTCGATTCGCGGCGCGCTCACCGCGGTGCAACAGGGCACGGCTTCCGAGGCCCCGCAGCGCGGCAGCTTCCCGATCAGCCGCGAGGTCCACGCCGCGCTCTCCGAACTGCGCATGGAGCGCCGCTTTGCGAGCGGCATCCATGTCGAATGGTCGCCGAAGACGCTGCACCGCCTGCTCGTCGAGGAACTGCCCGGCGCTCAGGTCATCGTCGTCTCCAATCGCGAGCCCTACATCCACAACCGTGCAGGCGACGCGATCACGTTGCAGATTCCCGCGAGCGGGCTGGTCGCCGCGCTCGAACCGGTGATGCGGGCTTGCGGCGGAACGTGGATCGCCCACGGATCGGGATCCGCCGATCGCGACACGGTCGACGCCCACGACAGGGTGCGCGTGCCTCCCGCCGACCCCGCTTATTCGTTGCGGCGCGTCTGGCTCTCGGAACAGGAGCAGAGCGGATATTACTACGGACTGGCCAATGAAGGGCTGTGGCCGCTCTGCCATATCGCGTTCGTCCGCCCGACCTTTCGCGAGGAGGATTGGGCCCAGTACCGCAACGTCAACGAGCGCTTCGCCGAAATCGTCGTTCAGGAGGCGACCTGCGACAACCCGATCGTGCTGGTGCAGGACTATCACTTCGCGCTGCTGCCACGGATGATCCGCGCGCGATTGCCGAAGGCGACGATCATCACCTTCTGGCACATCCCCTGGCCCAACGCCGAAACCTTCGGGATCTGTCCCTGGCGCCAGGAGATCATCGACGGGCTGTTGGGAAGCACCATCCTCGGCTTCCACACCCAATTCCATTGCAACAATTTTCTCGAAGCGGTGGACCGCTTCATGGAGAGCCGCATCGACCGTGAGCACGCGTCGATCACGTTCGGCGGACAAGAGACGCTGATCAGACCGTATCCGATCTCGATCGAATGGCCCCCGGCGGCGCTCGCCGAGCAGGCGCCGGTGCGCGAATGCCGCGACGCCGTCCGGCGGCGCTTCGCGCTGGCGGACGATGTGCGCATCGCCGTCGGCATCGAGCGGTTCGATTATACCAAGGGCATCCTTGATCGCATCCGCGCGGTCGACGACCTCCTGACCCGGCATCCCGAATGGGTCGGGCGGTTCGTCTTCATTCAGGCGGCGGCCCCCACGCGCAGCAAGCTGAACACCTACAGCGCGCTGCAGACGGAGGCCGAGCAGCTCGTGGCGAAGGTCAATGCACGACACGGCCGGGACGGCTTTGAGCCGATTCGGCTCGTGATTCGCCATCATGAACCCGACGAGGTGTTCGAGCTCTTCAGAGCCTCCGACATGTGCATCGTCTCCAGCCTGCATGACGGCATGAACCTCGTCGCCAAGGAGTTCGTGGCGGCGCGCGACGACGAACACGGCGTGCTGATCCTGTCGAGCTTCGCCGGCGCGTCGCGCGAACTGGCGGAAGCGCTGATCGTCAACCCCTATGACACGCACGGGATGGCCGAGGCCTTCCTGCAGGCGCTGCGGATGTCGCCCGCGGAGCAGCGCGATCGCATGCGGCTGATGCGGGAGCTCGTGCGCGAGCGCAACGTCTATCGCTGGGCAGCCCAGATGCTGCTCGACGCGGCGCGCCTTCGTCAGCGTCAGCGCATTACCTCATCCGAGACGAAAGCCGGACGGACGGCTCTGCAACCCATACTGCCGGCGAGGGACCGCAAGACAGCGTGAGTCCGCAGCCCCCGCCCCCGACCAATGGCATAATCCTTTCGTCTTGGGGGAATTGCCGGGATCGTTGCGCTGTGCTTCCTACCACATCGGGCAAATCGCGGCGTCGGAGTCCTGGAGCGAGGCTGCAGAACTTGTCCGTCATCGAGCTGATAGACCCGCCGTTATGAAATGACCGACACCCGGATCGAGACAGCGCTGACCGAGGACTGCAGTCCCGGCAGCCCAGGAAAAGCGTTGTGCTTGCCCAGGGCGATGCGATGGATCAGTGGCCGATGGATCAGTCGCTTTGACGGCTATGACGTCGCCGCCGTCATCCTCATCGCCGCGCTTGTTGTTCTCGCGCTCCTCACCTTCAAGGAATACGCAATTACCAACGACGAACCGGTTCAACATCACTACGGCGAATTGATCCTCCGCTATTTTACGAGCGGCTTTCGCGACCGCAGCCTGTTCAGCTTCGACAACCTTTATCTCTATGGCGGGCTATTCGACATCATTGCCGTCGCTCTCAGCCATCTGCTCCCGATCGATCCGTATGAACTTCGCCACATTCTCTGCGCGCTGATCGGCATCGGCGGCATCGGCGCCGCGTCAGCGACTGCGCGCCTGATCGCGGGTCCGCGCGCAGGCCTGATCGCCGCGATCGCCTTGACCGCCTGCGGCGTCTGGTACGGCGCGATGTTCAACCACACGAAGGACATTCCCTTTGCCGCGGCGATGA
Source organism: Gemmatimonas sp. (assembly GCA_050257355.1). Classification (GTDB taxonomy): domain Bacteria; phylum Pseudomonadota; class Alphaproteobacteria; order Rhizobiales; family Xanthobacteraceae; genus Bradyrhizobium. The sequence goes on from JBLMWS010000327.1 coordinate 12,990, forward strand.
TGGGCGCGACGTTGTTTCTGATCCGCATCGCACGCGCTCTGCCACGGCCGCGTGCGGGCGACGTGGTGGCCTTCGGCCTGTTGGCCGGGACCGCGCTCGGGATGCGCGTCCTGGGTCTCTTGCTCTTCATCTATGTCGGCTTCGCGATCGCCCTTTACGTGCCGTGGCCATGGCTCGATCAAGGCCGCACGCAGTGGCGATTTGCGATCAAATCCGCGCTGCGCTTGCTGCCGGCGCTGCCGCTCGCCTATGTCATCATGATCGTGGCGTGGCCCTGGGCGGCATTGGCGCCGCTCAATCCGATCCGGGGCCTGTTCGCATTTTCGGAGTTTCATTACCCCATTCGAACCATGCTGGACGGCAGGGTTTACGAAATGGCTCACGTGCCGCGGCTCTACGTACCAATCTACATTTTGATCCGTTTGCCGCTGTTGACCCTGTTCGGTGCGGTGCTGGGCCTGGGGTTGGCGCTGGTCCCGCGCCTGGCTGCCGGTTCGGCACAAGTCCGGCAGAGGGAGATCGCCCTGGTCGCGCTAGGGGCGATCTTTCCAGTGGCCTGCGAGGTGATCTGGGACGGCCCGGCGTTCACCGGACTGCGCCATTTCCTGTTCGTGATCCCAGCGCTGGCGGTGCTCGCGGGCGTCGGCCTCGATGCTGCGGTGACGGCGCTCACGATGCGCAGCCGGGCGGCGGCTTTCGGAGCGCTCGCCGCCATCAGCGCAGGCTTCCTCTGGAACGCCGTGACGCTGGTCGAACTGCATCCTTACGAATATCTGTTCTACAACCCGTTGGTCGGAGGGCTTCAAGGCGCGTCACGGCGCTATGTTCTCGACTATTGGTTCGACAGCATGCCTGAGGCCATCCACGAGCTCGAAGCCTATGTCCGGCATACGGACCCTGTCCCTGCAGGCCACCGGCCGGCGCGGATCTATTCGGTCGCGGTCTGCGGGAGCCCGCTTGCGTTCGAGAAGACGGTCACGCTGCCGCAGCTCCGCTACGACTTCATGCCGCGATGGGACCAGTCGCAGTTTTTCATCGCGCCGACCCACATGAATTGCGACCGCGATCTCAACGGCAAGGTGATCGGTACCGTCAAGCGGCTCGGTGTCGTCATCGCTTACGTCAAGGACCGCCGCGCACTGACCAGCCCCGTGGCAAGCGCAACGCGCTAAATCAATCCTCGTAGCTGCCGATGACGGCATCCGCGATCACGCGTTTGGTGATGATGCCGACGATGTCGTCGACGCGGGGACGGGAGGTGCCGCGAAAGACGATGGCGGCGCCGGCGCGATGCCGCTTCAGCCTCGCAAACACCAGGCTCAAAAGGTCTTCGTCGCGGCAGATGACGAGTTGGCTTTCCGCAAAACGTTCAACGAGAACATCGGGGTTGATTTGCGACTCCATCCACAGGCCGGAACGCGGCGGAATGAGCCCTGCGATCCGCCCGTCCCGTTCGACCACGATGGCGGGCGCGTCCCCGGTTTTCTCCGTGCGCATGGTCTCTCTCAACGTCGTGCCGGCCTTGGCGACGATGAAGCGGCGCTCCATGATGTCCTGCGCCTGCCTCACCAGGTAAAGGTTGATGTGGCGCTCCTTCGGGATGCGGTGTCCGCGATGCCGCAGCTTGACGGTATAGATCGTCTCGCCGATCAGCGCGCGCCTGACGCCGGCCGCCAGCGCCACCGCGACCGTCGCCGGCACGATGATCGCGTAGTCGCGCGTCATTTCGAACACCATGACGATCGCCGTCATGACGCCCCCCGTTCCCGCCCCGACCATCGCCGCCATGCCGATGATGGCGGCCGAGGAGGGCGAGAGTCCGGAATGAGGCAGGATCGGAGCGGTCGCGGCCGCGAAGGCCGCGCCGAGCGTGGCGCCCAGATAGAGCGAGGGCGAGAAAATCCCGCCCGACGCCCCGCTGCCGAGGCTGACGGTCGTGGCAATCAGCTTCAACGCAAATAGCAGCACGAGAAGCCCCGCCGCAGTCATCTTGTGGTCGAGGATCTCCTGAATGACCGAATATCCCACTCCGTCGACGTAAGAGTGTCCGAAGGCGCGGGTGAGCCCGACCATCATCAGACCGATGATCAGCATACCGACGACGTTCTGGACGTACTCGTTGTCCGACAGTCGCGGAAAGCCGTCTTCCATGAACACGAGCAGGCGAACGAACGCCCAAGCTGCCACGCCGCACAGGAGCCCCAGCAGCACGAAGGCCAGCGCCTCCTGCAGGTTGAACGATGCCACCAGGGGGAACTGAACGTTGGGAACCGCAAAAGCCGGATCGGGGCCGATCAGTATGCGGCCGATCGTCGTCGCTGCCGCCGTCGCCACGACCACCGGAAGAAAGGTACGGTTCGAAACCTCCGGCAGGAGAATTTCGAGCGCGAACAACACGCCGCCCAGGGGCGTGTTGAACGTCGCGGCAATTCCCGCGCCGGCGCCCGCGGACAACAGCGTGATCTTCTGCCGGGTCGAAATGCCGAGAAACTGAGAAAAGGCGGAGCCGAGCGCGGAGCCGATCTGGATGATCGGACCTTCACGCCCGACCGCAGCGCCGCTGCCGATCGATATCGCCGAAGCGACCGCTTTGATGACGGCCACGGTGCCGCGGATATTGCCGTGCGCGTAGAAGATGGCGTCCATCACTTCGGGCACGCCATGACCCTTGGCCTCAGGGGCGAAGCGCCGGACGAGGAAGACGACGACGAGGCCGCCGATGATGGGCGAGAGCAGCACGAAGTCGCCAAAACGACTCGGTCCCTCCAGGATATTCGCGTTGTAGGCAAAGCTCAGCGTGCCGTTGTAAGAGAGATTGTGCACGAAAGCGATCAAACCGCGAAATATCACCGCGCCCAGGCCGGTCATCACCCCGATCACCAGAGCAAGGGCGCAGAGCACCAGCAGGCTGACCCTCCGCTCTTCAGCGGATGGCTTGCGGCTCTCGCTGACAATCGTCTTGCCGTTGCTGGAAGTCAGGACTGCGGGCATTCGCTCACGACGGGATCAAGGAGGCCTTACGACATCATGGTATGAATTCGCGCGATCGAAAAGCGGTTCCTGCCGACCACTTGCGCAAATTTCGCACAATCCGGGCCGACTGGGGAGCAGATTCTCCCCTCAAGATTGGAGATCATAAGGCCTTGGTCAATTCGCCTAAGGCGGGCCAACTGTAATCGGGAAGATCCAGGGCGTCGGCGATGTCCCGCCCCACCGCGAACCGCGCCAGGCCCGGTATGGCAAAGGTCCTGATCACGAGATTGCGGAAGAGCAGGCCGGCCCGCGTCTTCGGCGCGAACGCACCCGCAAAGCGTTCGGCGCCTCGTTGTTTTCGGTCGATATAGCTTCTCAACAACGCATCATATCTGGCAAACGCCTCCTGATATCGCCCATGCGCGGCCGCGAGTTCGCCCGCCAGCACATAGGCCGAGATCATCGCCAGTGCCGAACCCTGACCCGCCAACAGCGAGACGCAGAAAGCAGCGTCGCCGATGAGCGCCACGCGGCCGCGCGACCAGTTCGGCATTCTGATCTGGCTGACACGGTCGAAGTAGAGCTCGTCGGTCCGATCCAGTTCGGTCAGCATTTGGGCGCATTCCCAGCCGCCCCGGCCGTAGACTTTTCGCAACCTCGCCCTTTGCGCGTCCGGCGTCTCCGGCAGGGACGCATCGTCGGCAGCAAATACAAGCAAAAATAACGTGCGGTCCTCGCGCAGGGTAAAGCGGCCGGCCATACGACCTGGCTGCCCATACATGAGATACACATCTTCATCGCGCGGCCGGTAGCCATAAGCCTCGAAGGCCGCCACCACATAGCCCAGATGCCGCTCGAACTGCGCCTGCGGCCCGAAGGCGAGCTTGCGAACGACCGAATGCAGGCCATCGGCACCGATCACAAGATCGAACCGACGCTCGCCTGCATGTTTCAGCTCGATCCGGACGCAATCCGGCTGCTCCTCGATCGCGACGATCTCGTCGCCGAAAATGCTTTCGACGCGGCCGTCGATCTTATCGAACAACAAGCCCGACAAGCGGCTGCGCTGAAGCGTGACGTAGCGCCCGTTCGTCAGTTCGGCAAAGACCTTGGTCCCGAAGCCGGCCAAACGGCGCCCGGCATCATCCACGATGCATAATTCCCGCACATGATAGCCATCACGATTGACAGCTGCGAGCAGCCCCATCCGCTCGGCGATGTCGTAGCCCAGGCCCCAGAAATCGATGACGTAGCCGCCGCCGCGCAAAACGCCGGCGCGCTCGACCAGCGTCGGCTCGAATCCGGCGGCCTTCAGCCAAAAAGCGAGCGTTGGTCCAGCGATCCCCGCGCCCGAGATCAAGATAGTTGTCATCACCACCAAGAACGAGCGAAGTTTCAATTTGTTTCGTTGACTTGCCCCATTCGGTACGAGTCCGGACAGTCACATCCAAGCGCGGTCGCTCGCGGCGTTCTCAATTGAGGGCGCGAGATTTCACTCGATCCTGCTGTCGCGCAACTCGCTGACGAGGACGTGCATGTTTTCCGCGTAGTCGACCGGCGTGACGACGAGATGAACGCCGCCATCCCTGAAGGCACGTTCCAGCGCCGGCGCGAGATCGTCCGGACCCTGCACCCGGCTTCCCTTGATGCCGTAGGCGCCTGCATAAGCGACGAAATCGGGATTGCCGAAGCTCATGCCGAAATCGGCGTAGCCGTCAACAGCCTGTTTCCAGCGGATCATCCCATAGGCATTGTCCTGCAGGATCAGCACGACGAGATTGAGCTTCAGGCGAACGGCGGTTTCCAGCTCCTGCGAATTCATCATGAAGCCGCCATCGCCGCAGACCGCGAGCACACGGCGGTTCGGGTAGAGCATTGCGGCCATGATCGCCGACGGCAGGCCTGCGCCCATGGTGGCAAGCGCATTGTCCAACAAGAGCGTGTTGGCGATGCGCGTCCGATAATTGCGCGCAAACCAGATCTTGAACATGCCATTGTCCAGGCAGACGATGCCGTCCTCGGGGATGACCTGGCGCACGTCGTGCACGATGCGTTGCGGGGTCAGCGGATAGCGGCGTTCCTCGGCCCGCTCGGCAATCCGCCCGAGAATCTCCTGCCGCAGCGGAAGCAGTGCGGCGGCATTCGGCAGCCTGCCCTCGAGGCGGTCGGCGAGCAGCCCAAGGCTCGGTCCGACATCGCCGACCAGTTCGGCCTGCGGCCAGAACACCTCCTCCACCACCGCCGGCAGATAGCCGACATGCAGGACGGTCGGCCCTTTCGACCCCATCAGGAACGGCGGCTTCTCGACGGTGTCGTGGCCGATCGAGATAATGAGATCGGCGCGATCGATCGCCCGGTGGACGTAGTCGCGCTCGGTCAGCGCCGCCGTACCCATGTACAAGCCCGACCCGCCCGACACCGCGCCCTTGCCCATTTGCGTATTGAAGAACGGAATTTGCAGCCGCCTTACGAAGCTCGACAGCGCTTCGGCAAGCCGCGGCCGGCTGGCCGCAGCCCCCAGCATCACCAGCGGCCGCTCGGCGGCGCGGATCAATGCGGCGGCGCGATCCAGCGCCTCCTTCGGCGCGATCGGCGGATCGACCGGATGCGGCGGCACCAGCGAGACCTCGGCAACCGCCTCGGCCGCGATGTCTTCCGGCACTTCGAGATGGACCGGCCCGGGCCGCTCCTGCTGCGCCACGCGAAACGCTTCCCGCACCAGCGTCGGAATGGTTCGGGCGCTGACGATCTGGTGCGCCATCTTGGTCAGCGGCGTCATGGTCGAGACCATGTCCACGACCTGAAAGCCCGCCTGCTTGCGGCTCAGAATCCCCTTCTGGCCCGTGATCATGATCATCGGCATCGCGCCGAGCAGCGCATAGGCTGCGCCAGTGGTGAGGTTCAATGCGCCCGGTCCGAGCGTCGTCAGGCAGACGCCCGCCTTGCCGGTCAGCCGCCCATGGGTGGCAGCCATGAACGCCGCAGCCTGCTCGTGCCGCGTGAGCACCAGCTTGATCGACGATCGCCGCAACGCTTCGACGAAGGCGAGGTTCTCCTCGCCCGGCACGCCGAAGATCTGCTGCACACCCTCGTTTTCCAATGCAGCAACGAGCAGTTCGGCGCCGGTCATGAGCGTAATCCCTCGATCGGAAGCTCCTCCTTTACACTGGACCGATCTGCATCGCATGCCAATACCATTGCGCGAGATCGTGAAGCGACGTCGCCGGACGCGGATATCGACCGGCGCCGATCCGACTTCTGCGCACGATTGCGGCCCGGTTCCAGTTTCGTGCTTCTTGACGTGCATCAAGCTACCCGTAGGGCAAGCGAGGTGTAGTGCGGCTCGCACACTCGAGGAGAAGGTCAATGGCCAGCTCAAAGATCCTCGTCGTCTACTATTCTCGAACGGGGACCACGCGCAAAGTTGCCGGGTCTCTCGCAGCCAAGCTGCGATGTGATAGCGAAGAGATCATCGAGGCGAGAAGCCGGAGCGGGATGCTGGGCTATCTGCGGTCGGTAGTCGAAGCACGACGGCAGGTTCCGTCACGCATCGCCGCGCCGAGCAAGGACCCGTCGACGTACGATCTCCTTGTTATCGGGACGCCGGTGTGGGCGTGGTCGTTGTCTTCGCCCGTCCGCGCCTATCTGCTTGCGAACAAGTCAAGGCTTCCTGCAGTGGCGTTCTTTTGCACGCTTGGCGGAGCCGGCAGTGACAAGGCCTTTGGCCAGATGCAGGAACTCACAGGCAAGCGCCCTATCGCTTGTCTCTCGGTTATGGCGCGCGACGTGGCGTCGGACACGTATGAGCCACAGCTCGCCACGTTCGTGGAAACCTTGCGACGCTCGACCGGACAACACGAAAGAGCGCCGGCAGACGCGGCCTGAATCGCCGGTTGCCGATCGGCAGCTGATGACTCGCGACCAGGCAGATCGATCGGCGCCGAGAAGCAGCAATGCCGTTGCTAGATCCCGGCGACCTGCGACCACAGCTCCCCAAGCTTGCGCTTGAGCCGCTCCGGTCGCGTCAGCGGCGCCGGTTCGTCCTCCTCCTCGGGCAGGCGCAGGCCGACGACATTGACGCGGCCGCCGGAAATGTTGCGCGCGACCAGCACGATGGCATCGAGCGCCACGGTCGCGCCCTCCTTGGGCGCATGATCGAGATGGATGTCGAAGTAATCGGCAAGCGTCAGCTTCGCGTCGTCGTTGCCGACCGCGACGCCATAGATATCAGCTACCTCCCCCAACGTGCGTTCGCCCGAGACCATGAAGTCGCCGAGCAGATGCGGGTCGGGCGCCGCGCTCGGCTGCATGTCGATGAAAAAGCGGTCGAGCGCTTCGGCCTTCTCCGGCGGTGCCAGCAGATAGATGTAATCGCCCGGCGCGACCGGATCGGCCTCGGTTGGCGAGAGGATATGCTCGTTGCGAATGACCAGCGTCGGTTTGGACCAGGAGGGAATGAGCCCGCGGCGGAAGAACAGGCTTTTCGGCCGCACGGCATAGCCGACCAGCTGCTGCTCCAGCTGGCCGGGCAGATCCAGCTCGACGCGGCGCGGGCCGCGGTCGGTGCGCGGCAGCGCGACATGCAGCCGCCGCGCCGCGACCGCCAGCGTCCAGCCCTGCAACAAGAGCGAGATAATGACGACGACAAAGGCGACGTCGAAATAGAGATAGGCCTTGGACAGGCCCACCAGCATCGGGATGGAGGCCAAAAAAATGGCGACCGCGCCGCGCAGGCCGGTCCAGGCGATGAAGACCCTCTCGCGCCAGGTGAAGCGGAAGGGTGCAAGGCACAGAAAGACGGCAATGGGGCGCGCCACAAGCATCAGGACCAGCGCGACGGCGACCGCAGGGCCAACGCTGCCGGCGAGCCGATGCGGCGAGACCAGGAGGCCGAGCAGCACGAACATCACGATCTGCGCGAGCCAGGTTGCGGCATCGAGGAAGGTCACGACCGAATTGTGCGCGCGGGTCGGCCGGTTGCCGATGACGATCCCGGCGAGATAGACCGCGAGATATCCCGAGGCGTGGCCGATCTGCGCCGCGCCGAACACCACCAGCGCCGCCGTGGTGACGAAAGGCGCATGCAGGCCCTGCGGCAGCGCCACGCGATTGAGCGCAATCACCACCAGCCGCCCGCCGATCACGCCGACGATGGCGCCGAGCACCGCCTCGCGCAGGAATTCGATCAGCACATGGACGCCGCTGCTCTGCCCGGCCGAGATGAACTCGACCAGCATCAGCGTCAGAAACACCGCGAACGGATCGTTACTGCCGGACTCGGCCTCCAGCGTCGCGCCGACGCGCGGGCGCAGTCTCAAGCCCTGCGCATGCACCAACAGGAATACCGCCGCCGCGTCGGTCGAGGCCACCACGGCGCCGACCAAAAAGCCCTCGACCCAGTTCAAATCCAGCACATATTTCGCAACAGGCGCGGTGATCACCGCCGTCAGCAGCACGCCGATCGTCGCCAGCATCATCGAGGGCGCAAGCACCGCGCGTATGGTCTGAACGCGGGTGCGCAAGCCGCCGTCGAACAGGATCAAGGCCAGCGCCACCGAGCCCACCAGATAGGTGGTGCGCACGTCGTCGAACTCGATGTGACCGGGACCGGAATCGCCGGCCAGCATGCCCACCAGCAGAAACACGAGGAGCAGCGGGGCGCCGAAGCGCAGCGCCAGCAGGCTCGACAGGATGCCCGCCATGACCAGGACCGCGCCGAGAAGAATGGCAATGCTGACGGAGTCGAGGGAGGCCATGAGGTCGGGCAGATCCGAAGCAAATAGCTGGACTTGCATCCTTATCGTCGCCCTGTTGCGGCGCCAACCCATTTTTCGGCACAACGGCGACGTGCCCGGTTTTGCCGCCTCCCCTTCAATGGCGGGAACGGCAGCTATGGAATCTGCGCCGGTTTCGAATCAAAGCACCGCAGCGTAAGATCAGGCGGGGCCGGCGCGTCAGATGGCTCACCTCTCCCAAAAGGAGAGATCGATTTGCGTCTGATGATGCGAAGCACCGTCCGGTGCAAATCGGGTGAAAGGTTACGGTCTCTCGTGAGAGCCGCGGCCCCTCGCCCGGCTTGCTCCGCAATCCGACCTCTCCCCACTGGGAAGAGGCGAGCCGCGCTCGGAAACTGTTCACCTCAAATTTGGTTGCGCTGCTTCGAATGAGATTTTGCCGATGGACTTCACCTTGAACGCCTTGTTGGATTCCCTGCATGCCGCTGCTCGCTCGATCGGCGCCGAAGTGACCTCGCCCTGGTTCTATTTCCAGCTCGGGCTGGTGCTTGCCGCCGCCGGCATCGGCTTTGCGGTCAGCGCCCTCGTTCAATCCCGGGTGGACGTCACGTCGGTGGCGATGCGCTGGCCGTTGCTGCTGCGGCGAACGTTGCGGGTCCTGGTCGGCAGCGCATCGGTGGCGGTATTCGCAGCCCTGATGATCGTGGCGCGCGACGTGATGGTGCTGACGACCTGGCCGAGCCGCAGCTACCTGCTCTCGGTCGCCGCCAAGCTTGCTTTTGCCTGGCTGATCATCCGCCTGGTCGCCTCTGGCATCCACAATACGTTCGTGGTCCGCGTCGTGTCGGTGGCGGCGTTCCTGGTCGCGGCGCTCAGCATCGTAGGCCAGCTCGACCCGGTGATCGAGGCGCTGGATTCGGTCGCCATCACGCTCGGCGGCTTGCGGCTGACGCCGCTGCTCCTGATCAAGCTCGCCGTGCTCCTGATCCTCGCGCTGTGGCTGACCAACGTCGTTTCCAATTTCGCCGAGAGCCGGATCACCCAATCCGGCGACCTCACGCCTTCGCTGCAGGTGCTGCTGGTCAAGATGATCCGGGTCGGGCTGATGATCTTCGCCGTCGCCGTGGCGCTGAGCGCGGTCGGCATCAACCTCTCCGCGCTCGCGATCTTTTCCGGCGCGGCCGGCGTCGGCATCGGCTTCGGCCTGCAGAAGATCGTCGCCAACTTCATCAGCGGCATCATCCTCCTGGTCGACAAATCGGTGAAGCCCGGCGATCTCGTGACCATCGGCGACAGTTCGGGCCGCATCAGCACCATGAATACCCGCTACATCTCGGTCGCCGCAGGCGACGGGCGCGAGTTCCTGATCCCCAACGAGGACCTGATCACGCAGAAGGTGACCAACTGGACCTACACCGACAAGAACGCGCTGGTGAAAATCAATTTCGGCACCAATTACGACGCCAATCCGCGCCTGGTCTGCAAGGTCGCGGTGGAGGTCGCAGCCGCGGCCAGGGCCGCGCTGAAATCCAAGCCGCCGACCTGCCTGCTGAGCGAATTTACCGATGCCGGAATGAAGTTCTCACTGACCTTCTGGGTCGCCGATCCCGACAATATCGGCAGCACCCAGAGCGAGGTCATGCTCGCGCTCTGGGATGCCTTCAAGCGCGAGGGCATCCAGGTGCCCTACCCGGTGCGTGAAATTCGCGTCCGCGGCGGGGCGCTGCCGGTGGAAACAAGCGCGGAATCTTCAACCTGAGCGATAGTGCGAGGCCTTGGTTCGGCTTGCGAAAGGCCCTGCAATCACTACATTAGAGGGCTAAATCAGCCCCATTTTCCCGCAAAGACACGATCCCTGCATGAGCTACGTCGAAGCCACTGATACCTCCCTACGCAAGACCGGGCAGATCAAGCTGCACGGGCCGAGCGCGTTTGCCGGCATGCGCAAGGCGGGCGCGCTAGTGGCCAAGTGCCTGGACGAGCTCACCGATGTCGTCAAGGCCGGTGTTCCCACCTCGCGGATCGACGATTTCGTCCGCGAGTTCGCCTTCAGCCACGGCGCCTATCCCGCGACCTTGATGTATCGCGGTTACCGCTACTCCACCTGCACCTCGCTCAATCATGTGGTCTGCCACGGCATGCCGGGCGACCGCCCGCTGAAGGAAGGCGACATCATCAATATCGACGTGACCTTCATCGTCGACGGCTGGTACGGCGATTCCAGCCGGATGTATGCGATCGCCCCGATTGCGCGCAAGGCCGAGCGGCTGATCGAGGTCACCTACGAGGCCATGATGCGCGGCATCGCCGCCGTGAAGCCCGGCGCGACCACGGGCGATATCGGCTACGCCATCCAGAGCTTCGTCGAGCCGCAAGGCATGAGCGTGGTGCGCGATTTCTGCGGCCACGGGCTGGGCCGGATGTTCCACGACGAGCCCAACATCATCCATATCGGCCGGCCCGGCGAGGGCGTGCTGCTCAAGCCCGGCATGTTCTTCACGATCGAGCCGATGATCAATCTCGGCAAGCCCCATGTGAAGATCCTCTCCGACGGCTGGACCGCGGTGACCCGCGACCGCTCGTTGTCGGCGCAATTCGAGCATTCGGTCGGCGTGACTGCCGATGGGGTCGAAATCTTCACGCTCTCCGAGCGCAACGGCGAGAAGCCGCCGATCGTGGGCTGACGCCCCCGCGCACTTCCCGGTTGCAAAACGCCGCCGCCAAGGCACATTGGTGGCGATGGCCGCCGACCCGAGCGAACCCGATCACCAGAGCGATGCTCCTCGCGAGAGACCATCTCGCGAGGAGGCGCCGCATTTTCACGGCCACCGCCAGCGGCTGCGTGAGCGCTTTCGCAGCGCCGGCGCGGACGCCTTGAGCGATTACGAGCTGTTGGAAATGGTGCTGTTCACGGCGCAGCCTCGGCGCGACATGAAGCCTCTCGCCAAGGCGCTGTTGAAGCGATTCGGCTCGTTTGCCGAAGTGGTGCACGCGCCGGAGACGCTGTTGCGGGAAATCGAGGGCATGGGCGAGGCCTCGATCAGCCAACTCAGGCTGATCGGCGCGGCGGCGACGCGCATCGCCAGGGGTGAACTGAAACAGCGCGCGCTGCTCTCGTCATGGAACGACGTGATCGACTATTGCCGGACCAGCATGGCCTTTGCGGACAAGGAACAGTTTCGCATCCTCTTCCTCGACAAGCGCAACCAGCTGATTTCCGACGAGGTGCAGCAGACCGGCACCGTCGACCCACACCCCGGTCTATCCCCGCGAAGTGATCAAGCGCGCGCTCGAGCTGTCGGCGACCGCCATCATTCTCGTGCACAACCATCCTTCCGGCGATCCGACACCCTCGCAGGCCGATATCCGGATGACCAAGGCGATCGTGGATATCGCCACGCCGCTCGGCATTGCCGTGCACGATCACATCATTGTCGGCAGGAGCGGGCACGCGAGCCTGAAGGGCATGAAATTGATCTAGCGCCGCCGCGTCGAAATGTCCGACGACGGAGAACTAGGCGGTCCGAAACGCGACACCTCGTCGGCCATGACCCCCCAGCTACATTTACCATTCATTTACTATCCGCTTCCCGTTCCATGGAATGTGTGTCACAAAAGCTCATCATCGAAGGAGGGGATCGATGATGAATCCGACAGTGGTGCAGACGTGGTGCGCGGGCTTGGCGATGCTGAGCCCGACTTTCCTGATCGATAGATTCCTGGACTGGCTCGAAGACGTGTGCGGGCCGATCATGCCGGCGCCGACCGACAGGCTCGCTTGCCCGATCGCGGCCGTCGAACTGCGGCGCGATCGGCTCGATAGCTGACATTCCCGGACGCGCGATCCCGCGGCATCGACATCGTCGCGCGCCACAAAGAAGTCGCCGGCCGGCCCGAAAACGCCGCAGGCGCTTCCGGGCTGACCGGCGCTCGATTTCAATTTGCCTTGCGCTCAGTAGCAGTAGCGCGGATGGACGCGGATCCAGTAGCCGTCCGGGCGCTGGATGTAGCAGCCGTTGTGGTAATAGTAGTATCCGGCGCGGCGCCGTTCGCCTTCGCTGGCGATGGCCGCTCCGGTGCCGGCGCCGACGATCGCGCCGATTGCTGCACCGCGGCCGCCCCCGATCGCACCGCCAACAATGGCGCCGGCAGCGCCGCCGAACAGCGCACCGCCCAACGTGTCCTGGGCTGCCGCCTCATGCAGAGGGACCGCGACCGAGAGGGCCAAGAGCGCGGCAATTCCAAATTTCCTGAACATCCGTGCAGTTCTCCAATTTCATTCAGCATTCCACCACGCTTGTTCGCAATCGCCTTGACGCAAGTCAACCGCCTCGCGTTCGGCTCACGCGCCCCCCCTGCCCGACAACAAGCCCTTTTTGACGGGGAGACGTCTGCTCCGCTGTCCGGGCGGACAACTTCCGGGGAACGCTGTCGCGCACCCACGATTAACCGGTTTGTCCGTCGGTTACCGAGACAGGGTTGTACATGGCCGAGAGCAAGAAGCAGGCTCAGGCCCTTGCCATCAAACTGTCGCGCGAGCGACGGGCCGGGAAGAACATCCCTGTTCGGCGTCCGCGTGCTGCAGCGGAACGAATATCATCGCTGAACGGGGGCGCTATCGGCGCGATGCGTCGAGCCAGCGCTGCACGGCCTCGGCCGTGTCGGCCGGCGTGGTGTTGAAGCAGATCGCGGCCGTCGGCGCCAGCCGGTGCGCGAGGTTGAGAACCTTCTCGAACAGCAGCAGCCGTTCCGACGGCGGTCTCAGACCTGCGCCAATCAGCACGCAATCAAATGCAACGGCCCTCAGCGCATCGGCCACCACCGCTTCCGCGGTGTCGCCGAGATCGATCAGGCAGAGCGTGACATCGTAGCCCAACGCGCGCACGCGATCGACCTGGGTGTCGATATGCTGGCGGAACAGTTCGGGCGTGAACTGCGGCAGAGCGGAAAAATCCACGAAGGACGGGTCGATCCCGATCGCGAGAACCTTTTTCTTCGCCATGGCGTGCTGCCTCGCGCGAGCTGAACCCCAAGCTGACGCTTCTGGCCAACGCTCGCGAGCGCGTTCGGGTTCCGCGGGCGGAGCGAAGGCTGCTATTGCCGCAGCATGATCAGCGGATCGGCGGAATCAGGCACCAGGCGCCATTGCGCGTTGTCGTCGGCCTCGAAATGCCAGGTTTCCCCGCTGTCCGACATCAGCAGGATCTGGCCGCGCTCCAGCCGCCAGTGCGTCGGCGCGAAGGCCGCGATCGCCGCATCGCATTTCGGCTTCAGGAAAACCTGGAAATTGTCATTGCCGGCGTCGTTGTTGGTCAGTGTCAGACCGCAGACGGTCGTGCCGTTGCCGCGCACCATCGCCCAATCGCCGATCATCTGGTCCATCGACTTGACGAGCGAGCGGGCCGACGCAAGGTCCTGCAGGATGTAGACGCCTTCGTTGGGACGGACGCCTTCGAGGATGCCGGTCTCGACTTCGGTGAAATCGATAATCGATTCCTGCTTCGCGTCCTGCAGCCGGACGATGTCGAGCCCCTTGACGTTCCAGCTGGTGATGTCCTTGGTGAAGGGCAGCGCGGTCGCGCACGCAGGCTCAAGCACGAGCTTGAGCCCTTGCGGGACCGGATCTCCCTTCAGCGTCACCACGCAGGTCTTGCCGCGATCGGCGGTGGAAAGCTCCCACTGACCGATCATCTCCTTCTTCAGGCCTGACGCGTCCTGCGACCACGCCGGCGACCCAACCAGCAGCGCCAGGATTGGCAGCGCCGCGAGCGGCGCACAAGCGAGTGACGCGCGACGTTTCATCGTCTCAAGCCTTGACGGGCGTCTCCGGCACAGGTGTGAGCGGCGGCTTGCCGGCGAACCAGGCCTTCAAATTATCCACCACAAGCTGGTCCATGGCGTTGCGCGTGACCACCGAGGCCGAGCCGATATGCGGCAGCAGCACGACGTTCTGCATCGACTTCAGCTCATCCGGCACATGCGGTTCGCGCTCGAACACGTCGAGCCCGGCCGCCAGAATGGTGCCCGACTTCAGCGCCTGGACCAGCGCCTGTTCGTCGACCACGGTGCCGCGCGCGACATTGATGATGACGCCGCGGGGGCCCAGGGCCTTCATCACCTCGGCATTGATCATCTTTGCGGTCCCGGCGCCGCCGGGAACGATGACGACCAGCGTGTCCACCGCCTTCGCCATCTCCATCAGATCGGGATAATGCTGATAGCACAGCCCCGGGACAGGATTGCGCGTGTGATAGACCACCGGCACAAGCGACGCATCGATCCGCCGCGCGATCGCCTGCCCGATCCGGCCCATGCCGACCATGCCGACCTTGCGATCGCGCAGCGAACCCGCGCTCAAAGGATATTGCTGAGCCTGCCACAGACCCGCGCGCAGATATTTGTCCGCCTTGACGAACTCGCGCAACGTCGCGATCAGCAGGCCCATGGCGATGTCCGCGACCTCCTCGGTCAACACGTCGGGCGTGTTGGTGACCATGATGTTGCGGTCGCGGGCATAGCCCGCATCGACATGATCGTAGCCGACGCCGAAAGAGGCCACGATCTCGAGCTTGGGAAAGCGCGCCAGCATCTTGGCGTCGCCGCGCACGGTATTGTAGGTGATGGCCATGCCGCGGACTTTCGCGGCGACGTCCGGCGTCAGCCGCTCCAGATCGCCAGTGGTCTCGAAATGGTGCAGCACGAACTGATCGGAAAAGCCGCTGTCGACGATCGGCTTGCGTGGCCCGTGCACCAGCAGATCGATTTTTTCCGAGGAGATTGTTCCGGCCGCCATCAGCTTTCCTTTCCAAGCGCACTTTCGTGCCAGCGTCGCAATGCGAGATGCGAAATTAGCGCCAGCAACCCATAAATGACAATCCCGGCCAGCGAGAGCAGCAACAGCGCCGCGAACATGCGGGGTATGTTGAGACGATAGCCGGATTCGGCGATCCGGTAAGCAAGGCCCGAGCCCGCCCCCGCAGTACCGGCCGCGATCTCGGCGACGACCGCCCCGATCAGCGACAACCCGCCCGCAATACGCAGGCCGCCGAGGATGTAGGGCAAAGCCGCAGGCAGCTTGAGCAGCCGCAGCGTCTGCAGCCGCGAAGCGCCGTAGAGCTGGAACAGACCGGCAAGATTGCGGTCGACTGAATTCAGGCCGAGCGTGGTGTTGGACAGCACCGGGAAAAATCCGACGATCCAGGCGCAGACGACCACGGCCGTCTGCTGCGGCAGATAGATCAGAAGCAATGGCGCGATCGCGATCACCGGCGTGACCTGCAGGATCACCGCATAGGGAAACAGCGAATATTCGAGAAGCCTGGACTGGTTGAAGAGGAGCGCCAGCGCGATGCCGCCGACGGAGGCGGCGACAAAGCCTTCCAATGTGGTGAGCAGCGTCGTCAACAGCGAGCGCGACAGCACGCTCCAATCGGCGACCAGGGTCTTGAGCACCAGCACCGGTCCGGGCAGCACATAGGGTGGAATGTGATTGAGCCGCACCACGAGCTCCCAGGCAATCAGGCCAAGGCTCAGCACGACGACCGGCAGCGCGACGCGCAAGACGCGTAGCGCGCCACCGCCCTCCGCAACTTGCGGCATCGCTGGCGCGCTCATAGCGCGGACCGCCCGGAATAGGCCGGCGCCAACGCCGAAGAAACCTTGCGGCAATAATCGGCGTAGGCGGCCGAGGTCCGGAATTCCTCGCCGCGCGGCTCGACGGTCGCGATGCCGATCTCGGCGGCGACGCGGCCAGGGCGCGACGTCATCACCACCACACGCTGCGACAGGTAGACGGACTCGAACACCGAATGGGTGACGAAGATGATGGTCTTGCGCAGATTGCGCCACAGCGCCAGCAGATCGTTGTTGAGGCGAAAGCGGGTGATCTCGTCGAGCGCCGCGAACGGCTCGTCCATCAGCAGGATGTCCGGATCGGTCACCAGCGCACGCGCTAACGACACGCGCATCTTCATGCCGCCGGAGAGTTCACGCGGATAATGTTGCGCGAATTCGGTAAGCCCGACACGCTCCAGCGCTTCGCCGATGCGCGCTTCGGCGGCGGGTGTGGGAATCCGCGCGAGCTTCAGCGGCAGCCGCACGTTCTCCCATACCGTGGTCCACGGCATCAGCGTCGGCTCCTGAAACACGAAGCCGATGGCGTGGCCCGGCCGCGCATCGTTGCCATGGCGCGACGTCTGCACGGTGCCGCTGGTCGGCGCGCTCAAGCCCGCGATCAGCCGCAACGCCGTGGATTTGCCGCACCCGGACGGGCCTACCAAGGCGAGAAATTCGCCTTTGCGGACCTTGAGGTCGAGCGGACCGAGCGCCGAGATCCCGCCGTCAAAGACCTTGGTGACGCGGCGCAAGCTGACCGAAAGCCCCGCAAGATCCGCCTCGATATCGGACAAGGCCTGGACCATGCGTCAATTCTTCGGCCGCAAATCGAGGCCGACGCCCTTGTTGACGAAGCGGAGCGTATAGGACTTGCGGTAATCGATATCGGGACGCACCACGCCTGCCTTGACCATCTTCTCGAAGAACGAGGTCACGCGTTCATCGCTCATGGCGCCGATGCCGTTCTTCAAGGAGTCCCCGGAATCCACGATGCCATATTGCTTCATCTTGGCCACCGAATTGGCGAGCAGTTCGTCGGTCATCTCCGGGTTCATCTTCTTGATCAGCGCATTGCCTGCCGAGTTGTCGCCATAGAGATAGTTGTACCAGCCGATGATCGAGGCATCGACGAAGCGCTGCACCAGGTCCGGCTTCTTGTCGACCATCTCCCGCCGCGTCTCGATCAGGGTCGAGTAGTCGTTGAAGCCGTAATCGGCGAGCAGGAAGATCGTGGGCTTGAAGCCGGCCGCCTTTTCCACCGCGAACGGCTCGGAGCTGACATAACCCTGCATCGCGCTTTTCGGTGACGCGATGAAAGGCTGCGGATTGAAGGTGTAGGGCCGCACGTTCTTGTCACTGAAGCCATATTCCGATTTCAGCCATTGGAAGTAGCTTGTCATGCCTTCCTTGGACACGAACAGGGTCAGCGGCTTCAAATCCTCGAGCTTGGTCGCTTTCATCTCGGGATGAGCCAGAAGCACTTCCGGATCCTTCTGGAACATCGCCGCGACGCTGACGACGGGGACGTTGTTGGCGACGGCGTCGAATGACATCAGCGAGTTCGCCGCCATGAAGAAATCGATCTTGCCGGCGATCTCCAGGATGCGGTTGTTGACGTTCGGCCCGCCCGGCACGATGGTGACGTCGAGCCCGTATTTCTTGTAGGTGCCGTCGGCGACCGCCTGGAAGAAGCCGCCATGCTCGGCCTCGGCGACCCAGTTGGTTCCGAAGGAGACCTTGTCGAGCTGGGTAGCCGGCTTGACGTCGGACCTGGATTGGGCGGATGCCGCCGAAGTCAGCAGCCATGCCGCGGCCATTCCGGTTAACGCTCGCCGCAAGGGACCGCACTTCATGGTTGGACTCCGTCGATCATTCTGGCCCATGATGGGGAAGGCTGGAACGCTTACAGCGTTCCGGAACCGAAGCCAAACTAGCTTGCAATCGCGCTGAATGAAACCTCATCGACCATGACCACCGTCCCACCCCGCGACTGGACAGAGATCAGCTGGCCCGAGATCGGCCCGGCCGAGCCCGCGCGCTGGATCGCGGTGTTGCCGCTCGCCGCGACCGAACAGCATGGCCCGCATCTGCCGCTCGGCACCGACGTGATGATCGCGCAGGCCTACTTGGCTCGCGTCGCTGAGTTGCTACCGGCGACGCTACCGGTCACCTTCCTGCCGGTGCAGAGAATCGGAATCTCCACCGAACATATCGACTTTCCGGGGACGCTGACGCTCTCGGCGGAGACCGCGTTGCGGGACTGGACGGCCCTCGGCGCAAGCGTTGCGCGCGCCGGGTTGCGGAAGCTCGTGATCGTCACCAGCCACGGCGGCAACAGCGCGGCCATGATGCTGGTGGCGCAGGAGCTGCGTGCCCACCACGGGCTTCTTGCGGTCACCACCTCCTGGTCGCGTTTCGGCGCCCCCGAGGGACTGTTTTCCGAAGAGGAGCTGCGCCACGGCATTCACGGCGGCGCAGTGGAAACCTCGATCATGCTGGCGCGCTTTGCGCAGCATGTGCGCGTCGACAAGATCGCCAATTTCCGTCCCGCCAGCATCGACATGGAGCAGCGTTATCGCCGGCTATCGACGCAGCGGCCGGCGCCGTTCGCCTGGCAGACGCAGGACCTGCACCCGAGCGGCGCGGTCGGCGATGCGGCGCAAGGCTCGGCTGAGAAGGGCGAACAGTTGATCGAGCACGGCGCACGCGCGTTCATCGAACTCCTAGAGGACGTCGATAAATTCGACGTGAACATGCTCTCCAAGGGTCCGCTGCGATAATCGAACGGCATTCCCGAAAGCGGTCTCCCCTGCTGCCGCTCCGCGGGGCGGGCGGCTCTTTGATGGATCGGCTTGCCATAGCATAGGGGGGTACCCTATTGTGCCGGCATGACACATACGATCAAAGAGAAGAAAAAGCTGCTGGCACGCGTCGGGCGCATTCGGGGCCAGGTCGAAGCCCTCGAGCGCGCGCTCGCCGAGGAGACCGAATGCGGCCGGATCATGCACATGATCGCCGGCATCCGCGGCAGCGTGGCCGGCCTGATGGCCGAGGTGGTCGAAGACCATGTGCGCACCCATCTGGTCGATCCCCGCAAGAACCCCGACGCGCTGAATGCGGAGGCGGCCGAGCAGCTGATCGACGTGGTTCACACTTATCTGAGGTAAATGAGCATGGCTGACGTCGACCACGCGTTTCAGCTCGAAGCGCACGATCACGTTTTTCTGGGCAAGGACCATGACAGGGCGGAGCGCCGTACCTGGGCGGTGATTGTTCTTTGCGCCGCCATGATGATCGTCGAAATCATCGGCGGCGCGCTGTTCGGTTCACTGGCGCTGATCGCCGACGGGTTGCACATGTCCACGCATGCGGGCGCGCTGCTGCTCGCCGCCCTCGCCTACAGCTATGCCCGCAAATATGCCAACGATCGCAATTTTAGCTTCGGCACCGGCAAGTTCGGCGATCTCGCGGGCTATACCAGCGCCATCGTGCTGGCGATGATCGCGCTCCTGATCGGCTATGAGGCAGTGGAGCGCCTACTCCGCCCCGTGCCGATCCACTTCAACGAGGCGATCCCGATCGCCGTCGTCGGGCTGCTCGTCAACATCGCGAGCGCCTGGCTGTTGTCGGGCGGGCATGATCACGCGCACGGCCATGGTCATCATCATCACGGCCACGATCACCATGGCGACCATGACGACGAGCCGCACGTCGTTACCTTCGGTACGCGCGAGCTCGCGATCGCGGTGTTTGAAGACGGCGTGCCGCCGCGCTTTCGCGTCACTGCGGAAACTGGCGCATTGCCGACCTCCTCGGATTTCAGCATCGAGACGATCCGGCCGAACGGCGCGCGCCAGCTGTTCGCCTTCGCCGACAAGGGCGGATACCTGGAGTCGTACGACGAAATTCCGGAGCCGCACGCCTTCCTCGCCAACGTGTCGCTCACCGAGGCGGAGCAGCACCGGATGCGCGAGGTTCATTTCGAGGAGCACGAGCATCACGACGGGGCCCATCACCGCGACAACAATATGCGCGCGGCGGTCGTGCATGTGATGGCGGACGCCGCGGTCTCGGTGCTGGTGATCGGCGGCCTCTTGCTCGCCCGCGCGTTCGGCTGGCTCTGGATGGATCCGCTGGCCGGCCTGATCGGCGCGGTCGTGATCGCGAACTGGTCGTTTGCGTTGATCCGCGACACCGGCGGCATCCTGCTCGATCGCACGCCCGATTCCGGCATCGCCGAGAAGGTCCGCGAGGCGGTCGAAAGCGAGGGCGACCGCATCACCGACCTGCATCTGTGGCGGTTGGGACCGGGACATCTCGGCGCCATCGTGAGCGTGGCGACCAGCACCGCCCGTGAGGCCGCGCATTACAGGAGACGCCTGGCCCGCTTTGCCGATCTCTCCCACGTCACCGTCGAGGTGCAGCACGCGCCGTCAGTGCGAGGGTAGGGCGCTCGAACTCCGGAGTTCGTTCGATCCTCCCTTCCAGGGCAGGATGGCATGGCCCTCATAGATACTTCGCGATCAGCCTGAACTCCTTCAGCGCCGCCTGGCCTTTGACGCCGGACGGCTTCAGGGTCCGCTCGAGGCTGTGGCTGATATGGTCGTGGATCAGCGCCTTCTTGGCGTTCTCGATCGCGCCTTCCACGGCCTGCAATTGCTGCGCAATTTGCGTGCAGGGGCGCCCCTGCTCGATCATTTCGATGATGGTCTCGAGATGACCATGGGCGCGCCGCAAACGGCGGGCAATCGCGGCATGTGGCTGGTCCGGCATCGGCATCTCCTATCCTCCCGGCAGGATATCAAGGATCCTCCCCGGGGGATAGCGAACGGAGCTTGGTTTATGCTTGACTTGGACAAGGACCGCGCCTATGTGGCGGATGCGGTTCGCACGCACTTTGGTGCCTGCGGCCGCGTTTCAACCCCAATGAAGAGACCATGGGCAGTACCAGCTTTGGCAACGCCAACCCGATCGCCTCGGTCGGAGCCGCGTTGCCGCCACATCATGAGATCGACCGCGACGGCGGCAGCCGTGCGAGGGGTGGTGGTCACGCCTAGCTGACCGCCTGTCCGCTCTCTCCTGCCGCGCCCGGCACGGTCATGGAGGTGAGCGATGCTTACGAAAGTCACCAAATTCCGAATGCTTCCGTCCCGGCGCGCCGCACCGGACGTGATCGTGCCGGCCAACGACAACCGCCGCGGCGTCCTTGCCGCTGCGACGCGCGCCCGTGCCCCGCGACTGATCTGCCGCTGGGAGCTGGGCGACGGCACCAATCGCCCGACCTGTCGCTGGGAGCTTGATAGCTCTGACGAGCCGAACCCGGCCGGGCAGTGCGCGCCGCTGATCGAGCAAGGCTTTCACGAAACTGTCTTGCAACTGTCTTATCCGAGAAAATCTCTCGGAGCTGCGGCGCGCACTGCGGACGTCGCGCCCTATATGGGGGCGCGTACGCGGAGGATGGCAAAGGCGCTTGCAGCGTCATGTTGTGTTGCACGCACGTCACTCGACGATGCGATCTAACAGCGCTTCCGATCTGCCTCCTTCCAATTGCGAATGACTTGCAATAACGCTGAAGAGGCATCTGCCTCCCGCGCTTCATGGCAACGCTGGGCCTCGAATCATGGCAGGAGGCAATGGTTCTTGAGTGATTCTTGAATCATTCTTGCATCATTCTTGGCAGCGAGCGCGTCGGCAGCGCGAGTTGGGACAAAAGAGACGGTCGCAGTGATTGCCTTGGGAATGCCGAGATGACGAGACCCCGCAGGTCGGGCTGGCAGCGAATCTTACTTTCGACCGCATTCGGCGTGTTTGCGGTCGAACCCGCTGCGAGCGCGACCGACCTGCCGTTGAAGGCGCCGGCGCTCAAAGCCGTGTACGACTGGACCGGCTTCTATGTCGGGGGCCATTTCGGCTATGGCGGCGGTAGTCTGGGTCCCGGCAGCAATGCGCTGCCGCAGCAGGGCATCTTCTTCCCGCACAGCCCCACCGGCCTGATCGGGGGCTATCAGATGGGATACAACCGGCAATTCGCCGATCATGTCGTGCTGGGGCTGGAAGCGGATGCAAGCTTCACCAGCCCGACCGATCAGCCGGCTCTGGCGCGTGCGCCGGCTCCATTCAACACGACGCTCGACTATGTCGGCACCCTGCGCGGCCGCATCGGTTACGCGTTCGGACGCTGGATGCCGTTTGCCACCGGCGGCTTTGCATGGGGACACACGCACGTCGACGTCAACGACGGCAGCGGTGCTTTCATTAAACATTATCAAACCGGCTGGACCGCGGGTCTCGGCCTCGAATTCGCCGTCAGCGGCAATTGGACCGCCAAGCTGGAATATGACTACATCGACCTGGCACGCCGGACCTACGATCTGAGTGCGTTTGCCCTGCCCGGCGTCAAGGTCGAGCCGCGCATCCACCTCGCCAAGGTCGGGCTCAACTACCAGTTCGGTGACAAGCTGTTCTCCGCCGCGTCGGCGGATGCGAAACCGGCGCTGCCGGAGTCCAACGACTGGAATGTCCACTCGCAGACCACCTTCCTGCCGCAGGGCTACCCGTCCTTCCACTCCCCTTATGCGGGGACGAACAGCCTTCCCGGTCGCAGCCAACTGCAGACCACCTGGACCACCACCGCCTTCCTCGGCGTGCGCTTGTGGGACGGCGGGGAATTCTATTTCAATCCCGAAGTGGCGCAGGGATTTGGCCTCAACGGCACGCTCGGCGTTGCCGGCTTTCCCAACGGCGAGGCGCAGAAGGCCGGAGCCGAGTACCCCAAAATCCGCGCCCAACGCTATTACTTGAAGCAGACCTGGGGTCTTGGCGGCGAGCAGGAGGAGGTCGCCGACGGGCCCAACCAGCTGCCGGGCAAACGCGACATCGATCGCGTCACGCTCGTGGTCGGCCGCTTTTCCATCGGCGATTTCCTCGACAACAATGCCTATGCCCATGATCCCCGCGCCGACTTCATGAATTGGGCGCTGTGGGAAGCCGGCGCCTATGATTTCCCCGCCGATCTACCCGGCTATACGCGAGGCGCCATGGTCGAGCTCAACCGCAAGGATTGGGCGGTGCGCGGCGCCTTCGTCGAAGTGCCATCGCAACCAAACAGCGACACCCTGACCTTCAAGACCGGCGGCGCGGTGGTCGAATTCGAGGAACGCCACAAGATCTTCGATCAGCCTGGCAAAATCCGGCTCGGCGCCTTCGGCAATCAGGGCGTGAGCGGCAATTATCGCCAGGCGCTCGCGATCGAGGCGACCGATCCCACCCAGGACATCAACGGCGTGATGGCGAGCATCCGCCACGTCAATCCGAAATACGGCTTCTACGCCAATCTCGAGCAACAAGTCGTCAAGGATGTCGGCGTGTTTGCGCGGGTGAGCTGGAACGACGGCCAGAACGAAATCCTGTCGTTCACCGACATCGACCGCGGCCTGTCGGGCGGCGTTTCGCTCAAGGGCAGCTACTGGGGACGCGACAATGACACCCTCGGCATCGGCGGCGCCATCAACGGGCTATCCACCGCCCATCGCAATTTTCTTGCGGCGGGTGGTCTCGGCCTGTTGATCGGAGACGGCCGGCTGAACTACAGCCCCGAGCAGATCCTCGAGGCCTATTACGCCTATCAGGTGACAAAGAACTTCACTGTGACGGCGGACTACCAGTTCATTGCCAACCCCGCCTATAACGCCGACCGCGGGCCGGTATCCGTCTTCTCTTGCCGTCTGCACGGCGAATTCTAAGGGGCCCGTCCGATGACGCTGCAGGATTTCCGGACCGCCCTGCTGACGCAGGCACCACGGCCCAACATCTGGGACCTGGTGGCCTTGATCCTGGTGATCGGCACCATGGTGCTGATCGTCTATGGCGGCGAGCAGACCACCCTGCCCCTGTCGGCGCTCGATACCGCCCCGGTCACGCTCGATCCGGTGCACCTGCCGTTCTACGCGCTGCGCACCACCATGCGCATGCTGCTGGCGATGGCCTGCTCGATCGTCTTCACGTTCGTCTATGCGGCCATCGCCGCCAAGAGCCGGCGCGCCGAGATGGTGCTGATCCCGCTCCTGGACATCCTGCAATCGGTGCCGATTCTCGGCTTCCTCACTTTCACCGTGGTGTTTTTCCTCAATCTGTTTCCGGGACGGGTGTTGGGCGCTGAACTGGCCTGCGTGTTCGCCATCTTCACGAGCCAGGCCTGGAACATGACCTTCAGCATGTACCAGTCCATGCGTAACGTGCCGAAGGACCTCGACGACGCCTCGCAAAGTTTCCACTTGAGTGGCTGGCAACGCTTCTGGCGGCTGGACGTGCCCTTCGCCATGCCCGGGCTGATCTGGAACGCCATGATGTCGATGTCGGGCGGCTGGTTCTTCGTCGTCGCCTCCGAGGCGATCACCGTCGGCAATACCACGATCACGCTGCCCGGCGTCGGCGCCTATGTCGCGATCGCGATCGAGAAGCGCGACCTTGCCGCCATCGGCTACGCCATCCTGACCATGCTCGCGGTCATCATTGCCTATGACCAGCTGCTGTTTCGTCCCATTGTCGCCTGGGCCGACAAATTCCGCTTCGAGCAGACGGCATCAGGCGAAGCGCCGTCATCCTGGGTGCTCGACCTGTTTCGCCGCACCCGCGCCTTGCGCGCGCTCACCCTTCCCTTCGCCGGGATGAACCGTGCCTTCTCGAACCTCGACATCGAATGGCCGAAGAGCTTCCGCTTGCCTGCCAAAAGCGGCCCGCCGTCGCGTCTGATCGATGCGCTGTGGTTTCTGGCGATCGGGACCGGCACGGGCTATGCCGCGTACCAGGCCTATACCTATCTCTCGGCAACGCTTGCGCCTGCCGACGTCTATAGTGCCGTTGCCGACGGCCTCGTGACGCTTTTGCGGGTCATCGTGCTGATCGCACTGGCCACGCTGATCTGGGTGCCTGTCGGGGTCTGGATCGGGCTGCGGCCCAAGCTTGCCGAACGGGTGCAGCCACTCGCGCAGTTCCTGGCCGCGTTCCCGGCCAATCTGGCCTTCCCCGTGTTCGTGCTGCTCATCGTGCATTTTAGGCTCGACGCCAATATCTGGCTCAGCCCGCTGATGATCCTGGGTACGCAGTGGTACATCCTGTTCAACGTGATCGCGGGCGCGACAGCCTTCCCGAGCGATTTGCGCGAGGCAGCCTCCAGCCTGCAGCTGCAGGGCTGGCGCTGGTGGGTCAAGGTGATCCTGCCGGGCATCTTCCCCTATTACATCACCGGTGCCGTCACCGCCTCGGGCGGTTCGTGGAACGCCTCGATCGTCGCGGAAGTCGCGAGCTGGGGCGACACCCATCTGTCGGCCACGGGGCTCGGGGCCTATATCGCGAGGGCAACGGAAGCCGGCGACTTCCCGCGCGTCGTGCTCGGCATCACGATCATGTGCGTTCTGGTGACGCTCTTCAATCGCCTGGTCTGGCGCCCGCTCTATGCTTTCGGCGAACGCCGGCTTCGTTTGGGTTGACCGAGGCGCGATGCGATCAGGTTGAACCGCTATCGTGCTTTGGGTGCTTGTTTCAAGCAGATCGTTTCGGAAAACGCTTCACACTTGTCCGGATCATGCTCTAGGAGGGACATCATGCTCGACATCACCAAGCCGCAGTCGACACTGATCGATATCCGCGGCGTCAGCCGGGTATTTCCGAAGGGCAGCGGCGAGGACCTGCTGGTCTTGGACAAGGTCGACCTCACCATCCGTTCCGGTGAGATCGTCGGCCTGCTCGGCCGCTCCGGCTCGGGCAAATCGACGCTGCTGCGCATCATCGCCGGCCTGATCGCGCCATCCTCGGGCGATGCAACCTGCCGCGGCCAGGCGATCCAGGGTCCTCCGCATGGCGTCGCGATGGTGTTCCAGTCGTTTGCGCTGTTTCCCTGGCTCACCGTGCTGCAGAATGTCGAACTCGGCCTGGAAGCGCTCGGCATCGACGCCGCCGAACGGCGCAAGCGGGCGCTGGCGGCGATCGACCTGATCGGCCTCGACGGGTTCGAATCGGCCTACCCGAAAGAGTTGTCGGGCGGCATGCGCCAGCGCGTCGGCTTCGCCCGCGCGCTCGTGGTGCACCCGGACCTTCTCTTGATGGACGAGCCGTTTTCGGCACTCGACGTCCTGACCGCGGAGACGCTGCGCACCGATCTGGTCGATCTCTGGAGCGAGGGCCGCCTGCCGATCAAATCGGTGTTGATGGTAACGCACAATATCGAGGAGGCGGTGTTGATGTGCGACCGCATCCTGGTATTTTCGTCCAACCCTGGCCGGGTGGCAGCCGAGTTCAAGGTCGACCTGCCGCATCCGCGCAACCGGCTCGATCCGGCGTTCCGCCAGCTGGTCGATACGCTCTACGCGCGCATGACCCAGCGCCGGACGACGCCGCCGCCAACATTCGAGAATATCCCCGGCCCGAGTGTCGGCATGGTGCTCGACCATGTCTCCTCCAACGTCTTGTCGGGCTTGATCGAGGCGCTCGCGGCCGAGCCTTACAACGGTCATGCCGACCTTCCGGTGCTGGCCGGCC
The DNA here is from genome assembly GCA_050257355.1 of Gemmatimonas sp. GTDB lineage: Bacteria > Pseudomonadota > Alphaproteobacteria > Rhizobiales > Xanthobacteraceae > Bradyrhizobium. The sequence goes on from JBLMWS010000327.1 coordinate 39,848, forward strand.
AGCTGCAGCTCGAGGCCGACGAGATCCTGCATCTCGGCGAGTCGCTGCAGCTGTTGCATTTCGCCCAGTTCAAGGACGGCGACCTCGTGCTCACCGAGGCCGGCAAACGCTTTGCCAATCTCGAGACCGACGCGCGCAAGAAACTGTTCGCCGAGCATCTGCTCAGCTTTGTCCCCGTCATGGGCCTGATCAAGCGCGTGCTGGACGAGCGGCCCTCGCACACGGCGCCCGCGGCGCGCTTCCGTAACGAGCTCGAGGACTACATGTCGGAGGAATATGCCGACGAAACCCTGAAGACGATCGTCTCCTGGGGCCGCTATGCCGAGCTGTTCGCCTATGACGAGCAGTCGGAGACCTTCAGCCTGGAGAATCCCGGCGTCGATGAGGGCAGCGCATAAGCCTGGAGATCATGGTCGCGACGCGCTTTCCGTTCACGGCGCGACCTTGAGCGTCGCTTTCATGTTGGGGTGATAGCGACAATAATAGTCGACGGTTCCTGCTTTCTTCAGGACAACGCTCGCCGTCTTCTTCGGCTGCAGCACCACGTCAAAGTCCCCGTTACGCGCGGTCGCGGTATGGACGAGGATGTCCTTGTTGATCCATTCGACGGTGTCGCCGACTTTGGCCGAGGCGACCGCCGGCGATATCTCCAGATTCTGCATCGTAATTTGAATGGTGGCTGCGGCTGCCGGCACGCACGCTGCCGCCGCCAGCAGCAACGCGCCAAATCCGGCGGCGAAACATCGTGACAGCATCGCGCGCTCCTATTTCAGCTCCGCCTCGACATGTTCGGCGTGCTGCTCATGCCCCTGGAAGATTTTCAACCCGGTTTGCAGCAGGTTCTTCAGCTCCGGGTTGGTGGCGGAGGGAATGAGCTGCGTTTCCAGCGCATTGTTGACGGTCTTGTGGTAGGCGACCTCGTTGGCGATGTAGGCCTTGTCGAACGCCGCGCCCTTCAGCTTGCCGAGCTCGGCGTACTTTTCGCTGGCCTGCTTGGACAGCGCACGGCTGGTGTCGTTGTCTTCCGGCGTCACCTTCAGCTTCTTGACGAGAGCGAGCGCCTGCTTGTTCACGGCCGTATGATCACGTTCCATGTCTTGCGCGAACTGCCGGACCACCTTGTTGCGGCTCTTCTCCAATGCCTGCTTCGCAGCCTTGATGTCGATCTCGCCGGCCGTATAGGCGATGTGGGCAATTTGCGGATCCGTCAGCTTGGCGCCTTGCGCCAGCGCCGGGCTGCTCAAAATGCAAATGGCGGCGATCGCCGCGCTCATTCGGACGAACATGATCTCTCACTCCTGTGGCACCGGGCTTGCCCTCGGCGCGTCAAGCGTTTTGCACACAGGAATTGGATGGCAGGATCGCGCGAAGGTTCCCGAAAAGATTGCCGACTTAGGTGACCTCGGAGCGTTGCGGTTGCGCAAGCTGCATATCCCGCCCGATCACCACAAACGCGAGACGTTGCACGAAACTATGTGACCAGAAGAAACAGACCGGCCCGGTTGAACAAAACGGGCCGGGTTAGATTAGTTGGCGAGACCGAGTCTCTTGAGCACCGCCTCGGTGAGCCGTTCGCAGCGGCGCCCCGCAAAAGGAAACGCCTCCAGGATCACCGGGCCGATCTTCTTTTCGACGTTCTCGCGCAACATGGCGCGGGCGCGATGCAGGCGCGTCTTGACCGTCTCGGGCTTCAATCCAAGCAGTTCGGCGGTCTCTTCGATATTCATCTCCTCCATCACCCGCGTGATAAAGACCAGGCGGAACGGCTCCGGCAACTCGTCGATTGCGTGCTCCACGACCTCTTGGATTTCGCGCTGCGCCATGGATTTTTCCGGATCACTGGATGCGGACGGAGCGGGAAACTGGATGATCTCGGCCTCTGGCCTCGGCTGTGGCAGTGAGCTCAATTCGAGCGAAGGTCGTTGGCCGCGCAGCCGGCCCATCGCTTCGTTCATGGCGATCCGCGACAGCCAGGTCGAAAGGCTGGAATCGCCGCGAAAGCCCTCCAGGTGCGTCAGCGCGCGGACATAGGTCTCCTGCACCACATCCTCGGCCTCGCTGTCATTGCGCAGGATGCCGCGGGCGATCCGGAACAGCCGGCGATTGTTGGCCTGCAGGATCGCGCGCACCGCCGCCTCGTCGCGGGCGATCGCGCGACGGACCAGCTCGGTATCGCCGATGGACAGGGGTAGAGCCTTGGCTGGCATTGTCGAGGGCATGATTGTTTTCTCGATTCTATAGGCTTGGATGCAATTCCCAGGGAAAGGTTCCCAAGATCGCCGCGTATGTCACCAGCCTTTTTGCTGTGGGAGCAGCCGACGCGCGCCGCACGCGCGTCGAGTTCATTTCCTTTGTTCTCCCTTGCCGGTATCCCGCGACCCGCCGATATCGCCGCGACCAACGGTGTTCGAACGATCGGCGCGACTCCCCGGCTCGCGGCCATAGCGCGGGGTACCGTCCGGATTGGTGCCGGTAACCGCATGCGAGGGACTGGCCGGATACCCCCCGGTCTCGGCAACCGCATAAGACGTGAGCGCGATGCACAACGCAGCGCTGATGACGGCAATTTTCATATTTGGCTCCTGTCTGCCTGCCCGCCGCACCAACCCACACGCATCGTCTCTCGCCTCATCTCATATGGCTGCTTTCGAAGAAGCGCAGTGGAACCGCAAACGTCAATCCCGCGCGGATTTCGTTCACCGGATGGCCGTTGGTCATGGCATAGCGGTAGGCGATATCGAAGGCGAGCTTGTCGCTTGCCTGCCAGATCAGTCCAACCAGTCCCGAGAACGTCTCCTCTAGTCCGAATTCCCTTTCATAGAAGACTTCCGCTACCGGCCGCACCTCCCATTTCGACGGACCTTCGATGATCGCGCCGGCGAAAGCATCGGCATGATGATCCCGCGTCAGCGCGGCTTCGATATTGAAGTGAACCGTTGCCCAATCCCAACGTTGCGAGACAATGCCGGCCCAGCTCGCGCCGACGCCGCTGTCGCCCGTGCTGTCGGGCAAAAGCACGCCGAACTCGGTTGCAACACTCGGTCCAGTCTTGCCCTGAAGGCTGCCGGGCACCACGACGTGCTTGAGGGAGGCGGCGGCTCCGATCAATTCGGTCGGACCGGAAGGCACCAGCGGCGTCTCGGCCTGTCCTTCAAACACGGCTTCCCAGCCGTCCTTGAGACCGAAATTCAGCACAGTCCAAGGCGCGATCAGCGTTTGCATGCCCTGCTCATGCTGAACACCCGCCGGTTGCAATTCGACTTCAAGCTCCCCCGGATCGGCGACAGCGGCATCCGTGCCGTCGAAGGGACGATAGGCGGAGGCTGGCGGAGCGCGCGTGGTAGCAATCGCAAACACCAGTGATGCGGCGCATCGGAAAGAACGTCCATTGCAGAGCATATTCGCTTCTCCGCAAACGGCCTCACGGCGACGGACGATAGATCCAGATCGCGGCTGCACTTCCGCTCCGTGCCGGCACGGCAAGGATCAGACGATCCAACTCGGGCACGAAAAGCGAAGTGCGCGCACCGCCGGCGGTGGCGATGTGGGCGACTCGCCGATAGGCCGCGCCGTCCGCGGCCAGCACGTCGACAAAGCCCTCGCCGCAACTCAGGTAAACCCGATCGCGCCTGGCATCGACGAACACGTCATCGACGTCGCCGCAAGTTGAAATTGACGTAATCAGCGTGCCGTCCGCCGCCGCGAAGACGCCAACTTGCGCCGGGTGGCGGAAAGCGACCAGGACGCGCTGACGGGCCCCGTCAAGCGCCATAGCAAAGTTCGCTCTCTTCCCTCCAGTCGACCAGGACGCGATCTCCTTTGCAGATGCGGCATCAACCACGGCAATCGCCTCCCTGTCGGGCAGATTGATGAAGATGCGGCCGGTGTTTCCGTCGAGTTGAAAGCTCTCGGGGTGGGCCTTCAAGGCCACGCTTGCGATCTTCGTTTGCGCAGTAGCATCAACGATGGTCAGCGCGCCGTCGCCGTGGCCAATGAGCACGCGCCCTGCGCCTGCATCCACCCGAACATTATCGGCGTCGCTGCCGAGTTCGATGCGCCCACTCGGCGAAAGGTCAGCTCCCTTGAATAGCCGCACCGAGCCATCGCCGGCGTTCGCTACAAAAAGCGTGTCCGTTGCCGGAACGTAGCCCACGCCCTGCGGTTCCGGAAGCTTGCCGATCTGGCGATCGAGGCGTCGGGATTGCAGATCGACCACGGCAACACTGTCGTTGCCGAGCGCAGCCACGAACAGGCGGTGTCGGGCCAGATCGACCGTCATGTGGTCGATCCGGCCGCGCACATCGTCAAGCGGGATTCTTGCCTCCAGCTGCAGCAGGGGTTCCGCGTTCGCGCGTGCATTTCCGCCAAGATCAGGCGCGAGCGCGGCGTAAGCCGCCACCATAATAATCCGGATGACATACGAGGGCAGCGCCATGGCGATTCTCGTCAGCTGTTTGATGCCGGTCCTCCGATGCCACTGCGCTCCTCCGGAGGCTTGAGATTCCGGAACGACAGCAGCAGGGAGACGTCATAGACGATCTTCAGCGCACCGCAGATGACAAGCGGCAGGCCGGAGAAGGCGGTCGAGAGCAGGGCACCGGCGAGTGTCGGGCTGATCGAGGAGGCGAGACTGCGAGGCACCGCAG
>JBLMWS010000328.1:0-10104 GCA_050257355.1 Gemmatimonas sp.
CGAACGGCTGCTCGCTTTTCATCAACATCGGCACCACCACGGAAGAAGTCGCGAGCGCGTTGAGCTCGCACGAGGACCTGCTCGTCATCACCAACAACCTCAACGTCGCGATGCTGCTCTATCGCCATCCGCGCATGGAGGTGATCGTGGCAGGCGGGGCGGTGCGGCGCGCCGACGGCGCCGTGGTCGGCTCGACCGCGACGCAACTGATCGGCCAGTTCAAGGTCGACTACGCCGTCATCGGCGCGTCCGCGATCGACGAGGAGGGCGCGCTGCTCGACTTCGATTATCGTGAGGTGCAGGTGGCGCAGGCGATCATCGCCAATGCCCGTAGCGTGATCCTGGTGGCCGACTCCACCAAGTTCACACGCAGCGCGCCGGTGCGCATCGCCCATATCAGCCAGATCCAGACCTTCGTCACCGACCAGACGCTGCCCGCAGGGCTCGCCAATATCTGCCATTCCCGCGGCATCCAGGTGATCGAGACGATGCCGAAGCGCGCCGCCGAAATCGACGAGGCGGGCGAGCCTGCCGAGGCCGCGTCGCCGCTGGTCCGCGTGCGTTAGCACGGGCCTCTCCTGAAAGCCTGCACGATCGGCGCCTCGCGCGGCCGGCCGGCCATGAGCGACGGGCTCATGTTGCTTGAGCGCGGCCAGATCCTCTCGCGTTGCTTTCGTCCTGACTCGCAATTCTTTCGCATATGCAGCATTTTGTTTTCGCTTGCTTTCGTTTCGGTTGTGATTTACCCAAAAGCGAAAGTGAAATCGCCATGCGAACGGCGAGCGCCCGGGGGAAGCGTCTTTGGATCGAATTTTTGACCTCGCAATCATCGGCGGCGGGATCAATGGCTGCGGTATCGCCCGCGATGCGGCCGGACGCGGCAACACCGTTTTCCTCTGTGAAATGAATGATTTGGCGAGCGGGACCTCGTCCTGGTCGACCAAGCTCATCCATGGCGGCTTGCGCTATCTCGAATATTACGAGTTTCGCCTCGTGCGCGAGGCGCTGATCGAGCGCGAAATTCTCTGGCAGATCGCGCCTCACATCATTCGGCCGTTGCGATTCGTCTTGCCGCACCATGCCGGTCTGCGCCCGGCCTGGCTGCTGCGCCTCGGCCTCTTCCTCTACGACCACATCGGCGGGCGCGTCCTGCTGCCGCCGACCCGCTCCGTCGATCTTGCGGGCGATGCCGTCGGCCGGCCCCTGATCCCCGGCCGCTACAGTCGCGGCTTCGAATATTCCGACTGCTTCGTCGACGACGCCCGGCTGGTCGTGCTGTCGGCATGCGACGCCGCCGATCGCGGCGCCGAAATCCGCACGCGCACCCGCGCAATCGATATCCGCCAGCAGGATGGCATCTGGCAGGTCACCGTGGACAACACGCTGACCGGCGCGCGCTCGACGATCCGTGCCCGCACGCTGGTCAATGCCGGCGGGCCCTGGGTGGAAGAGGTGCTGGCGCGAGGGGCCGGCGTCAATGCGCGCGCCAAGGTGCGGCTGGTGCAGGGCTCGCACATCGTGGTCAAGAAGCTCTATGAGCACGATCGCGCCTACATTTTCCAGAACGCCGATGGCCGCATCGTCTTTGCCATTCCCTATCAGGACGATTTCACCCTGATCGGCACCACGGATCGCGACTATGACGGCGACCCGGCCAAGGTGAAGGCGACGCCGGAAGAGATCAAATATCTCTGCGATGCCGTCGGCGAATATCTGGCCAAGCCGGTCAAACCCGAGGACGTGGTCTGGAGCTACGCCGGCGTCCGCCCGCTCTATGATGATGGTGCGAGCGAGGCCAAGGCTGCGACCCGCGACTATGTGTTCGAACTCGACACGCCGGGCGGCGCGCCGTTGCTCTCGATCTATGGCGGCAAGATCACGACCTATCGCCGCCTTGCGGAAGAAGCGCTGCAGCGGCTCGATCCCTACTTGCGCAACGCCAAGGCGCGGCAGGGCTGGACCGCGAAATCGCCGCTGCCCGGCGGCGACATGGACGTCTCGGCGGTGCCGGCGCTGATCGCGGAGCTCACGCGCAACTATCCCTTCATCGCACGCGACCACGCGAGCCGGCTCGCGCATGCCTACGGCACCCGCGCCGCGCGCGTGCTCGGCAATGCGAAGTCGGCCGATGATCTTGGCGCCTCGTTCGGCGCCACGCTGACGGAGGCCGAGGTCAGATATTTGATGGCATCGGAATGGGCGATGACGGCCGACGACATTGTCTGGCGGCGTTCCAAGCTGGGCCTACGGATGACGCCTTCGGAAATCGCCGCGCTCGAGGAGTGGATCGCGGCGAACGGGGCGCGCCGGACCAGTCCCCGGCTGGAAGCGGGAGGCCGGTCATGAGCATCACGCTCGACCATGTGACGCGCATCGTCGATGGCCTGCCCACCATTCGCGACGTGTCGCTGACGCTGGAGAAGGGCGCGCTCGCGGTGCTGCTCGGGCCGACGCTGTCCGGCAAGACCTCGATCATGCGGCTGCTCGCAGGTCTGGACAAGCCGACCACCGGCCGCGTGCTGGTCGACGGCAGGGACGTCACCGGGATGGACGTGCGCAGGCGCTCGGTCGCCATGGTCTACCAGCAGTTCATCAATTATCCCTCGCTGACGGTCTACGAAAACATCGCCTCGCCCCTGCGTGTGCAGGGCAAGCCGCGCGCGGAAATCGAAAAGCGGGTGCGCGAGGCGGCGAAACTGCTGCGGCTCGAACCTTATCTCGACCGCACGCCGCTGCAGCTGTCCGGGGGACAGCAGCAGCGCACCGCGATCGCCCGCGCGCTGGTGAAGGGCGCCGATCTCGTGCTGCTCGACGAGCCCTTGGCCAATCTCGACTACAAGCTGCGCGAGGAACTGCGTGCCGAACTGCCGCGGATCTTCGAGGCATCGGGCTCGATCTTTGTCTATGCGACCACCGAACCCTCGGAAGCGCTGCTGCTCGGCGGCCGCACCGTGTGCATGTGGGAAGGCAGGGCGCTGCAGGTCGGCGATACGCCAAGGGTGTATCGCCACCCCGAGACGCTGCGGGTCGCGCAGGTGTTTTCCGATCCGCCGCTCAATCTGGTCGGCATCGAAAAGAAAGGCGGCGCGGTGCGCTATGCCGGCGGGGTCGAGGCGCCGGCGTCCGGGCTTTACGCTCGCCTTCCCGACGGCGCCTATCGCGTCGGATTCCGCGCGCATCAATTGGAGATCGGCCGGGGTGTCCCCGGCCGCCACGCCTTCCCGGCAACCGTATCGGTCACCGAGATCACCGGTTCGGAAAGCTTCGTGCATCTTGAGCGCGATTCCGTGAACTGGGTCGCGGTGCTGCATGGCGTGCATGAGTTCGAGCCCGGCCAGGCGCTCGATGCGGTGCTCGACCCCGACAACGTCTTCGTGTTCGATGCGGCCGACCGGTTGGTCGCATCTCCCGCCTCGAAATGGGGAGATGCCTGATGGCCCGTATTGAACTCGTCGAACTGGCCCATTCCTACAGCGGCCGGGATGCCGATCCGGAGAGCTTTGCGCTGAAGCCGATCTCCATGACCTGGCGGCAGGGCGGCGCCTACGCGCTGCTCGGGCCATCGGGTTGCGGCAAGACCACGCTGCTCAACCTCATTTCCGGGATCATTACGCCGACCCGCGGCGAAATCCTGTTCGACGGCGTCGATGTCACGCCGTTGCCGACGCAGAAGCGCAACATCGCGCAGGTGTTCCAGTTTCCGGTGATTTACGACACCATGACGGTGGGCCAGAATCTGGCCTTCCCGCTGAAGAATCGCGGCGTGCCGAAAAAGGAGATCGACGCGCGGGTGGCCGAGATCGCGCAGCTCCTCGATCTGACTCCCGACCTGCATCGCAAGGCGACGCGGCTCACGGCGGACGCCAAGCAGAAGATCTCCCTCGGCCGCGGCCTGGTACGGCCCGACGTGGCCGCGGTGCTGTTCGACGAGCCGCTGACGGTGATCGATCCCGAATTGAAATGGCAGTTGCGCTCCAAGCTGAAGGCGCTGCACCGCGATCTCGACCTCACCATGATCTACGTCACGCATGATCAGACCGAGGCGCTGACCTTCGCCGACACCGTCGTCGTCATGCACGACGGGCGGGTGGTGCAGAGCGGCTCGCCGGCGGAATTGTTCGAGAAGCCGGCGCATACCTTCGTCGGCTATTTCATCGGCTCGCCGGGCATGAACATCATGTCCGCCGAAGTGAAGGGTCGCGAGGCGCGCATCAACGGTCACGTCATCTCGCTCAAGCGCAGCTACGACAATCTGCCTGCGGGCGCGAAAATCGAAATCGGCGTGCGTCCCGAATTCGTCGAGGTCGTACCGCCCGCGCCTGGTTTGCTCGTCGCCCAGATCGAGCGCATCGACGATCTCGGCCGGATGCGCTTCGCCCGGCTGCGGATCGGCGACTTCAAGTTTGCCGCACGGGTGCGCGAGAGCTTTTCCAGCGGTGACGGCCAATGCGGGCTTATCTTCGATGCCGCGCGCGTGCATGTCTATGCCGACAGCCGTCTGGTCGAGGGAGCGGCGTGATGAAGAAGACCCTCAACAACCGTGCCTGGCTGTTGGTGGCACCGGTCATGATCGTGGTGCTGTTCTCGGCCCTTCTGCCGATGATGACGGTGGTCAATTATTCGGTTCAGGACGCGATGGCGGAGAACCATTTCTTCTGGAACGGCGATGCATGGTTCCGCGACCTCTTGAATCCCGCCACCGAAATCGGCAGTCGCTTCTCGGGCGCTCTGGAGCGCAATCTGATCTTCTCCTTCGTCGTTCTGCTGATCGAGGTGCCACTCGGCGTCGCGCTTTCGCTGACGCTGCCGCGGCGCGGCTGGGCGGTCGGGCCGAGCCTCGTGCTGATTGCGCTTCCCATGCTGATTCCATGGAACGTCGTCGGTACCATGTGGCAAATTTTTGCGCGCGCCGATATCGGTCTGTTCGGCGCAGCGCTGAACGGCTTGGGTCTGCATTACAATGACACGCAGGATCCCGTGTCGGCATGGTTCACGATCCTTCTGATCGATGTCTGGCACTGGACGCCGCTCGTCATCCTCTTGAGTTATGCGGGCCTGCGCGCGATTCCCGACGCGTTCTACCAGGCGGCGCGCATCGATGCCGCCAGCCGCTGGTCGGTCTTTCTCAACATCGAACTGCCGAAGCTGCAGCGCGTGCTCGTTCTCGCGGTCCTGCTGCGTTTCATGCAGAGTTTCATGATCTACACCGAGCCGTTCGTGGTGACCGGCGGCGGACCGGGCGATGCGACGACGTTCCTGTCGATCGATTTGGTCAAGATCGCGCTGGGACAGGTCGACCTCGGCAGCGCGGCCGCGATGTCGCTCGTCTACTATCTCATCACGATCACGCTGTGCTGGATCTTCTTTACCGCGATGAACCAGCTCGAGCTCTTGAAGGGGGAGGCCTGAACATGCGCCGCAGCGTTCTCCCGAACTTTGCGCTGGTTTTCTACCTGATCTGCCTGATGCTGCCGATCTACTGGCTCATCAACATGAGCTTGCGGACCAACGAAGACATCATGTCGGGCCTGGTGATCTGGCCGCGGCATCCGACGCTGGCCAAATATCTCTTCATCCTTCAGGATCCGACCTGGGTCCACGGATTTCTGGTGTCGCTGACCTACGTCGTGATCAACACCGTGATCTCCGTGACGGTGGCGCTGCCGGCGGCCTATGCCTTCAGCCGCTATCGTTTCATCGGCGACAAGCACCTGTTCTTCTGGCTGCTCACCAACCTGATGGCGCCCACCGCGGTATTCGCGCTGCCGTTCTTCAATCTCTATTACGCGGTCGGCCTGTTCGACACGGTATGGGCCGTCGCGCTCGCGCACTGCCTCTTCAACGTGCCGCTCGCTGTGTGGATTCTCGAAGGGTTCATGAGCGGCGTGCCGCGCGAAATCGACGAGACCGCCGCGATCGACGGCTATTCGTTCCCGCGCTTCTTCGTGCGCATCTTTCTGCCGCTGATCGCCAATGGCGTCGGCGTCACGGCCTTCTTCTGCTTCATGTTCTCGTGGGTGGAGCAGCTGCTCGCCACCACGCTGACCGCAACGAACGCGCTGCCGTTCGCCGCAGTGATGTCGCGGACCTATTCGGCTTCCGGAATGGACTGGTCGCTGCTCGCCGCCGCCGGCGTGCTGACGATGATCCCGGGAGCCCTCGTCATCTGGTTCGTACGCAATCACATCGCCAAGGGCTTCGCCCTGGGCCGCGTTTGAGAGGCAGACATGTCGTCATTTGCCTGGATGGCCTGGACGTATCAGACGGCGATCTTCTTTGGTTTCATCGCGCTGTGTCTCGTCATTCTGACCTTGCTGGCGATCTATCGGCCGGAAACGCCGCGCAAGGGCATTCTCGGGTTTCCGACGACGCGGGGCGACCGCTTCTTCGTCTCGCTGCTCGGCTCCGCGTTCATTTTCATTCTGTGGATGCGCCTCGGCGGCGGAGAGCTTTGGTATGCGCTCGCGATCTGTATTCCGTTCGCGGCCGCAATGTTTCGTTTTGCATGACTTTAAAATGCCTCGCGCGTTGGGTGCGGGGTTTATCAGGGGAGGAAGGCGAAAATGGATATCAATCGTCGTGACGTTCTGAAAGGCGCAGGCACGGTCGCCGCCGCGGCTGCGGTCGGTGCGCCGGCATTGCTCACGCCCACCGTGAGCTACGCGCAACAGCTCGATGCCGCCAAGAAGTGGGTCGAAAACGAGTTTCAACCGTCGACGCTGACCAAAGATCAGCAGATGGCCGAGATGGAATGGTTCATCAAGGCATCGGCCCCCTTCAAGGGCATGCAGGTCAGCACGGCTTCGGAAATTCTCGGCATTCACGAATACGAGTCGAAGACCTTGACCAAGGCTTTCGCCGAGATCACCGGCATTCAGGTCAACCACGAGATGATGGACGAAGGCCTGATCGTCGACAAGATTTCGACCGAAATCCAGTCCGGAAAGCCGATCTACGATTTCTGGATGAACGACTCGGACTTCATCGGCACGCATCCTCGCTACAACGACATCGTCGGCGGCTCCTTGACCGACTTCATGGCCGGCGATGGCAAAGAGATTACCAACCCAAATCTCGACCTCAATGACTTCATCGGGCTGTCGTTCGCGACTTTCACCGACGGCAAGCTGTATCAATTGCCGGACCAGCAGTTCGCCAATCTCTACTGGTTCCGCTACGACTGGTTCAAGCGCCCCGAACTCAAGACCGCCTTCAAGAACAAGTTCGGCTACGAACTCGGCGTTCCCGTGAACTGGTCGGCCTATGAAGACATCGCCGACTTCTTCACCAATACGGTGAAGGAAATCGACGGTCAGCGGGTCTATGGCCACATGGATTACGGCAAGAAGGACCCCTCGCTCGGCTGGCGTTTCACCGACGCCTGGTTGTCGATGGCCGGCAACGGCGACAAGGGCCTGCCGAACGGCAAGCCGGTCGACGAGTGGGGCATCCGCATGGAAGACGGTATTCCGCGCGGCTCCTCGATCACGCGTGGCGGTGACGCCAACGGACCGGCCGCGGTGTATGCGCTCACCAAGTTCGTCGAGTGGCTCAAGAAATATGCGCCGCCGGAAGCCGCCGGCATGGACTTCCTCGAGGCGGGTGCGGTCCCGGGCCAGGGCCATATCGCCCAGCAGATCTTCTGGTACAGCGCCTTCACGGCCGCGCTGTCCAAGCCCGAACTGCCGGTGATGAACTCGGATGGCACGCCGAAGTGGCGCATGGCGCCGAGCCCGCACGGGGCATATTGGAAGGAGGGCATGAAGCTCGGCTATCAGGACGTCGGCTGCTGGACGTTCCTGAAATATGCCAAGCCGGAGAAGGTGAAGGCGGGCTGGCTCTACGCGCAGTTCTGCGTGTCGAAGACAGTCACGCTGAAGAAGTCGGTCAAGTTCCTGCACGTGATCCGCGAGAGCGACATCTGGGCGGACGCGATGACGCAGCTGGCACCGAAGGTCGGCGGTTTCGTCGAGTTCTACCGCAGCCCGGCGCGCAAGCTGTGGACGCCGACCGGCGTCAACGTGCCCGAATACGGCAAGCTGGCGCAGGTCTGGTGGCAGAACGTCTCGCGCGCCATTTCGGGCGAGGCAACGGCTCAGCAGGCGATGGATGGTCTTGCCAAGGCGCAGGATTCGATCCTGGAGCGCCTGGAAAAATCCGGCGTGCAAGGCAAGCTCGGGCCGAAGCTCAATCCGGAGAAAACCGCCGAGTACTGGTACGCCAAGGCGGAGAAGGACGGCAATACCGCCCCGCAGCGCAAGCTCGCCAACGAGAAGCCGCCCGGCGTCACGCAGGACTATGATGAGCTGATCAAGAGCTGGAAGGCGGAGGTTCCGCACAAGCGAACCTGAGCCGGTTGACGCCTCGCGAAGGGGGTGGGAAGCTGCTTGGGCGGTTCCCACCCCTTTTTTCTTTCATGAAAGTTGAGGTTCGAAAAGGTCGGTCATGTCCGGCATCGAAGTCGAAGTGAAGGGGTTGTTTGCGACGCCGGTGGCCGCGGTGATGTTGCCGGGCGCCGAGGAGCGTAATGCCGAATTGGCCGAGATCATTCTGCGTCGCCGTGACGAGCAGGCATCCATCGGTGCATCGAGCATCGGCGGCTGGCATTCGACCCGCGACATCACCGAATGGGGCGGCAAGAATGTTCAGCAGGTGTTGGCCGCCGCCCAATCCGTCGCAACCCAGCTGACCGCGGACCGCGACGGCAAGCCGGTCACGCCGGACTGGAAGCTCGAAGCTTGGGCGAACGTCATTGGCCCCGGCGGTTCGAACGCGTGCCACTACCATCCCGGTTCGTTCTGGTCCGGCGCTTACTATGTGGCGGATGGCGGTTGCGCCGACGATACCTCGCTCGGCGGCGAGTTCGAAATGTTCGATCCCCGTGGTCCGTCACCGATGATGCATGCGCCGCTACTAAAGTTTGCCGGCGAAGACGGCCGCTCGGCGGGAAGCGCGCAGACGATCAGGCCGCGTGCCGGGCTGTTGTTCCTGTTTCCGTCGTTCCTGCTGCACGCGGTGCGGCCCTACACCGGCAACGCTTTACGGATATCGATCGCTTTCAATCTCGGCCTTTATCCGATTTCGTGAAGCTCGGAAGCGGCTAAGCGAGTGGTTTCATGCGGGTGACGTTTCGTTGCGATCCGGCATTGATCGACAGCCTGGCGCGGCCGATACTTGCACGGCAAGCCCTGCCTGACTGGCTCAGAAACATGCCCGGCACGGCCTGGTCCGCCTTGCACGGCGAGGACGTGCGCACGGTCAAGCACTGCCCGCCCTTTGTCGATGCCATGGCTTTCGGCTTCGTCATCCCACTGCCTTGCGACGTCATCATCCGTGACGGCGTGCTGTCGTGGGATTGGGACTTGCCGCAACTGGCGGCGGAGGCGCATCCGCGATCACCGATCAGCTTTCATGTTCCGGCGCAGGTGACCGCGACGCCGTTTCACAAGGCGGCAACCTCTGTGGTGAAGTTCAACAGCTTCTGGACCATCGAGCTCGAGCCGGGATACTCGCTGTTTGCGACACATCCCGTCAACCGTGCCGATCTTCCGTTTCGGCTATTGAGCGGCCTGGTGGATTGCGACCGCTTTTCCGATGTCGGCGTGCTGTTTCCGGCGGTGTGGACCGATCCCGGTTTTGAAGGCGTGCTGCCGCGCGGCACACCGGTGGCGCAATGTTTTCCCGTAGCACGAACCGCGCTCGATCTGCACTGTGAAGCATTTTCAGATGCGGCGGCACGCCGTTATGACGATACGGCCGCTCAGCTGTTGAACCGACGCGGAGTGTACCGGCGAAAATTCCGAGCAAGGAGAGGGCGTTCAAGTCGCGAGTGATTGCCTGAGCCGTTCCGGGTCGAGCCACAACTCGCCACGCGGCGCCGAGGACAGGGCCTGCGTGATGCGCCCAAACGTATCGGAGCGCAGCCGGATGGCGCGGCCGAACATGGTTTTCGCCGCTGCGACGTCGCCCGTCTGCTGCAGGCAGATGCCGAGATTCACGCAGGCTTCTGCCAATTCGGGAGACAGGTCCAGGGCGCGGCGATAGGCCGTGATCGCGGCCGCCATATCATGCGAGTCCTGGCAGACCAGTGCATACGCGAACCAG
>JBLMWS010000329.1:0-2586 GCA_050257355.1 Gemmatimonas sp.
CAAGTTCGATGCGGCCATCGTCCAGGAAGCGGACGAGACCCTCCCAATGATTCAGGCCGTAGCGGAGTTCCTCGGCGATCCCGGACTTGGCGGAGACGCGCGCCAGCTGATGCTCGAGCCAAGGCCTGAACGCCATGACGAGCGGCTTGCTCTTCTCCTGGCGCACGCGGCGACGCTCGTTGGCGCTCATGCCCCGGATCGTCTTCTCGATCGCATAGAGCTCGGCGATCCTCTCGAGCGCCTCGCGGGCGATCGGCGCGGCGCCCTTCGCCTGATCGAAGAACCGTCGCCGTAGATGCGACCAGCAAAAGGCGAGCGTGATCCGGTCGTCAGGAGTCTTGGCGGCGATCGTCTTGCAGGCGGCATAGCCGTCGCACTGAACGACGCCCCGATAAGCGTCGAGCAGCTTCAGGCCATGAATCGCCCCGCGACCAGGCGCGTAGGTAAATGCGATGGCCGGCGGGTCTCTCCCGCCCCAGGGCCGGTCGTCGCGGGCGACCGCCCAGAAATAGCCGTCCTTGACCCGGCCGCGGCCGGGGTCGAGCACCGGCGCCTTCGTCTCGTCGACCGCGATCTTGCCGGTTGTCAGGATGAGTTCACGAAGGCGCTCGTAGACCGGCCTGAGTTCGGCGGCTGCGTAGCCGACCCAGAACGCCAGGACCGAGCGCTTAATGTCGAGCCCCTGGGCGGCCAGCATCTGGGCCTGCCGGTAGAGTGGCAGATGCCAGGCGTATTTGGAGACCAGCACGGAGGCGACCATCGCCTCGGTCGGCAGGCCGCCCTTGATCAGCCGCTCGGGCGCCGGCGCCTGAACCACCGCCTCTTCACACGCCCGGCACGCATATTTGGGCCGGTGCGTCACGATCGCCCGGAACTGCGCCGGGATCACGTCGAGCCGCTCCGAGGTGTCTTCGCCGATCACGTGCATGGCCGATCGGCAGCACGGGCAGGTCCGGTCCTCGGGCTCGATCCTCACATGGACGCGCGGCAGATGAGCCGGAAGCGCGCCGCGATCCGCCCGGCGCCTGGCGGCGCGCGCCACGGCGGCTGTCCTGTCCTGCTTGTCATCCGCGGCTTCGCTAGCCGCGACCGCCTGCTCGATGTCCTCCAGCGCCAGCGCGAACTGATCCGGATCGAGCTTCTCGGATTTGCGGCCGAACTGCATCCGCTGAAGCTGGCGCAACAGATGCAGGAGGCGGTCGTTCTGGATGAGGACTGCATCCCGCTCCGCGATCGCGGCGTCCCGCTCGCTCAGCGCCGCAGCCAGGCGCGCTTCAAGCGCCTGGGCGTCGGATGGGGGCTGATTCGCGTCAGGGCTCACGCCCGAAAGAGAATCAGATTTGCTCGCGTTTGTGGAGAGAAATCAGCCCCACCGAGCACAACCTTCAGGACGCCGCCTCGGGAGCCAGCGTGTCCCGCGCATGCAGACGCGACCAGTCCAGTCCGTCGACGAGCGCGGCGAGCTGCGAGGCCGACAGCCGCATCACGCCGTCGCTGATCGGAGGCCAGCGAAACGCGCCTTGCTCGAGCCGCTTCCAGTACAGAATCACGCCCGATCCGTCCCAGGCCAAAATCTTCAACCGGTCCGCCCGTTTCGAGCGGAAGACGAAGCTTTCGTCGAGTTAGCCGCGAGGCTGTCCGCCCCGCGCCGGAAGTCGACAGGCTTCGTCGCCACCAGAACCCGGACGCCTGCCGGAACCGAAATCACGTCGCTGCCTTCACCGCACGCAGCACCTTCGTCAGCGTCGTGACCGTCGCTGCCAGGTCCGACGCGCACCACCGCAGCTCCAAGCGCAATCTCGGTCGTCCCACAGGAAATTGCGCAGGAGGCTGCCGAAAATGGGGCCGAAGCCTCAGCCTCCACCATGACCGGCGCAAAAGTCGCGCTGCCCGCGACGGCGGCGCCTGGATCACGGACGGCTCGCCGTTGCGCATCGCGCCGCCAGCCGAACAGTTGCTGCGGCGTCAGACCATGTCGACGTGCGACTGCCGAGACTTTGTCCCCGCTCTCATAGCTCTCTGCGAGAATCCGCGCCTTCTCCTCCGGCATCCACGCGCGCCTTCGACCAGATCCGGTGAAGATCTCAAGACGACGAACGGGCTCACCGTTCGACTTGTGCAAAAGCTCAGTGTTCGACACGTGCCCAACCCGCTTCCGAATCAAACGACGTCAGACAGTCCCCCACCCGCCAGCGCCTTTGAAGGTGGGCTCTAACGGCCGCTTACGGAGCTTCTGCGTCGTAGTTGCATTTTTGCCCTTTCCGCCCTTCGCAACGGTCTGCCAAGCACCTATAAATAGGCCTTCGGCCGAAGACCGCTTTCTCGCGCTTCCCGCGCGTTCACAGGGAGGATTTGAAAGGCAGGAACAGGTCGAGGGCTGTCGAACGACAAGCAAACAGTGATCGTCGCAGTTGGGCGGGCAGCGGGCCTACAGAGGACGCCTCGGGAAGAGCCGGAGTCCGCCACAGCCGTCATTCATTGCGAGTTGCCTTTACCGGCCATCGGCCGACCACATGAACAAAAGCATATAGAGTTTTCAATAAAATCAACGGCTTATCGAATCCTTTCTTTTTAGCGCGAAATAGC
>JBLMWS010000330.1:0-8034 GCA_050257355.1 Gemmatimonas sp.
CGTGAACAAGAAGGCCGAGGTGGTGCGCGTCTACTTTCCACCGGATGCCAACTGCCTGCTGTCCGTGATCGACCACTGCCTGCGCAGCCGCCATTACGTCAACGTGGTGGTCGCGGGCAAGCACCCGGCGCCGCAGTGGCTCACGATGGATGCCGCCGTCAAGCACTGCACCGAGGGGATCGGCATCTGGCAGTGGGCCAGCAACGACCAGGCCGTTGCACCGGACGTGGTTATGGCCTGCTGTGGCGACGTGCCCACGCTGGAGACGCTCGCCGCCGTCTCCATCCTGCGCGAGCATCTGCCCGACCTGAAAATCCGCGTGGTCAACGTTGTCGACCTCATGAAGCTGCAACCGCCAACCGAGCACCCACATGGGTTGAGCGATATGGATTTCGACGAATTGTTCACCAAGGACAAGCCGGTCATCTTCGCCTACCATGCCTACCCGTGGTTGATCCACCGGCTGACCTACCGCCGCACCAACCATGACAACATCCACGTCCGCGGCTACAAGGAAGAGGGCACCATCACCACACCCTTCGACATGACGGTGCTGAACGATCTGGACCGCTTCCACCTCGTGATGGATACCATCGACCGCCTTCCGCAGACCGGCGACAAGGGCATCTACCTGAAGCAGCAGCTCAAGGACAAGCTCATCGAGCATAAGCAGTACATCGACAAACACGGCCAAGACATGCCGGAGATTCGGAACTGGAAATGGAAAGGATAATGCCGCAATGGCGCTGCGCTTGATTGAGATGGTGTTGCAGGAGAAGGACCGCGCGGAAGTCCGCGAACTTCTCAAAGAACACAAGGTGCTCGAACATCGGCATCTTCGTTTATCTGACGGGGAAGTGCTGGTGCGGATTTTGTTGGACGCGGAACAGAGCGAGGCGGTGCTGGATCTGTTGGAGAAACAGTACGCCGTTGGGAAGGGCAACCGGGTGGTGATTCTGCCTGTCGAAGCAACATTACCGCGCGCCGATCCGGAGCCGGCCGACGCGTCCGGACAAGCGCCGTCGGAGGAAAAACCGCCGGGGCGGATCGGCCGAGAGGAGTTGTACGAGGACATCAAAGATGCCGCGCGGTGTTCGCGCGTCTATCTGGCGATGGCGGTGTTGTCCACCATCGTGGCGACCGTCGGTCTGTATTACAACAGCGTAGCCATCATCATCGGGGCGATGGTGATTGCGCCGTTGCTCGGGTCTAACATGGCGTTGTCGCTGGCGACAGCGTTGGGAGACTTGCCACTGCTGCGGCGCGCGCTCCTGACGGGTCTTGCCGGGATTGCGACGGCGATGGCGTTGTCGGCGATTATCGGCGTGCTGCTGCAAGTGAACCCGGCATCGCCCGAAGTAGCGTCGCGCGACGCGGTGGGTATCGGCGACATCGCGGTGGCATTGGCGTCGGGCTGCGCGGGTGCGCTGGCATTCACGACGGGCGTGTCGGCGACGTTGATCGGCGTGATGGTGGCGGTGGCGTTATTGCCGCCGCTGGTGACGTTTGGGCTGCTGCTGGGCGGCGGGCATCCGGTGCTGGCCATGGGGGCGTTGTCGCTGTTTCTGATGAACCTGATCTGCGTGAACCTGGCCGGGGTGACGACGTTTCTGGTGCAGGGCATTCGCCCGGCGACTTGGTGGGAGAAAGATCGAGCCGTGAAAGCCACGCGCATCGCCATCGTACTTTGGGTCGCGCTGTTGGCGGCATTGACCGGCGTGATCCTGCTGTTACGAAAGGGCTGAATATGAAGATGCAAGAGCCTATGGGCGCCGCGAGGGCGTTGGTCGCCCGCGACAAGGGCTTGCTGGCGATCGATGACAGATGAGCTCCAAAGCCGACCAGCCCAAGGCTCCCGAATCGAAGCCGCGATCGCAGCCCAATGCGAAGGACGATTTGAATTTTTTTCCCATGCCGGAACTGCAGGCGAAATTGGGGTCGTTGCCGGACGGCCTCAGCCAGGCTGCGGCGCTGAAACGGCTGACCCAATATGGGCCGAACAAGATTGAAGAACACCAATCGGTTCCTGAAATTCCTCGCCTATTTTTGGGGTCCCATCCCGTGGGTGATCGAAGCCGCCGTGATCCTTTCGGCGGTAGCCCGGCATTGGCCGGATTTCTTCATCATCCACACCTGTACCATCAAGACACAAGTGACGCGTTTATCGATGGCCACATCCTTCCCCTCGCGCCGAAGTTGGGGGGCGAGATACCGGGGGTAACAGACTGTGCAGACTGAGTCTATTTTGATTTTGTTGTTTTCGGTCGCGACGGTGGTGGCGATTGTGGTGCGGCAAGTGCACATGCCGTACACGGTGGCGCTGGTGCTGGCGGGGTTGGCGCTCGGTATCCTGAACGTGTTCACGCCGCCCCACTTGACGAAAGCATTGCTTTTTTCGGTCTTTCTGCCGGGCTTGTTGTTTGAGGCCGCGTTTCATATCGAGTTCCGGGAATTCTGGCGCAACCGCTTGGCTATCGCGTCGCTGGCCGTGCCGGGCGTAGCCGGGGCGGTGGCGTTGACGACTGTGATCCTGACGCCCGTCGTGAACACGCTGCATCTGGAGCAGAATTTTACGTGGCAATATGCGTTGGTGTTTGGGGCGTTGATCGCGGCGACCGACCCGATCGCCGTGGTGGCGGTGTTTCGGAGTCTCGGCGCGCCGCGGCGGTTGTCGGTATTGCTGGACGGCGAGAGCTTGCTTAACGATGGGACGGCGATAGTGTTTTTCACATTGAGTCTGTCGCTGGTGATCGGCGCCAGTGTCACGGCACGGCAACTGACGACGGACTTTATCAAGATTGTTGGTTTCGGCGCGCTGATCGGTGCCGCGGTCGGCCTGGCCGCCTCGCAAGTGATCAAACAGATTGATGATGCGATGATCGAGATCACGTTGACGACCATCGCGGCGTATGGCTCGTTTGTGACGGCCGAGCATTTTCAGTCTTCGGGCGTGATCGCGGTTGTGGTAGCCGGGGTGATCTGCGGCAATTACGGCGCGCGCATCGGCATGACGCCGTCCACGCGGGTTGCCGTTGAAACGTTTTGGGAGTACGTGGCGTTTGCATTGAACTCGATCGTGTTCCTGCTCATCGGCCTGGAGGTGCATCTCGATGCGTTGTTCAGTTCGTGGAAGGTGATTCTCGTCGCTTATCTAGTTGTGACCGCGGGCCGGGGACTGGTGATTTTCGCGGTGTCCGGTTTGCTGCGAAAAACCCGCGAGAAGATTCCCTGGTCGTGGAGCGTCGTGCTGACGTGGGGCGGGTTGCGCGGCGGCTTGCCAATGGTCCTGGTGCTGAGTCTGGCGAAGGATTTTCCGCATCGTGATCTGTTGGTGACGATGACGTTCGGCGTGGTGATGATCTCGATTCTGGTGCACGGCATGACCGTCTCACCCCTGCTGCGACGGCTGGGCATTGTCAAAGGGCGCGAGCACCGGGGAGCGTACGAGTTCGCCCGCGGCAAATTGCAGGCCGCCAGCGCGGCGCTCGAAGAACTGGAACGTATGTCTTACGTGCATTTCTCCGGCGACGATGTGCGCCCCCGCCTCAAGCAAGAATACGAAAAGCGGATCCAGGAGGAGCAAGACCAGATCGGTGAGTTGGAACTCGACCGCGCGGCGATTGCGGTTCAGGAATCGCAGTGGGCACGCCGGCATCTGTTGCTGACGGAGAAGAGCTATGTGATCGATGCCTTCCGGCAAGGCGTTCTCAGTCAGGAGATTTACGACCAGTTGCTGGCCGACATCGACGCCCGCCTGTTACGGCTAGAATCCGGCGAAGAGGAAAAGACCACCGAAGAGCCGGACTCCGACAAGAACAAGGATTAAACCCGGAGAATACCCATTATGAAACCCACTAGCGACCAACCCAAGGCGCCCGAATCGAAGCCCGATGCGAAGGACGATCTGAAATCCCTTCCCATGGCGGAACTTCAGGCAAACTTGCGGTCGTCGCCAGACGGCCTCAGTGAAGCTGAGGCGCAGAAACGGCTGACCCAATATGGGCCTAACGAGATCGAAGAAAAGAAAACGAATCCGTTCCTGAAATTCCTCACCTATTTTTGGGGTCCCATCCCGTGGATGATCGAAGCGGCAGTGATCCTTTCAGCGGTAGCCCGGCATTGGCCGGACTTTGCCATCATTCTCCTTCTGCTTCTGGCCAATGCCGTGGTCGGATTCTGGGAAGAACACCAGGCGGGCAACGCCATCGCCGCGCTGAAGGCCAAGCTGGCGATCACGGCGCGGGTGAAACGTGATGGGAAGTGGATTACTCCGGCGGCGCGTGAGTTGGTGCCGGGCGACGTCATCCGCGTGCGCCTGGGCGACATCGTGCCGGCGGATGCGCGCTTGCTGGAGGGTGACCCTATAGAAGTGGACCAGTCCGCCTTGACCGGAGAGTCGTTACCCGCCACGCGAAAACCCGGCGAGGCGGTGTTCTCGGGGTCGATCATCCGCCAGGGCGAAATCGGCGCACTGGTCTATGCCACGGGTGCGAACACCTACTTCGGCAAGACGGCGCAACTGGTGCAGGGCGCGCACACCGTCAGCCACTTTCAGCGCGCGGTGCTGAAGATCGGCAATTACCTGATCATCCTCGCGGTGACGCTGGTGGTGTTGATTCTGGGCGTCGCGCTCTTCCGCGGCGACCCCATTCTCACCACGTTGCAGTTCGCCCTGGTGCTGACCGTGGCCGCGATTCCCGTAGCGATGCCCACGGTGCTGTCGGTGACCATGGCGGTCGGCGCGCGCCTGCTGGCCAAAAAAGAGGCGATTGTGACCCGGTTGGCGGCCATCGAGGAATTGGCCGGCGTGGACGTGCTGTGCGCGGACAAGACCGGCACGCTGACCCAGAACAAGCTCACACTGGGCGATCCGTTCAGCGTGAACGGTATCCCTGCCGATCAAGTCATCCTCAACGCCGCGCTGGCATCGCGCGCGGACAACAAGGACACCATCGACCTGGCCGTGCTGGGCGGCTTGAAAAATGATCAGGCATTGAAAGGCTACCAGGTGGTTCATTTCCAGCCGTTCGACCCGGTGCACAAGCGCACCGAGGCCGCCGTCAAGGGCACGGACGGAAAGGAGTTCAGGGTGGCTAAGGGGGCGCCGCAGGTGATCTTGGCGTTGTCGGCCAATGCCGGGCGGGTCAAGCCCGCCATCGAGAAGGCGGTCAACGAATTCGCGGCGCGCGGCTTCCGGTCGTTGGGCGTGGCTCGGGCGGACGCGCAAGGCCCGTGGCAGTTTCTAGGGGTGTTGCCCCTGTTCGACCCGCCCCGGGAAGAAGCCAAGGCAACCATCGCGACCGCGCGACAGATGGGTGTGAAGGTCAAGATGGTCACGGGCGATCAACTGGCCATCGCCCAGGAAACCGCTAAGAAATTAGGGATGGGCACAAACATCCTCGATGCCAGCGGCTTCGGCGACGTGAAGCATCACGAGACAGCGCAGTTGGCGGAGTCCATCGAGCAGGCCGACGGCTTCGCCCAGGTGTTCCCCGAACACAAGTTCCACATTGTAGACGTCCTGCAGCAACGCGGCCACATCACCGGCATGACGGGCGACGGGGTAAACGACGCCCCCGCTCTCAAGAAGGCCGACTGCGGCATCGCCGTTTCCGGCGCGACGGACGCGGCCCGCGCGGCGGCGTCCATCGTGCTGTTGACGCCCGGCCTGTCGGTGATCATAGACGCGATCAAGGAGAGCCGGAAAATCTTCCAGCGGATGAACAGCTATGCCATATACCGCATCGCCGAGACGCTGCGCGTGCTGTTGTTCATGACGCTGGCGATTCTGATCTTTAACTTTTATCCATTGACGGCGGTGATGATCGTGATGCTGGCGTTGCTCAACGACGGGGCGATCCTGTCCATTGCGTACGACAACGTTCATTATACGGACAAGCCCGAGGCCTGGAACATGCACATGGTGCTGGGGGTCGCCACGGTGCTGGGCGTCATCGGGGTCGTCTCCGCCTTCGGCTTGTTTTATCTCGGTGAGCGCGTCTTTCATCTCGACCGCGCGCACATCCAGACGCTGATGTATTTGAAGCTGTCGGTGGCGGGACATCTGACGATCTTCCTCACGCGCACGCGCCGCCCGTTCTGGTCCATACGCCCCGCGCGGATTTTATGGGCGGCCGTGCTCGGCACGCAAATCGTGGCGACGCTGATAGCGGTTTATGGGTTGTTTATGACGCCACTCGGCTGGGGCTGGGCACTGTTCGTCTGGGGCTATGCTCTGGCGTGGTTCCTCGTGAACGACCGCGTGAAACTGATTGCGTATCGGGTGTTCGATCCAACCGCCGCGCCGCTATTGGCCAAGACATCCGTCGATATGACAGCGCAGATCGCCAAGCACGCCTATGAACTCTATGAGCGGCGAGTGCACCGCGAAGGCCTCGCGGAGCAGGACTGGCTCCAGGCGGAGCGCGAGATTCGGAAAAATAAAGATTAGGCTGGACGGGCGAAGGCTCGCCGCCGGCACATTTGGCACCTCAAACGAAACAACGCCTACGGCTACGCTTCTCCCGCAAGCCCCCAATCTTTATTTTCAACACCGTCCAAAATTAGACAGCAATCCTTTTCCAGTCAGCCTATCGTTACGGCAACTCCTCCTATATCAGGATAGATGTCGCATCAGGAAATAGAGCAGAGCGGGGCGATTTACGGGATCGTCAACCTGAGTTGCCAGCGTATTGCAGAACCAGCAAAAGGTGTCGAGGGGATCAGAAGCACGAGGCGACGAATCATATTGTGGGCGTAAATTGAGAAACGAAAAACGAAACCATGGAAACGAACGGTGACCTAAAGTTCCCTTCATTTATACTCGGTATGGCTCTCGGAGCTGTAACCGGGCTGTTGTTGGCGCCCCGGCGGGGAGAGGAAACACGGAAATTTCTTCGTGAGCAAAGTACCAAGGGTCTCGACACGCTGAATCAGCAGGCGGGAAAACTGCTCGAGACTGCCGATGGGATTGTGAAAAAGGGAAAGGAATTCATTGCCACTCGTTGCGACACGGTCAAGGCCGATACGGAAGCCGAAAAGCACGCGTACGCCGAACACAGCCAGGGGAATTCGGGCGGATAGGAAATCCGAGGCGACACGTTCTATAGCCGCAAAGCGGTTGAGCGATGCTGTGGACTTTCTTTGCGATTTTCCCGGTCGTGTGCCGGCGATCAATCTCATTTACGGGCTTAGGGCGTGCTAACCGGTCTAAAAGGAAGGAGCCCTTATGCTTATCAATTCGATAACGCTTGTTGGATTTGCTCTCGTCGAAACATGGCTCGCAGCGCACATCATGCGGAGACGTATATGATAACGGCCACCTGCTAATTTTAGGTCTCGACGTCTGGGAACTCGCGTATTATCTCAAGTACCAGAACAAGCGACCCGAGTACATTACCCATAGGTGGCTCGTGGTGAACCGGAAGAAGGCCCAGAAACGGTCGAGAACATCACAGGTTCGCCGGGTCGCAAAACGAGCGACGATCAAGAGGGTTTTTGAGTGAAAGGATAATCGACGTGAAAACAAACCGTAGCGATAACAGGATCAACACTACGTTGGGAGAGCTTATAGCGACCGTCAGCGAGATCGCCTTCGAATATTCCGCTGACGAAAAAGAAGCCTACGATCTTGCCCGTCTCGTTTTGGTTGATTTGCTGAAAGAAGCTTCCCCCGGGAGCGAAATCATCGACCGGCACTTTCCCGGAACGATGTTTCTGCATTGATAGGTTTCAATGCGCAATATGGTTAGTCTAATCAGCAGAATTCCTTTGGCACTTTGTCAAATAATGAACAGTAAGTCTTCAAAAATGTATTATATAGCAGTGACGGCAAGGAGGTTTAGCGACTCGTAGAAATGATCATGGTTACGCTTTACCTCAAATTTACGTGCCCGAGCGACCAGGAGGAGTACCATGGAAATTAATATCTTAGATCGGATGGTGATGGCGCTTGTCATCAGCACGCTGGCATTGGCGGGGATCAGCATAGCGGCCGATGGGCAGCGAGAACCGCAGGAAGAGCAAAAGCGCGAT
>JBLMWS010000331.1:0-8282 GCA_050257355.1 Gemmatimonas sp.
GTTCGCCACTGCCCGCGGCGGAACCGCATGCGCGTCAGTCGCGTTTGTAGAAGCGGCGCATCAAGCTGATGCACTTCCGTTTCAAGGGGCAGCACATGATCAAGCTTTCTTCCGCCACGCCCAAACCCTCTTCGCGCGTCCAGCGTGCCGTCGTTTTCGTTGCCGCCTCGCTGCTTGCGAGCACGCTTTTTGCCGCTACGGCGAGCGCCCAGGCCCTCGGCTATGCGCCGAGCCAGACCGATGCATTTCCAGACGGCTATATGACGAATGCGCCGGCGGCCAATGATCCCGGCCGCACAGACGAGGACAATGCCCTCCCGGACAGATTGCGGCGCGCGGTCGTCAACCTCGACACCAAGGAAGCGCCCGGCACCATCATCATCGATACCGGTGATACCGTGCTCTATTACGTCCTCGGCGGCGGTAAGGCGATCCGCTATGGTATTGGCGTCGGCCGCCAGGGTTTTACCTGGTCGGGCGTCCAGACGGTCAGCCGCAAGGCGCAGTGGCCGGACTGGTATCCGCCGGCCGAGATGATCGCCCGCCAACCCTATCTGCCGCGCTTCATGGCGGGCGGCCCCGGCAATCCGCTCGGCGCCCGCGCGATGTATCTCGGCTCGAGCGAATACCGCATCCATGGCACCAACGATCCGACCACCATTGGCAAGTTCGTCTCCTCGGGGTGCATCCGACTGACCAATGAGGACGTGATCGACCTGTTCAACCGCGTCAATATCGGAACCAAGGTCGTGGTGCTGCCGAAGAATGCGCCGCTGCAGGCGCGTCGGCTGACGCCGACCCCGGTCACGACCCGGCCGGTGACGAGGCTGCCGTCGGGTCGCCAGGCGATGACCATTCCGGTCGCGCGGGTCGACTGAGCCGGAGGCGGTGATGCGCATGAGACGTGGCGCCGGCGTGGCGACTGCCGTGCTGCTTGGCCTGAGCACCTTCACCCTGCCGTCCGCGTCCCAAGCGGAGGATTTCTTTTCCGCCCTGTTTGGCGCGTTCGGCGCCCGGCTGCCGGCTCCGCCGCCGGGAGGCTCCTTTGCCGTTCCGTTCGGCCGGGACGACGCGCCGGCGGAAGCGCCACGCCCTCGTATGGCTTACGGTGGCGGCCAAGCCTGGTGCGTGCGGACCTGCGACGGCCGGTATTTCCCCGTGACCGGCCCCGACGACAAAAGCCGCATCGCGGCCTGCAACGGCTTTTGCCCGGCGAGCCAGATCGCGCTGGTTTACGGCAGCGACATCGACAGCGCCGCCACCGCAAACGGCAGGCCCTATTCGGAGCTGCCCAACGCGTACCGATATCGCGACGAACTCGTGGCCGGATGCACCTGCAACGGCAAGGATCAGGTTGGCCTGGCGCACGTCTCGATCGACAATGATCCGACGCTGCGCAAGGGCGACATCGTTGCGGGAGCCAAAGGGCTCGAAGTGGTCACGCGGAGTGCCAACCATCGGGGCGGCAGCAATTTCTCGCCACTGCCGCAATCCGCGCAGGCGCGCTTCCGCCATTTGCCGGTGGTGGCGTCAGGCAGGTAAGCTTGAGCGCAAGCCAGCGTCAGCGGGCGCAAGCCGGGCCTTCGCCGGGACGACAAACTACGCCGCGCGGATCTTGCCCAGGAAATCGCTCACCTGTTCGCCGAGATGCCGGCTCTGCGTCTCCAGCGTTTCGGAGGCATGCTTGACGTTCTCGGCTGCCGCGGCTGCGGAATCGGCGTCGGCTTTGACGCCTGTCATGCTTTCCGAGACGTTCTTGGTACCTTGCGCGGCATATTGGGTCGAGCGGGTGATCTCCTGCGTCGCTGCGCCCTGTTCCTGCACCGCGGCCGCGATCGCGGTAGCGACCTCGTTGACCTCCCCGATAATGCCGCCGATCCGCTTGATGGCGTCGATCGCGTCGCCCGCGACCTTCTGAATGTCGGCGATCTGCTCGGAAATCTCCTCGGTCGCCTTGGCGGTCTGGCTCGCCAGTGACTTGACCTCGGAGGCGACCACCGCAAAACCCCGTCCGGCCTCGCCCGCGCGCGCCGCTTCGATCGTCGCGTTCAGCGCGAGCAGGTTAGTCTGGGCCGCAATGGTGTTGATGAGGCCGACCACTTCGCCGATCCGGCCCGCCGATTTGGCGAGCCCCTGGACGGTGCCGTCGGTCTGGCGCGCCTCGTCGACGGCGCGGCTGGCGATGCCTGCGGCGTGTGCCGCCTGCTGGCTGATGTCGTTGATCGAGGCGCTCAGCTCCTCTGACGCGGAGGCGACGCTCTCGACACTGAGCGAGGCTTCGCCTGAGGCTTTCTGTGCGACCTCGACCCGTTCATTGGTCTTGCGCGCGACCGTCGACAGGTCTCCCGACGTGCTCCGCATCGTGCTGGAGGCCTCGCCCAGCTGGAGCAGGCTCTGGCGCACCGCACCCTCGAATTCTCCAACATAGTTCTCGATCAGGCGTTGCCGGCTTGCTGCGCCGGCATTGCGCTCGCGCTCATCCGCTTCGATCTTCAGCTTGTCTTTGGCCTGCTGCTTGAAGACTTCCAGCGCGCCGGCAAGCGCCCCGATCTCGTCCTTGCGCGCGGTATGGCCGGTCTCGACGGCGAGGTCGCCGCCGGCCACCTTCAGCATGCCGTCGCGGATGTCGTGCAGCGGCCTGATGACGCGCCGGCTGACCATCAGCATGGCGCCGCCGGAGAGCAGGATTGCCGCAACCAGGAAAGCGAGTTGCAGAACGAGCGAGCGCAGCGCCTCGGAATGCTGATCGGCGATATAGGCCTTGGCGGCGTCGAGCGCTGCGTCGGCAACAGCAACGGCGGCGGTCAGGCGTGCGACCGAATAGGGGCTCCATTGGTTGGCGACCATTTCCGGCTTCTCGCCTGTGACCAGCGCGTTCACCAGCCGGTCGCGCAACCCACTATATTGGGGATCGAAATAGACTTTCTTGTTGTTAGCCAGTGCAGCGGAGAGCGTCGGCGGCAGCTGTATGCCGCCGGTTGCCAATTCCAGCGCCTTCCAGGCTGCATCGATCCCGCCGACGAGCTTGACGTAGGCCCGATGGTTTTCCGGCGTCATCTTGCCCGCAAGGAGCCCGTTCGAAACCAGGAGTGACGCTTCGCCCGCTGTGTTGCGCAACAGCCAGGCGGTCTGTTTGGTCAGCAATAGCTGGTCGATGGTTGCGTCCTGGTGATTGACCTCTGCGGCGAGCACGCCGGATACCTTGTCGAGGACTTCGAGCAGCGCGGTCTCCGTCTCCATGTATTCCTTGCCGAGCGCGGTACGGCGCGACGCTTTCGGCTTGCCCATCTCCTCCCAGAACTGCTTCTGCTGGTCGGACAGCGTCTTGAACAGGCGGGCGAACTCGGGCAACAGCGCCTGCTGCTGCGCAAAGCCGATCGTCGGCAACACGTCGAGCGCATGGCTCATGGCCGGCATTTCCGAATCGCGAAGACCGCGGATATAGCTCTCGACCTTGCCATCGAGCGTCTCGTCGGCAACCAGCACGCGGTTGGTCGTCGTGCGGTCGCTGCGCAGGCGATCCATGGCCTTGAACATGTCCGCCGAAGCGTCAGCGACAAGCGCAATCCGGTTGGTGACTTGCAGACGTTGCCAGGAGTCCCAGGCGGTGAAGGAGAACAAGGTAACGATCACGAGCGCAGTGGAAAGGATCACTGCCTGCAGCAGCGTGGATACGGTCAGACGGTTCAGCATGGCGGCCCCCAAAAGTTCCACCGCGCATTTGAGCCGAAAACGGTAAAAACTTAGGCAGTATAGCTGCCGTAAGATGACACCAATCGCGCGGATTCTTTCGATCCCAGCGGTTTCTCGGGAGTTCCGTCCACGGGAACCTGAACGGTCCGGCCGACGTTAGCTCTGCGCCAGCAAATTCGGTTTAAGGGGCTGCCAATGATCGTCGGTGTTCTCGTCACCTTCCTTGTCGTTATTCTTGTTCTCTACCTCATCAACATGCTGCCGCTGGATAGCCGCGCCAAACAGATCGCGCGGGTGGTGGTGATTATCATCGGTATCGTGTCGCTCTTGAAATATCTCGCCGTGTTCTAGCCCGACCATGATCCCGATACCGTAGCGCAAGCGTTGGCCGGTCTTTCCCCTGTTCTTGGTTAACGGTCCCACAGGACATTCGTGGTTACCTCGTGCGTTGACGCGGTGCGCTCTCCTCGGACGGCAAAGCGGCTGGATCCGCTCGCCAGCCCGTTCGGAGCACGCACCGATCTGCAGCCGATCCGGGGGGAGGGGCGATGAAGCTTCGTCTGACAATCGCGCGTGCCATGGTGCTGTTCGGCGTTGTGACCGCGACCGGCCTCGCGGCCGTGGTCTTCACCGGAATTTACGCGTTGGCCGATCTGAAGGTCGGCGGGCCACTTTATGATCAGATCAAGCTCGGCAACGATCTCGTTGCCGACATCCTGCCGCCGCCGGAATATGTGATCGAGGCCTATCTCGAGACGACGCTGGCGCTGAATAATCCGGCCGAACTCGAGACGCATCGCAGCCGTCTCGCCCAGCTGAAAAAAGACTATGATGAGCGGCGGGATTATTGGGCGAGATCCGACCTCGCGCCCGCGCTGAAGGCGCGCCTGATCGAGGATTCGAATCGGCAGGTGCAGCGCTTCTGGACGGTGCTCGACGGTGCGTTCATGCCCGCTCTGGTCAAGGGAGACAAGGATACCGCCGCGAAGGCCTATGCCGAAATCACGGCAGCGTATCAGGCGCATCGCGCGATCATCGATGACATCGTCAAGAAGACGAATGACGACAATGCAGCCGTCGAAGCCGCGGCGAGGCAGCGTGTCGCGGGCTTCACCACGGTCCTCTGGGCGATCTCGGGATTGGTGTTTCTCCTGATCGGCAGCGGCCTCATAGGCGTCGCGCTGGGCGTGATCCGGCCGATGACCGGGATGACCGGCGTGATGGCGCGGCTCGCCGCAGGCCAACTCGACGTCGAGATACCATCCCTCAATCGCCAGGACGAAGTCGGCGCGATGTCCCGGGCCGTTCAGGTGTTTCGGGAGAATGCACTCCGTGTTCAGGCGATGGAAGCCGAGCGGGCCAGGTTGAAGCTCAAGGCCGAGCAGGACCGCAAGGCAACCATGAGCGAGGTCGCCGGCGCCTTCAAGCAGGCGGTCGGCCGGATTGTCGACGCGGTCTCTTCGGCCAGTTCCGAAATCGAGGTCGCAGCAGCCGGACTGAGTGCGAGCGCGAAGAAGAACAATCAGCTTTCCGGCGCGGCGGCGGCTGCTTCCGACCGTTCGGCGGCGAATGTGCAATCGGTCGCGGCGGCCTCCGAAGAGATGGCGTCTTCCGTCGTGGAGATCGGCCGTCAGGTCCAGCGGTCCGAAAGCATCACGCAGGAGGCGGTGCAGCAGGCCGAGCAGACGAACGCGCGCATCGCCGACCTGGCGCAGTCCGCAGATCGTATTGGCGAGGTCGTCAAGATGATCGCTGCCGTTGCCGAACAGACCAATCTGCTCGCGCTCAACGCGACGATCGAAGCGGCGCGCGCAGGCGAGGCCGGTCGCGGCTTTGCCGTTGTGGCCGCGGAGGTCAAAGCGCTGGCAACCCAAACCGCCAAGGCGACGGAGGAGATCAGCGCCCAGATCACGCACATGCAGTCGGCCACCGAACATTCGGTGGCAGCGATCAGGGCGATCAGCGGCACCATCGGGCGGATATCCGAAATATCCGCCGCGATCGCGGCGGCCGTTGAACAGCAGAGCGCTGCTACCCAGGAGATTGCGCGCAACGTCCAGCACGCCGCCAAGGACGCGGTTGACGTTGGCGGCAGCCTTGCCCATGTCAGCCGCGGCGCCGCCGAGACCGAAACGGAGGCCGAGCAGGTCCACGCCTTCTCCCGCTCTCTGTCGCGGGAAGGTAGCGCGCTTCAGCGGGAAGTCGAAAAGTTTCTGGGCACGATCCGCGCGGCGTGATCAACTTGCCGCGCGGTCTGGCGATAAGGACATCTGTTTTCGGGGGCGTACATCAGCAGCGAATTCTGATGTGCCATTGCACATCTGAGAATCCCGAGACTCCGGGTTCGGCTCTTTCGAGCCGTCCCGGATTGACAGCGGACGCGCGGGGCCCGACTACCCCGCGGCCTTGGCCTCGCGACGGCGGGCGGTGAGGATGTATTCGGTATAGCCGTTCGGCTGCTCGCGGCCTTTGAAGACGAGGTCGCAGGCCGCCTTGAAGGCGACGCCGTCGAATGAAGGCGCCATCGGCCTGTAGAGCGGGTCGCCGGCATTCTGCTTGTCGACCACCGCAGCCATCCGCTTCAGCGATTCCATCACCTGGTCCCTGGTGATGACGCCCTGATGCAGCCAGTTCGCCAGATGCTGGCTGGAGATGCGCAAGGTCGCGCGGTCCTCCATCAATCCGACGTCGTGGATGTCGGGCACCTTCGAGCAGCCGACGCCCTGGTCGATCCAGCGCACGACATAGCCGAGAATGCCCTGGCAGTTGTTGTCGATCTCCTGCCTGACATCGTCAGGCGCCCAGTTCGATTTCGACACGGGGATGGTGAGGATATCGGAGAGTTTTGCGCGCGGTCCAGCCTTGGCGAGCTCCTGCTGCCGCGCCGGCACATTGACCTCGTGATAGTGCAAGGCATGCAGCGTCGCAGCCGTGGGCGAGGGCACCCAGGCTGTGGTGGCGCCGGCCTGCGGATGAGCAATTTTCTGCGCCAGCATGTCCGCCATCTTGTCCGGTGCGGCCCACATGCCCTTGCCGATCTGGGCATGACCGGGCAAGCCATCGACCAGGCCGATATCGACGTTCCAGTCCTCGTAAGCCTTGATCCACGGCTGCGACTTCATCTCGTTCTTGCGGATCATCGGGCCCGCTTCCATCGAGGTGTGGATCTCGTCGCCGGTGCGGTCGAGGAAGCCGGTGTTGATGAAGACGATGCGCTTGGACGCCTGTTGGATGCACGCCTTGAGGTTGACCGTGGTGCGGCGCTCCTCGTCCATGATGCCGACCTTCATCGTGTTGGTCGGCAGCGACAGCATCTTCTCGACCCGGTCGAAGATCTGGCAGGTCAGTGCGACCTCGTCGGGGCCGTGCATCTTCGGCTTGACGATATAGACCGAACCGGTGCGGCTGTTGCGCACCTTCGAGAGGCCCTTGAGGTCGTGGATCGCGAGCAGCCCGGAGACGGCGGCATCGAGCATGCCCTCCGGAATCTCTTGGCCTTTCTCGTCCAGCACGGCGTCGGTGAACATGTGATGGCCGACATTGCGGATCAGGAGCAGGCTGCGGCCGTGCAGCGTGAGCTCCTTGCCGGCGGGCGTCTTGTAGACGCGGTCTGCGTGAAGCGAGCGGGTCATGGTTTTTCCGCCCTTCTCGAAATCGGCCGACAGCGTGCCGTTCATCAGGCCCAGCGTGTTGCGATAGACCAGCACCTTGTCCTCGGCATCGACCGCCGCGACGCTGTCTTCCATGTCGAGAATGGTGGAGATCGCGGCCTCCATGACGATATCGGCCACGCCGGCAGGATCGTCCTTGCCGATGACGTGGCCACGATCGATCTCGATCTCGACGTGCAGGCCGTTGTTGACGAGCAGGATCGCGGAGGGCGCGGCCGCGTCGCCCTGATAACCGGCGAACTGATCGTTTGATTTCAGCGCGGTGGTATTGCCGTTCTTCAGCTTCGCCGCCAGCCGGCCGGCGGTCACGCTATAGGAAACCGCATCGCTGTGGCCGCCGTTCGCGAGCGGCGCAGCGGAATCCAGAAAGGCCTTGGCCTTGGCGATCACCTTGTCGCCGCGGGCCTTGTTGTAGCCCTTGCCGGCTTCGCTCGGATCGTGCGGGATCGCATCGGTGCCGTAGAAAGCGTCGTAGAGCGAGCCCCAGCGCGCGTTCGCCGCATTCAGCGCGTAGCGCGCATTGGTCAAGGGGACGACGAGCTGCGGCCCGCAGATCTTGCCGATCTCTTCGTCGATGTCAGCCGTTTCGACCTTTTGCGTCGCGGGCTCGGGCAGGAGATAGTCGATCTCCTTCAGGAAACCGGTGTAGGCATTGATGTCGAGCGGCTTGCCCTTGTTGGCGCGATGCCACTCGTCGATCTTGGCCTGCAGCGCGTCGCGGAACGCGAGCAGCTCGCGGTTTTTCGGCGCAAGCTCGCGAATGATCGCGGCAAGACCTTTCCAGAACGCATCGGGGTCGATCCCGGTCTTGGGCGCCGCCTCCCTGGCGATGAAATCGAACAGGACGGGGGCGATCTTCAATCCGTGAGCTTCGATACGCGTCATAATGGCTTTCTCGCGCGCAGGCAGCGCTTCTTC
>JBLMWS010000332.1:0-4102 GCA_050257355.1 Gemmatimonas sp.
CAGGCCGAGCGCCGATGCCGCGAACAGAACGACGGAGCGCCGCGAGGGCGCCAATGAAGGATGCTGATCTTGGGTGCATTTTTCGCACATGGTTTTTCGTACCCTTGCCCGGTTACAGCGCGGGCGTGTCGATGATGCCTGACGCCCGCTGCGATAGAGGCACCATCCTACGGCGAAAGCATGCCAGCCGAAATTCGGCGGCGAAACTCGCAACCCCAGTGGTTAACCCGTGGTTACCGCGATGACCGGCGCTGCCGAAAAGCCGAGGATAACCCCATACCGATAGGCCTGAGGGTCAACACCGGTTGGCGAGCCGCCCTCCGCGCTATAATTGCTGCACGTCGACAACCCCCGCAACCGCCTTGATTGCGCCCGCGATCTGCGGCGACACCTTGAAGCGGCCCGGCAGTTTCATCTCAACCTCGGTTTCGAGGTCGAGCATCATGACAACGCTGACTTCGCCCTCGCCGTTGCTGCCGCGCGGCGCAATGGCCGGCGCAGGCAGCTTTGCTGGCGTGCCGTTCGCCGGTACAGCTTCCGGCGCGGCAAGCCGTCGTGCGATCGAGTCGAGCGGCTTGGTATCGCGCAGGAAAATGCGCAGACCCTTCTGCGTTTTGGCCGCAGCGTCGTCGAGCGGCTCAGCGTGCAGGACGCGCGCACGCACATCCTCGCCCTGCAATTCGGCCCCCAATTGCAGCAGCACCGCGGCGCCCGGCTCGAGCAGATCGCGATATTGTGCAAGGCCTTCGGAGAACAGCACCGCTTCGAAATGGCCGGTCGGATCGGAAAGCCCGATGATGCCCATCTTGTTGCCGGTCTTGGTGCGTCGCTCCATGCGCGACAGAACCGTGGCCGCGACCTTGCCCGCGGTCGCCCCGGTCTTCACCGCCCGGGAGAATTCCGCCCAGGACTGCACGCGCAGGCGCTTAAGCACCGTGGCATAATCGTCGAGCGGATGGCCGGAGAGGAAGAAGCCGATGGCGTCGTATTCGCGCCTCAGCCGCTCGGCCGGCAACCACGGTTCGACCTGCGGCAGCATGATGGTGGGCGCGTCCGCGGCGTTGCCGAACATGTCGTTCTGGCCGATGGTCGCGGCCTCGTGGCTGCGCTGACATGCGGCGAGAATGGCGTCGGCGCCCGCAAATACGCGCGCGCGGCTCGGCTCCAGCACGTCGAAGGCGCCGGCGGCGGCGAGACTCTCGATGATCCTCTTGTTGATGGCGCGCGGATTGACCCGGCTCGCGAAATCGGCAAGCGAGGTGAACGGCCCGTTTTTCTTGCGTTCCTGCACGATCTGTTCGACGGCTTGCGGGCCGACGCCCTTCAGCGCGGCAAGCGCATAGTGAATGGCGCCCTCACTCACCTCGAAGGTTGCGCCGGAGCGGTTGATCGAGGGCGGCTCGACCTTGATGCCGAGCCGCTGCGCCTCAGAGCGGAATTCCGAGAGCTTGTCGGTGTTGTTGAGGTCGAGCGTCATCGACGCGGCGATGAACTCCACCGGATAATGCGCCTTCATGTAGGCGGTGTAGTAGGAGACCAGCGCATAGGCCGCCGCATGGCTCTTGTTGAAGCCGTAGTCGGCGAACTTCGCCAGCAGCTCGAAGATGGTTTCGGCCTGCCCCTTCGGCACGCCATTCTTCACGGAGCCGGCGACAAAGCGCTCGCGCTGCTTGTCCATTTCGGCGCGGATCTTCTTGCCCATCGCGCGGCGCAGCAGGTCGGCTTCGCCGAGCGAGTAGCCGGCCATCTTTTGCGCGATCTGCATCACCTGCTCCTGGTAGATGATGACGCCGAAGGTCTCCTTGAGGATCGGCTCGAGCAGCGGATGCAGATATTCCGGCTCTTCCTCGCCATGCTTGCGCGCGCAATAGGTCGGGATGTTCGCCATCGGACCCGGCCGGTACAGCGCGACCAGCGCGATGATGTCTTCGAAACGGTCGGGGCGCATGTCGATCAGCGCGCGCCGCATGCCCTGGCTTTCCACCTGGAACACGCCGACCACATCACCCCGCGCCAGCATCTGATAACTTGTGGCATCGTCGATCGGCAGCGTCGCCAGCTCGACCTCGACATTGCGCTGCTTCAGCAGCTTCACCGCGACGTCGAGCACGGTCAGCGTCTTCAGCCCGAGGAAGTCGAATTTGACCAGGCCCGCCGGCTCGACCCATTTCATGTTGAACTGGGTCACCGGCATGTCCGACTTGGGATCGCGGTAGAGCGGCACGAGTTCGCTCAGCGGGCGATCGCCGATCACGATGCCGGCGGCGTGCGTGGAGGCGTGCCGCGTCAGGCCTTCAAGGCGCTGGGCGATATCGAAGGCGCGCGCCACCACCGGATCCTCGTCGCGGAACGCCTGCAGCTTGGGCTCGCCCTCGATCGCGGCGGAAAGCGTAATCGGTGCGGCCGGATTCTGCGGTACGAGCTTGGTGAGCTTGTCGACCTGGCCGTAAGGCATCTGCAGCACGCGGCCGACGTCGCGTAGCACGCCCCGCGCCTGCAGCGTGCCGAAGGTGATGATCTGGGCGACCTGATCGCGGCCATAGCGCTGCTGCACGTAGGAGATCACCTCGCCGCGCCGGTCCTGGCAGAAGTCGATATCGAAGTCCGGCATCGAGACGCGTTCCGGATTGAGGAAGCGCTCGAACAGCAGATTGAACCGCATCGGATCGAGGTCGGTGATGGTCAGCACCCATGCGACCAGCGAGCCCGCGCCCGAGCCGCGGCCGGGCCCCACCGGAATGTCGTGCGCCTTCGCCCATTTAATGAAGTCGGACACGATCAGGAAGTAGCCCGCATATTTCATGCGCGTGATGACGTCGAGCTCGAAAGCAAGCCGCTTCTGATAATCCTCGTCCGTCATCCCCGGCGCGAGGCCGTGAACCTTCAGCCGGCGTTGGAGGCCCTCCTCGGCCTGCCTGCGCAATTCGGCCACCTCCGCGCTCGCGGCATCTTCCGCGCCGGAGCCCGCGCCAACCGTGAAGAGCGGCAAGATCGGCTTGCGCGTCAGCGGTCGGAACGAGCAGCGTTCGGCGATCTCCACAGTCGAGGCCAAGGCCTCCGGAATGTCGGCAAACAGCACCGCCATTTCCGCGCGCGTCTTGAAGCGGTGCTCGGGCGTGAGCTGTTCGCGATCGGTCTCCGCGATCAGCCGCCCGCCGGCGATGCAGAGCAGCGCGTCATGAGCCTCATAGTCGTCGGTCGAGGCAAAATAGGGTTCGTTGGTGGCAACGAGCGGCAGGCCCTTGCCGTAGGCGATATCGATCAGGCCGCCCTCGACCCTGCGCTCGCGATCCATGCCGTGGCGCTGCAATTCCACATAGAGGCGATCGCCGAAGACGCCGGCGAGACGCTCGCAGCGCGACGCCGCAAGCGCGGCATGATCGTGCAGCAGCGCCAGCGAAACCGGGCCGTCGGGGCCGCCGGTCAGCGCGATCAGATCCTCAGCTTCGTCTTGCAGCCAGTCGAATTTGATATGAGGCGCCTGGTGGACCGGCGTCTCAAGAAAGGCGCGCGAGTTCAGTCGCATCAGGCTGCGATAGCCGCGCTCGCGCGCGGCCAACAACACGATGCGCGCCGGCGCCACGAGCTGCGCGTTGCGCGCATTGGGATCATGGTCGCCGAAGTCGACCGCCAGCTCGCAGCCGATGATCGGCTGGATGCCATAGCCCGCCATCTTGTCGGAGAATTCCAGCGCTCCGAACATATTGTCGGTGTCGGTCAGCGCCAGCGCGGGCTGGCGGTCGGCTTTGGCAAGCTCGCCGAGTTTGGCGATCTTGATCGAGCCCTTCAGGAGCGAAAAGGCGGAATGGACGTGGAGGTGGACAAATCCGGCGCTGGACATGATTGGCTATAGCAGAACCTGCGTGGAGTGGGCGATGAGCGGCCTCGTTCGAGGCGCCCTCGCCTCGCCGACTCGCCGGCTCCATGGTGATGTCGTTGACGAGCAGAGTCCACGCACCACTGCCGCTTTGCATTCGCCGTCCGGCTTTTCCCCAGCCCTCCGTCAAAGCTGCGAAATGAGCTGCGCCCAAACCGCGATCATCCCAACGAACAGCGTGATCGACGCCAGCGCCGCCGCCTCTTCAACGAAGATTCTCAACAT
>JBLMWS010000333.1:0-8965 GCA_050257355.1 Gemmatimonas sp.
CTTTCAACAATCCCCTGATCATGCGCGATCTGCCGCGACTGTTGCCGGAACTTGGGCTGAAGATGACGGCGGCGTGGGGCGACGCGGTAGCTGAAATCGGCACCGGAAGCTATTTCAAGTCTTTTGCAGAGACATACGCTCCATACGTCACGCGAGCGGGTTTGTTGCCAGCAGAGACTGTAGAGACCTGGCTCGCGGCGCAGCGACAGTCAATGGAAAAAGGGACATTTTTTGCCTCATGTAATTATTACACCTATCTGGTGCGCCGCACCTAGCGCACCGGTTCCCATGTCGCATGCGAATGCGGGAAGCAGGAACCGCATTCGTTTCTCCGGCCATTGATCCGGAGACACCCTGGTACAAAAAAAGAGTCGCTCAGGTCAGTTGATCTTCAGAGATTCACAGATCACGTCCGCTGCCTCCTCAGGGAATTCCTCGTAGAAGGAGAGTTTCCCGCGTGGCAGGCGGACCGTTCTGATGTTTGGCAACATGGCGAGAGCCTCCATCTCCGCCCGCGATTTGGGTGGCGCGTTCCTGGAGAATAAATTGAGAATCGGGACGGCGATACGCTGTGCCGCTGCTGCCTGCTCCTCCCGGCTCCTGAAGGGATCGAGATAACCGGTGACGAAACGCGCCGAGGAATGCCGCGCGCCGGACGCGCGTGTCACCGCCAGTTTCTCCTCCATGCGAGGCCCCATGAGCCAGTGGGAATCGGCATAGACATGCCCGCGCGCCATCATTCCAATCACCAGTCGGTTGACGTTCAAAACGTAGAGTATGGGGCCCAGAAGCGGTGGATCAAACCCCCTGGCCATTCTGGCAAATAGGGCGTGATGGCGACCCACCATGGTTGGCAATGGCCCGCGCCAGGTGGGAGAAAGCAACACCAGTCGTCCAGCTGAGGGTCCGGATCTCGCGACATGCTTGAGTGCGTAGCCTGCCGCATGGCCCGCCGCAATCGTCGCGAAAGGGCCCGGAACAACCTGCGTGAGTATGTGAGATAGGAACATCTCGTAAATCTCCGGGCGCCAATCCACGTAGGGTCGGGGCTGTTGGCCAAATCCAGGCCAGTCGATGGCGATGGCGGTGAATGACTGCGCAAGCCGCTGTTGCAGCGGGTGCATTTCGCGTCGCGTCGAAATCGAGCTGAGCGCAGGAAGCAGAAGAACGATCGGACCCGTTCCCGCGCGATCGAGGCCAATGGCGAGATCGCGGCCATCGCAACTCCAGGTTATTTCCTCGTATGCCATGTCTGGGCCTGCATCGCAATTCGGTCGCGCTGCCGGTAAGGCGCCGCTTCTATGCAGAACAAACTTAAGACATTGCGGCTTCGATTACCAGCTGGGCCGTGTCGTGACTGAAAACTTTCGCGCGCGGTATTCCGGCGGTGATCTCATCCAACGCTTTGGCAACTATCCTTCAGCGGACACTTGAACGTCATTTGGCATCCGCCAACGCACCACTCCGCCGCGAGCTCGGCAAAGGCCCTGCAGGCCGCGCTCTTGTGGGCACCTTTCCGGCGGATCAGGGTTATCGTGTGATGCGGTAATTCCGGTTGCAGCGAAATCGGATGGAGCCCGTCCTGCTCGCTGGCAATTGAATTGGGAAGCACGGTGGCGAGCCGGCCGTGACGGATGATGTCCACAATCACGCCGACTGAGTTGGTCTCGATCGCAATGTGCGGCGCGACGTCATGTTCATGCAGATACTGGTCGACGTGGTGCCGCAACGCGAATTTGCTGCTGAGCAACGCCAGTGATTCCTGTTCGAGCACGTGCACGCTCAACGGGACCTGCAGTCCGGAATAGGGGTGAGCCTTGCCGACGGCGAGCACGAGTTTTTCGATGAACAACAGGTGTTTCTCGAGCTCGTTCGAGCGCGCTTCGGATGAGAACGTGTCAGTAAACACGATACCGACGTCGATATCGTCGCTATTTTCTCCGGCCAGGGTCGCTTCAATCTGGTTCTGGGACATTTCCAGGATGCTCACGGTGACGCCGGGATAGCGGTTGTTGAAACTCTCCAACAAAGGGCGAGTCAGGAAGTCGGTGATGGGAGTCATGGCCAGACGCAGCGAACCGCGGCTCAAATCCTGCAGGTCGTTAATGGACCGCTTGGCCGCGTCCAGTTCTCGCAAGACGCGACGCGCGTGGCGCAAATAAACTTCTCCGGCATCGGTCAGGCGCACGTTTCGCCCGGATCGATCCAGCAACTGCACGCGCAACGATTCTTCGAGGAGTTTGATTTGTTGCGAGAGGCTCGGTTGCGAGATGTACAGCAATTCCGCGGCTCGGGTAAAGCTGTGGTTCTCCGCTACCGCGACGAAATATCGGATGGACCGAAGCGACATTTTGTTTGGGTCTATAGGAAATTCCTATTTATCTAATCACAAGAAAGTCTTGGACACTATATCTTTCGTTAATGCATGCTTGCTCCTGTCGAAGACATTGGGAGAGCAAATGCAAATACATCTGTATCTATCCATTGTCCTGAAGCAGTCGCTTCGAATGTTTGTTGACCTCGGGGGAATTTGATCGTGAAGAGGCAATGTGATTAAAAAAATCTATAAAAGTAAATAATTATATTCTTATGATGAAACTGATTTCGATAGTGAACGATTGGTTTCAAATCCAAACAAGGAGTCAGCGACCATGTCATCACGCACCGAATTGAAGCCACCACATGTTCCCGGCCAGAACAAGGAGTCCGCGGCCAAACCGGGGCGCAGCAGACTGATGCAACACCTCATGCTTGTCGGCCAGCTGCAACCCGCCCTGCATCAGCCGCAGCATGCGCCTTATCCCGATGCCATCGACCACGCCCTCTACCGGGCCTATACGCGGTCGGCACACGACGTCGGCGGCGAACCGGATGTGCCTATCCGCTGGGAAGAAAAGGAGGAAGAGCAGTGGGAGCTCAATACTTTTGCGACCTGCGAATGTCTGGCGTGGCGCGGCGTGTGGAACGCCGAGGAGCGGCGCCGCCGGCAGAATGTCGATTTGGGTCAGACGCAATATCTCGGCCTGCCGTATTACGGGCGCTGGCTGCTGACGGCCGCGCGGATCATGGTCGACAAGCAGTATGTCACGCTTACTGAACTGGTCAACAAGATTGATGAGGTGAAAAAGCGCTATGAGCACAAGTCATCACGATAGAACTCACCACGCCAAGAAGGCCACCGGTAAAGGTGATCCCCAGTGTTTCAAGGGGGAGGCCGGTCCGCCGAAGTTCAAGGTGGGCGACCGTGTGCGGATCAAGGATCTGCCGGATATTTTTTATACCCGCTGCCAGGTCTACACGCGCGGCGCGCTCGGTATCGTGGCCGCGCTCGTCTATGAAAGCCCCGCGGCGGAAGACGAGGCCTGGGACAACACCGACAAGCCCGAATGGTTCTACAGCGTAAGGTTCCAGCAGAAGGAGCTTTGGCCCGATTATCCCGACCTGTACGCGAACGACTCCGTGGAGACCGAGTTTTCCGAGCGTTGGTTGGAAAAGGCATAGAGCTAACGGACACCAATAG
The DNA here is from genome assembly GCA_050257355.1 of Gemmatimonas sp. Taxonomy (GTDB): domain Bacteria; phylum Pseudomonadota; class Alphaproteobacteria; order Rhizobiales; family Xanthobacteraceae; genus Bradyrhizobium. The sequence goes on from JBLMWS010000333.1 coordinate 3,521, forward strand.
AGAGGACTAGCACATGTCAGACAAACATTCTCATGACGAGCCCGGACACAGACCGCCGGCTCCGATGGTTGATGAAGTCAGCGATTTCGAGGTGCTCGAGATGGCTGTGCGCGAGCTGGCGATTGAAAAAGGACTTTTCTCTGCCGAGGACCATCGGCGCTGGACGGAGTACGTTCACACCCTTGGTCCGCTGCCGGCGGCGCGCCTGGTCGCCAAGGCGTGGCTGGATCCCGAGTTCAAGAAGCTCGCGGTGACTGACGGCGTTAAGGCCAGCCTGGATGTCGGGGTCGACTGGATCAACAGCCCGCCGACCAACTTCGGCACGCCGAGCGACTACTGCAACCTGCGCGTCCTCGAAGACACGCCGAAGGTGAAGCACGTCGTCGTGTGCACGCTCTGCTCGTGCTATCCCCGCCCGATACTGGGGCAATCACCGGAGTGGTATCGCACCCCGAACTATCGTCGCCGGCTGGTGCGCTGGCCGCGGCAGGTGCTGGCGGAATTCGGCCTGCAATTGCCGCCGGACGTGGATATTCGAGTCGCCGACTCCAACCAGAAGACTCGTTACATCGTGTTGCCGGTGAGACCCGCCGGCACGGAGGGCTGGACCGAGGATCAGCTCGCCGAGATCGTGACACGGGATTGTTTGATCGGCGTGGCGGTGCCGAAACCCGGTGTTACGGCGAACGCCAAGCGTCCGGTGCATCCGGCGGTCCATCCGGTGCATCACGGCCACTAGGAGGGAGCCATGCAAAATCCCGAAAAGCAAAATCTCGGCGGCGGACAAACTCGGCAGGAGCCGGAACTGTCCCCGATTTCGCTGCTCGAGGCCATTCGCCGGCACGGAAGGGTATGGGGCGATCTGGCCGCGCAATACGGCGTGACCAATCCCGACCCTCCCTGGAAGGTCAACCTTGAGGCGACGTGCGATGCACTATCCGCCGAAGCCTGCGCGCTGCCTTTGCTCGAACGGCGCGCGGAGGAAGACGAGCTTTCCGCCTCGCTTTATTCGGACGTGCCGTTTCCGGAGCGACAGCTTCTGGCACTGGCGCATTCGATGATAAAGCGCGGTCTGGTGGACGAGGAAGAACTCGGTCGTCGCATGAAAGAGATCTATAGGCGCCTCACGAGTGTCTAGCGGGCGTTGCTCGCCGGATTGGCGCTGAACTGCCGGTTACCGGCAGCTGCAAAAAATTGGAGCCTCGCCGGCAAGTGAGGCTGAACGGCCGGACAAGAATATCGCCGAATGGCGGAGCTGTCAGGGAGTCAAGGGAGAGCAGTGTCAGCCGGTTTCGCGGTTAGCCGTGTGCCCGGCAGTCGATGTCGTGTGTACCCATTGTCCACATGGCTAACGACGGAACTCTTGCCGATGGAGGAGATAATTAGATGGCAAAACGCGGAGTGCATATCAGGATCCAGGGTCTTACCCACCGCTATAGCGCACGCAGTGCGCTCACGTTCGACAAGGTCGGGGTGGAGGCGCAGCCGGGCGAGGCGCTCGCGATCATCGGCCGTTCCGGTTGCGGCAAGTCGACTCTGCTGCATATCGTTGCCGGCTTGTTGCGCGCCACGGATGGCACGGTTCATCTCGATGGCACGCTGGTTGACGGCCCGTCGCCGCGCTGGGTCATGATGTTCCAGGCGCCGCATCTGTTTCCCTGGATGCAGGTCGCGCAAAACGTCGGCATCGGCCTTCACTTTGCCCATCGGCCCAAGGAGGAAATTCGCAACCGCGTCGCCGAAACGCTCCGTCTCGTCGACCTCCAGGACTTCGCCGACGCCAATGTGCAGGATCTCTCGGGCGGACAGCAGCAGCGCGTGGCGCTCGCCCGCTCCCTGGTGATGGAACCGGAACTCCTGCTGCTGGATGAGCCGTTCTCGGCGCTTGACGCCTTCACCCGTGCGGCCCTGCAACGCGACGTCCGTTCCATCGCGAAGCGCCTCGGCATCAACGTGGTGATCGTGACCCACGATATCGACGAAGCAGTGCTGGTGAGCGACCGCGCCCTGATCATGGCCGGGAAGCCCGGCCGGATTGTCCACGACCTGCCGATCGATATCAGCGGGCCGCGCGAACGCCAGGATCCGGCGGTGCAGGAGACCCGTGCGCGCCTGATGCGATCCTTCGAAGAGGCGACCAGGTCGCAGACGGAAGCGTCTGACGAGGAAGCCCGCGACGGATCCGTCGAAGAACCCGGTTCAAACGCCCGCTACGAGGCTGCGCCCGCGGCGGAATCTTTAAGCGCCACGCGGGCCTGACGCGCGCGTCAGGCAAATCCGAATGCAGCACACACAGGAGGATCAACGATGACGAAACGGCAAAGCGATAAACCTGAAGACCCGCGCGGGGCATCACCGCTCGACTACAAGAAGCACGTCGACGGAATCAACGATCCCAAGCTGGTGCTCGATAATGAAGCGCCGCTTTTCGGCGGTGTTCTGGGCTCGGGCCTCAGCCGGCGCACGCTGCTGAAGGTTGGCGCGCTCGCCGCGTTCAGCGGTGCGGCTGCGTTAGCGGCCAGGAAAGGCTGGGCCGAGAAGAAATTCGATCCGGTGGTCCGCATCGGCTACCTGCCGATTACCGACGCCGCCGCGCTGCTGGTCGCGCATGAAATGGGCTTTCTCAAGAAGCAGGGTCTCGATTCGGAGCGCCCGACCCTCGTGCGCGGCTGGTCGCAGATCGTCGAGGCCTTCCAGGCGCACAAGTTCAATCTCGTGCATCTGCTCAACCCGATTCCGGTCTGGATGCGCTACAACAACAAGTTCCCGGTGAAGATCACGGCCTGGGACCATACCAACGGCTCAGCTCTCGTGGTCGGCGCCCAGTCCGGCATTCAATCCTTCAAGGATTTCGGCGGGAAGCAGCTGGCAGTGCCGTTCTGGTACTCGAACCACAACATCATCGCGCAGATGCTGTTGCGCGACGCGGGCATCACGCCGGTGATCCGGCCGCAGGACGCCAAACTCGGGCCCAACGAGTGCAACCTGCTGGTACTGGCCCCGCCGGACATGCCGCCGGCCCTGGCGGCGAGAAAGATCGATGCCTATATCGTCGCCGAGCCGTTCAATGCCCTAGGCGAGATCAAGGCCGGCGCCAAGATGCTGCGCTTCACCGGCGATGTCTGGAAGGGACACCCGTGCTGCGTCGTGGCGATGCACGAGGCCGACGTCATGGATCCGGCGCGCGCGGCCTGGACGCAGGGCATCCACAACGCCGTCGTCGAGGCGCAGCTTTACATGGCCGAGAACCGCAAGGCGACCGCGCAGTTGCTGTCGAAGGACGGCAAGAACTATCTGCCTTTCCCGTTCGAGGTGATCGACCGCGCGATGAACTTCTATGACCCCGCCTACTACAAAAATCCGCTGGCGATCAAGCATGTGGAGTGGCACCAGAGCCGCATCAACTTCCAGGCCTGGCCCTATGAGTCGGCCACCAAGGTGGTCACGGAGGAGCTCAAGAAGGTCGTTCTCACCGGCGACCGGGCGTTCATGGACAAACTGTCGCCCGATTTCGTGGCGAAGGATCTGGTCAACTATGGCTTCATCCGGAAATCGCTCGAGAAAAACCCGAAGTGGAGGGACGATCTGAGCGTGCCGCAAACGGGAGATCCTTATAACCGCATCGAGGTGATCGAGGTATGAGCGCGGTCGTCGCGCCTGCCGGGGCTCTTGCCTTCCTCCGCCAGAAATCCCCGTGGGCGCGGCGTTTCTTTTTCGGAATCGTCGGACTCGCGGTATTTTTCGCGGTCTGGGAGCTCGGGACCCTGCTGCTCCAGCTCAATCCGTCGACACGCACGTTTGCCACCTTCGGCCCGGTTCCGACGCTAAAGGCCTTTCCGTTGCTGTGGGGCGAGGGCAAGATCCAGGCGGCCGTCGCAGCCAGCGGCTATCGCATGGGCGCGGGATTGCTCATCGCCATCGCCATCGGCGTGCCGATCGGCATCGTCATGGGCCGCATCAAGCGCTTCCGCGAGATGAGCAATTCGCCGTTCCAGTTCCTGCGCATGATCAGCCCGCTCGCGTGGATGCCGCTCGCGGTGATCGTGTATCCGGAATGGGACCAGGCGATCATTTTCCTCATCGCGATCGCCGCGGTCTGGCCGATCATGTTCGCCACCGCCGCGGGTCTGGCCAAGGTCGATCCGGCGTGGTTCAAGGTGGCGCGCAATCTCGGCGCCAAGACCGTGCACATGCTCACCCAGGTCATCCTGCCGGCGATCACCTTCGACGTGCTGACCGGCATCCGCCTGGCGCTCGGCGTCGCCTGGATCGTGCTGGTGCCGGCGGAACTTCTCGGCGTCACCTCGGGGCTCGGCTACGCCATCAAGGATGCGCGGGAGACGCTGTCCTACGACCACCTAACGGCGATGGTGCTCGTCATCGGAGTCCTCGGCTGGCTCCTGGATACCGTCTGCGTGGTATTGATCAAGCGTTACAGCTGGCACCACCGGGGGAACCACTAATGACCGGACCCGCCCATACCGCGACGGAGACTGACAGGTCATGAGCACCAGCGCCGCGGCCACGATCAACGAAACCCCGCATCTGATGAAGTCGACGGGGCAGGGGCTGTTCAATTTCGTTGCGGGTCTCGCGATCCTGTTCGCGTTGTGGTGGATCGGCATCGAGCTTATCTCGCGGAGTTCGACGACCGCCTATTTCGCCAGTTTCGGGCCGGTGCCGACGTTCCGTGCGCTGGCGACGCTGTGGCACGAGGGCCTGATCCAGAGCGCCGTCTGGGCCAGCGGATACCGCCTGGGGGCCGGGCTGTTGATCGCCATCGCCATCGGCGTGCCGATCGGCATTCTGATGGGCCGCATCCCGATCTTCCGCGAACTGGCCAATTCGCCGTTCCAGCTGCTGCGCATGATCAGCCCGCTTTCCTGGGAACCGATCGCGGTGATCGTGTTCGCGGGCTGGAACGAGGCGATTATCTTCCTGATCGCGATCGCGGCGGTCTGGCCGGTCATGTTCGCCACCGCCGCGGGTCTGGCCAAGGTCGATCCGGCGTGGTTCAAGGTGGCGCGCAATCTCGGCGCCAGCCGCCGGCACGTGCTGACGCAGATCATCGTGCCGGCGATCACCTTCGACGTCCTGACCGGCATCCGCCTCGCCCTCGGGGTCGCCTGGATCGTGCTGGTGCCGGCGGAATTCTTCGGGGTGACCTCGGGTCTTGGCTACACCATCGAGGACGCGCGCGAAGGTCTTAATTATGACCAGCTCATGGCGATGGTTCTCGTGATCGGAGCCATCGGCTACCTGCTCGACAGCCTGTTCGTGCAGCTCATCAAGCGATACAGCTGGCAGCGTCAGTCATGATCCCGATGCGCAGACCCGCCGGAATGCCCGTGCCCGATCATAACAGCCTGAAATGGGAGGCAACGCAATGAAGGAGATATTGGCGACACTGCATCACATTTTCAGCGATGATGCCGGACATTTCCG
>JBLMWS010000334.1:0-6663 GCA_050257355.1 Gemmatimonas sp.
CCGTCATTCCGGGGCACGCGAAGCGTGAACCCGGAATCTCGAGATTCCGGGTTCGCCTCTTCGAGGCGCCCCGGAATGACGGCGCAAGAGACGGACGCAAGTGCCAGCCTTTGCAAGCTCGCTTCGCTGCTCTATCTTGCGGCCCATCGAACGGAGGAAACCAATGAAGAAGCTGTTTGGCCGGCTCGCAACGATCGTGTTCGCGCTGGCGCTGACGTCGCCGCTTGCTGCCGCGGAAAGCAAGGTCACCATCGCGGTCGGCGGCGGCGCCTGCCTGTGCTATCTGCCGACGGTGCTGGCAAAACAACTCGGCGAATTCGACAAGGCCGGGGTGAACGTCGATCTGGTCGATCTCAAGGGCGGATCGGATGCACTCAAAGCCGTGCTCGGCGGCAGCGCCGATGTGGTTTCCGGCTATTTCGATCATTGCGTCAATCTCGCCGCCAGGAAGCAGGCGCTGCAGGCCTTCGTCGTCTATGACCGCTATCCGGGCTTGGTGCTGGTGGTCTCGCCGTCGCACGCCAAGGAGATCAGCTCGATCAAGGATCTCGCCGGCAAGAAGGTCGGGGTTTCCGCGCCGGGCTCCTCGACCGACTTCTTCCTGAAATATCTCTTGAAGAAGAACGGCCTCGATCCGACCAGCGCCGCAGTGATCGGCGTCGGCCTGGGCGCCACCGCCGTGGCCGCCATGGAGCAAGGCCAGATCGACGCCGCCGTGATGCTCGATCCCGCCGTCACCGTGCTGCAGGGCAAGCATCCCGACTTGAAGATTCTCGCCGACACCCGAACGCAGAAGGACACGCTGGCGGTGTTCGGCGGGGAATATCCGGGCGGCGCGCTGTATTCGACCGCGGCATGGGTCGCCTCCCACGGCAAGGAGACGCAGGCGCTCACCGACGCGATCGTCGCGACGCTTGAGTGGATCCACTCCCACTCCGCCGAAGACATCATGGCCAGGATGCCGGAGGAAATGGTCGGCAAGGACAAGGCGCTCTATCTCGCGGCATTGAAGAACACCATTCCGATGTATTCGGAGACCGGAAAGATGGACCCCAAGGGCGCCGATGCGGTGCTCGCGGTGTTCAGCCAGGGCTCGCCGGAAGTCGCGAACGCCCATGTCGACGTCAGCAAGACCTTCACCAACAAATTCGTCGAGCAGGCCGGGAAGGCGACGGGGAAGGGCGCGAAATAGCGGCATGACCTCTGCGCTCATCCATCGCGTCACGGCGCTCGACCTCAAGGTCGAGCCGTGGAGCTGGCCGTTTTCGGCCGCGCGCCGTGCCGAGATCGATGCGCATTTCGCGGCTAGGCAGCGCGAGAAGCCGAAGCTGTGGAACGGCCGGGTGTTGCTCGGCCGGACGCCCGCGTTCGACGGTACGCGCTTTTGCGCCAGTTATTTCGAGATCGATTTCGCAAGCCTGCTCGCCTGGCGCGATTGGGGCTTTCCGGATCGCGAAGCCTTCAACGGCTTCGGGATGGGGGCGCTGCGCTGCGCCGACGGCGCCTTTGTGCTGGGCGAGATGGGCGGCCACACCGCCAATTCGGGGCGCATCTATTTTCCGGCCGGCACGCCCGACCTCGACGACGTCGATGGCGACAGGCTCGATCTCGCCGGCAACGTGGCCCGCGAGATCGAGGAGGAGACCGGGCTTGCGCCGTCCGATTATCGCGCCGCGCCGTATTGGGATTGCGTCGTGACCGGGGCCAGCATCGCCATGATCAGGACATTGCAGCTCGATCTGCCGGGCGAAGTGGTCCGCGCGCGGATCGAGGCAGCCCTCGCCGAGCAGGCGCATCCGGAGCTTTCCGCCGTGCATCTGGTGCGCGGGCGAAACGATCTCAACGATCACATGCCGCGGTTCGTCACCGCGTTTCTCGAGCAGCAATTTGATGGCTGATTGAGCGAAGCGAGGAAGCAATCCAGGTTTCACGGGCGGCACTGGATTGCTTCGTTTGCGCTCGCAATGACGGAGAGAACCGGATGAGTGTCAGGACATGAACAAAAAATCTTCGCGATCCATCGACTCCGAACTCGACCACTTCATTGCGCCGTTCCGCGTCGACGGCTCGACGCGGGTTCATCTCAAGTCGTTCAAGACCGACGAGAAAGGCGGGATCGACAAGGACGAGGCGGAACGGATCCTGGAGGCCGGCCGCGAGCGGCTCGCCGATTTGCAGGAGAAGCTTTACGCCCAGGATCGCTGGTCGGTCCTGATCATCCTGCAGGGCCTCGATGCAGCCGGCAAGGACTCGACGATCAAGCACATTTTCGAGGGCGTCAATCCGCAGGGATGCGAGGTCACCTCGTTCAAGCAGCCGACGTCGCTCGAACTCGAGCATGACTTTATGTGGCGCAGCGTGGTGGCGCTGCCCAGGCGCGGCAACATCGGCATTTTCAACCGCTCCTATTACGAGGAATGCCTGGTGACGCGAGTGCACCCCGAACTGTTGCGCCGGGAGAAGCTGCCGCCGAAGCTGATCACCAAGAACATCTGGCGCGAGCGCTTCGAGGACATCGTCGCCTTCGAGCGCTACCTTGCGCGCAACGGCACGGTAGTCCTGAAGTTCTTCCTCAATATTTCCAGGCAGGAGCAGCGCCAGCGCTTCCTCGACCGGCTGGAGCTGCCGGCCAAGATGTGGAAGTTCTCCATGAACGACGTCACCGAGCGCGCATGGTGGAACAGGTATCAGGCGGTCTATCAGGATATCCTCCGCCACAGCTCGACGCCGGTGGCGCCGTGGTATGTCGTGCCGTCCGACCACAAATGGTTCGCGCGCGTGGTGATCAGTTCCGCCATCATCCGGACGCTCGACCGGCTCGACCTCAAATTTCCGCGCGCCGACAAGGCCTCGCTCGCGGAGTTCGGCCGGGTGCGCAAGGCGCTCGAGCACGAGAGCAAACGCGGGCTCAAGCGCGCGGTGCAGAACGCGGCGAAGAAGCAGGCTTAGTAAGCTTTGTAGCGCGGGCAAAGGCGCAACGGGCCGTGCCCACCATCAATCCGCACGTGGCCATAGTGGTGGCACGCTTCGCCTTGTCCACCTTACGAAGCGCTACGCGGTCGGCCGATGATGCGGCCGAAACAACCGGCCCTTTTCCGTGACGACCACGATCGCGAGCGTCGCCAGCGTGCAGAGCAGGAAGCCCGTCGCAAACGGCACCAGCGTGCCGTCGTAGTCCTGCCCGATCACAATGCCGATGCCGATGCCCAGCAGCGTGGTGATCGATCCATAGAGCGACGATGCGGTACCGGCGATATGGCCCTGCGGCTCCATCGCCAGCGCCGTGAAATTCGCGATCATCAGCCCGAAGGTGAACATCAACAGCGCCGACAGGCCCATGAACAGCCAGAACGGCAGGATACCGAGCTTCGCGGCCGCGAACATCGTTGCCGCGACGGCGATGAAGCCGAGCAAGGCGCTATGCGACATCACGCGCATGCCGATGCGCCCCACCAGCCTTGCGTTGAGAAAGCCCGCGATGGCGACGCCGAAAGCGGCGCCGGCAAAGGCGAGCGGGAAATAATGTCCGAGCTTGAAGATGCCGGTGAACACCTGCTGCGCGGAGAAGACGTAGGCGAACAGCGCGCCCTGGATGCCGCCGGCGGCGAGCGCGTAGCCGAGCGTCTGGCGATTGGTCACGGTCTGCCTGTAGGCGTCGAGCGCCTCGGAGAACGCAAAGCTCTTGCGTTCGGCGGCCGGCAGCGTCTCGGGCAGGCGCAGCGCGCTCCAGACCAGCGCCGCCAGGCCGTAGGCCATCAGCACCACGAAGATGCCGCGCCAATTTGTCATCAGCATCACCGCCTGCCCGAAGGACGGCGCGATCACGGGCACCGCGATGAAGACCATCATCGCCAGCGACACCACGCTCGCCATGCGGCGTCCGGCGTAACAGTCGCGCACGATCGAGGTCGCGATCACCCGGGTCGCCGAGGTGCCGAGCCCCTCCAGCGCGCGCGCCAGCAGCAGGCTCTCGAACGAGGGCGCCGCGATCGCCAGCACGCTGGCGACGGCATAGACGACCATGCCGGCGAGCAGCACCGGGCGGCGCCCAAAGCTGTCCGACAGCGGGCCGATGATGAATTGGCCGAGCCCGAAGCCGATCAGGAAGGCCGAGAGCACCATCTGCAGACGGTTGGCGATGTCGATGTGGAAGGTCGAGCCGATGTTCGGCAGCGCCGGCAGCATCATGTCCATGGCGAGCGGATTCAGCGCCATGATCGCGGCGATCACGACGACGAACTCGGTGAATCCCATGGGACGGTGTTTAATGGCCTCTTTCGCGATCTGAAGAGGGGCGTCGGCATTGACGTCGGCCACGCGGTGATTCCGTATTCCTTTGCTGTGTTTGAAACAATATTACCTCTCGTGCTGCAGTGCACAACCCACGTTTCGGGATAGGTGCCCGGCGGCTTTGAGCTGCCCTCGTTTCGCCCCGAACGTGGCGGAGAGCAAAAAAGCTAGCTGTTGGGGACGTCGGCGGGGAATGGGGGAATCAATGACAGTTTTGCGCCTGAAAGCGCTGACCGTGGCGTCACTCCTGGTTGCGTCCGCGCCTTGGGCCTTCGCCGCCGAGCCGTCGCCGGCCGAGCAGATCTCGGCTTTTCGCCTCAAGCATGGCGAGGTGCGTGTCACCATCGACCACACGCTGAACCGCATCGCACTTGCGCAGGCGAAGGCGATGGCGGCAAAGGATGAGCTCAGTCACGAGGTGCTCGGTTCGTATTCCTCGCGCATCGCCCCGTCGCGTGCGGGACGTGCCGCCGAGAACATCGCCTACGGCTATACGAGTTTCGACAAGACGCTCGGGCAGTGGATCAATTCCAGCGAGCATCGCAAGAACCTGCTGCTGCACAATGCTTCGCGGGTCGGCATCGCCAGCGCCACGGACGCCAGCGGCAAGCGAACCTATTGGGCGATGGAGATCGCCGGCGATTACGAACCGAAGCGGCCGAAGCAGCTCATGGTCGCGAAGGGCAAGACCAAGGCCGGCGCCAAAACCACTGCCAGGACCAACCTCAAGACCAAGAAAGACACGCCGGTCGTCGCGCGCGCCGCCCCTACAGCCGCGGTCGGTTGTCACGTCAAGCTGCTCGGCCTTTGCATCTGAGGCGCGCGGCGCATCTGAAAAGGCGTGCTGCCGCGAGAACTGCAGTGCCGAAATGGCGGTTTGCGCCGGTCCGCCCCATGCCGCTGCGACCAATCCAACTCGCTGAATTGCCGGGCCGATTCGTCGAAACAAGGCGCCGGCCCCGCCGCGTCGCAAATTGCGAGGGCGTCGCAACAGTGTCACAAATCCGAATCGAGGGCCGATTAGCTGTTGTCGGCGGTATCCCGGCTTCGCTATCTTAGCGTGTCTCGGGGCAGGTTGGCGTCGGATAGGTTTTTCGAAAAGGAGGACCGTCGTGACAAACGCTTCAAACACTCTGCAAAATGCTCAAAGCTCGGACACGACGCCGCTGCGCGCCGGGTCGGGCTGGATCATTGCCCTCGGCGTCATCTATGTCATTGCCGGCTTCATCGCGCTCGGCAGCATGGTGATGGCCACGGTGGCGAGCGTCTTCATCGTCGGCGTGATGATGATCATCGCCGGCTTTGCCGAAGTCTTCAACGCTTTCCAGATCAAGAGCTGGGGCAAGTTTCTGGTGTGGGCGCTGCTCGGCGTGCTCTACATCGTCGCCGGCTTCATCACCTTCGAAAATCCGATCTTCGCCGCAGTGGTGCTGACCCTGCTGCTCGGCGCTTCTTTGGTTGCGTCCGGCCTGGTCCGGCTGTTCCTGGCGTTCAACATGAAGCGCGAAACGCCGTGGGTGCTGGTGGCCTTCTCCGCCGTCATCACGCTGCTGCTCGGACTGTTGATCCTGGCGCGTTGGCCGATCAACAGCGTCTATATCCTGGGCCTGTTCCTCGGCATCGACCTGATCTTCGCGGGCGCAGGCTGGATCGGATTGGGGTTCGGGCTGCGCAGCCAATTGCCGCCACGGATGCGGCCGGCAATTTGAGTCTGGGCAAGGAGAGCGGCGATGCGCTGGGTCTACCTCGCTGTCATCATCGTGTTCGTCTTGGCGACGCTGATCTTCGCGCTGCAGAACCGGGAGCTCGTGACGATGTCGTTCCTGAGCCTTCAGGCCCGCGCGCCGCTCGCGCTCTTGACCGTCGTGGTCTATCTCCTCGGCGCGGTCACCGGCGGCAGCGTCTTCGCGCTGCTGCGGCGATCGTACAAGGGCTCGCGCGGCATCGCGGGAACGCGCTAAAGCATGATCCGGAAAAGTGTGCAGCGGTTTTCCGAAAAGATCATGCTCAACCAAAGAGCTAAAGCGCGATAGCGATCCAACCAATCTCATCGCGCTTGAGATACTGCGTGAGGATCACGCTCGAACAGAAATCTGGAGCGCGATGGTTTTGCGCTCCAGGATTTGGCGCGCCCGGCGAGCTGAGCGAATTGAGGGGGGACGCGCGCCCACCTTCGACGTCATTGCTGAGAGTGCCTGTCGGTTGTGTCCGATTGCCCCGCACCGGAGATCGGCGCGAGCGTCTGCCAGATCACCTCGACGAGGAACAGCAGGACGAGCAGGCTGACCGACGACAACAACACCCCCAGTGCGAACTGGTGATACGGCGTGCCCCGCGTGAACCAGAAGCCCGCCAGCGCCGCGGCGACCAGCA
>JBLMWS010000335.1:0-5766 GCA_050257355.1 Gemmatimonas sp.
ACCGTCTTGCTGCGGTTGCCGAGCTCATCCTCCTTCTTGATCACCGTCGTGCGATCTCGGGGCTCATGCTCCTTCACGACGGTGGTGCGGTGAGTTTCGCCGATCGTGACGCCCGGATGGACCGGATGAACGCGAACGGCAACATCACCGGCGAAGGCCGGTACCGCAACGACGCCGATCACCGCGGCAAATACCAACTTCCTCATTCTCTCCTCCAGCTTTGTTGACAAAAAAAGAATGTCGCTCGGCGGCTTCTGGTTCCGCAAAAATGATGAGCGCCGCTGACGCGGCGCTCATGGTGCTGTCCTCACGCGGTGACGTCAGTGGTGCCAAAACAAGGCAAGCAGCAGAATGATCGGCAATGGTACGCCGAGCAACCAGAGCAAAGCTCCTCGTCCGAAGCCCATAGCTATTCCTCCTCCTAAAAGCAGATGACGCGGACAACCGGCGAAAGTTCCGCGTCGTCGAGGCCGGCCGCTGGACGAACTAAGCCCTGGTCCGAATCCTGATCTGCGAGGTCCGAAGTAGCGCTTTCGGAGACGATATCGCGTTCTTGCTCTGTGAGGCGGGTTCGATCCTCGTCATCGGCGTCGAAATATGCCAATCCATATTGCGGCGGACGGTCGCACCCGTCCGCTTCTGCTGCGGATAGCTTCGATGACGGGAAATCCAATTGACTTCGCTCTGGTGACCGTGACGCTCTGGCTTCTGGTCTCGATGATCGTTGATGCGCTGACGCCGAAATGGCTCACCGTCTACATGGTCGGGGGCGCGCTTGCGCCCATGGTATTGATGGGGATTTTTCTGCATTTCCGTCGCTGGAGTAAGTTGCGCAAGGACGCGAGGCATCTTCAGAGCCAACGGCAAAAGCAAAGGCGATTGCTCGACTTGTAAGCCGCCGCCGCGGGTCGGCCGTCTCCTCGGAACCGGACGCCGGTCAAACAAACATTATTGTCCCGGATCGTCGTCAGCGATTGACAGCTCTGGTGGAAAGCAGTCTATTTTCGCCCACGGGGATTGCGATCTCCCCGCGAGGCGACATGCCCAAGTATCGCGTCCTGATTCGAGAAAGGGCGCAGCATGTCTTCTTACACCTCCATTTCCTCCGAAAAGCTCGCTCGTCTGATCGGCACCCACAATGGGCCGACGCTCATCGACGTTCGTCCCGACGAGGACTTTGCTACCGACCCGCGGCTGATCCCCGGCGCCAACCGGCGTTCCCATCGCGACATTCACGATTGGGCGGCAAGCCTCACCGGCCGGTCGGTCGTCGTCATCTGTCAGCAAGGGCTGAAGCTGAGCGAAGGCACTGCCGCCTGGCTCCGCCACGCCGGCTTCACAGCCGAAATACTTGAAGGCGGCCATTTGGGCTGGAGGCAAGCCGGCTTGCCGACGGTCAATGCGAACAGAATTCCAAAGCGGGATGGACACGGTCGCACCGTCTGGGTCACGCGCGCGCGCCCGAAGATCGACCGCATCGCCTGCCCGTGGCTGATCCGGCGCTTCGTCGATCCCGCGGCCGTCTTTTTGTTTGTGGCGAGTTCGGAAGTCGAGGCCGTGGCCGAGCGGTTCGAGGCGGCGCCGTTCGACATCGAAAACGTGTTCTGGAGCCATCGCGGCGAGCTCTGCACTTTCGACGTGATGGTGAAGGAGTTTGGTCTTTCCACGCCGTCGCTGGAGAAATTGGCGACATTGGTGCGCGCGGCGGATACGGCGCGTCTCGACCTTGCTCCGGAAGCGCCCGGGCTGCTTGCCGCCTCGCTCGGCCTGTCGCGGATGTACGACGACGATCTCGAACAGCTCAAGGCTGGCCTTCTGCTCTATGACACCTTCTATCGCTGGTGCCGGGACGCGACGAAGGAGACGCACAACTGGCCGACCAGCAAGGTGAAGCCGTGACCGACGTGGCCGCAACGTCGAAGATCGCTGACCCGGCCCAGGCCCACGGCGTCTCCTTTGCCGAAGCACTCGCCGTCTGGCTCCGCGTGGCGATCCTCAGCTTCGGCGGGCCTGCCGGGCAGATCGCGGTGATGCATCGCATTCTGGTCGAGGAGAAAAACTGGATTTCGGAAGGGCGCTTCTTGCACGCGCTCAATTATTGCATGCTGCTGCCCGGTCCCGAGGCGCAGCAGCTTGCGACCTATATCGGCTGGCTGCTGCACAAGACGCGCGGCGGCATCGTGGCCGGGGGCCTGTTCATTCTGCCGGGTGTGTTTGCCATCCTGGCGCTCAGCTATGTCTACGCCGCCTACGGCAATGTTGGTCTCGTTGAGGCCCTGTTCTTCGGGCTGAAGGCGGCCGTTCTTGCCATCGTGATCCAGGCTGTGGTGCGGATCGGCAGGCGAGCTCTGCGCAACGCCGTGATGGTAGGGATTGCCGCGCTCGCTTTCGTCGCAATCTTCTTCTTCGGCGCACCGTTTCCGCTCATCGTCGTTACCGCCGGTATCGTCGGCTTCATCGGCGGTCGACTTGGCAAGGCGCAGTTCGCCGCCGTCGAACATCAGGCGAAAAGCTTGGCCGCGATCGATAGCATGCTCGCCGAACGGGCGCCCGATCACGTGCGGCCCGATGCGTCCCGGGCCATGCGCATTGCGGCGGCATGGCTCGCGCTGTGGCTCGTTCCGGTTGCTGTCCTCATCCTCGGCCTCGGATCGGCGAACGTGTTCAGCCAGATCGCAATCTTCTTCAGCAAGATGGCGCTGGTGACATTTGGAGGCGCCTACGCGGTGTTGGCCTATGTTGCGCAGCAGGCGGCCCAATATTATCACTGGGTCGGTCCGCGCGAGATGCTCGATGGCCTCGGTATGGCCGAGACGACGCCCGGGCCGCTCATCATGGTGGTCCAGTTCGTAGCATTCATGGCCGCATTTCGCGAGGCGACCGGGCTGCCGCCGATGCTCGCTGGAACGCTTGGCGGGCTGCTCGCAACCTGGGTCACCTTCACGCCCTGCTTTCTCTGGATCTTTCTCGGCGGCCCCTACATCGAAATGATGCGCGGCAACAAGGCGCTTGCCGGCGCGTTGGCGGCGATAACTGCCGCCGTGGTCGGCGTCATTCTCAATCTGTCTATTTGGTTCGCCCTGCACACCCTGTTTCGGCAGACCTTCCCGGTGCGAGGCTTCGGTCTGTCCTTTGACGCCCCGGTGCTTGCCAGCGTCGACGTCGCCGCTCTTGCGCTATCCGTTGCTGCCGCGATTGCGATCTTCCGCATCAATCTCGGAATGCTCGTCGTCCTCGCGGCCTGCTGCGTCAGCGGCGTGATGCTGCGTCTGGCGGGCCTCATCTGAACCAGGAGACAAACAAAGTCTCGCGCGAGCGGAACATCGAAATGGAGGCAGGGATACAGACTAGGAGCACGGACAATGTCGAAACGAACGATATCCCCGGGCATCATTTGCCTCATCATGATCGGCTTTCTCTCGCCCGCTCATGCACTGAGCAAGCAGGAGCTCTCGACCAAACTCCAGGCCGCAGGCTACTCGCAGATCGGAGAAGCCAAGTCCACGGCGGAAGGAACGATCGTCAAGGCGGTGAAAGACGGCAAGGACGTGCGGCTCCTCGTCGATAGCGGCGGGCAGATCAAGGAGTTGCGGTAGCGATCGTGAGTGTCCGCGATCTTCGTCAACCCCGGAATCTGTCTGGACCGACGCCGAACCAATTGAGGAGAGAAGCAATGATCAGGACAATAATCTGTGCCGTATTGGCTGTTGCGGTGCTTTCGCCGCGTCTGGCGGACGCACAATCGATCGACTGGAAGAAGGTGGACGCCGCGCTCGGCAAGACCGCCGTCGTCAGCGGCGACGTCCATCGCTACGGCCTGCCGCGCTCCGACCTGCACGTGATCTTGGATGGCGTTCAGATCAAGCCGGCGCTGGCGCTTGGCGGCTGGGTGGCGTTCGCTCCGATGCACGACCGGGCGATGGTCATGGGCGATGTCGTTCTCCTCGAGAACGAGATTACGCCGGTGATGACGAAACTCCTGGACAGCGGCTTGGATATTACCGCGATCCATAACCACATCCTGCGCGCGTCGCCGGCGACGTTCTACATGCACATCATGGGACGCGGCGATCCCGAGCGAATGGCCGCCGCCATCCACCAGGCGCTGGCAACGGCGAGCAAGACGCCGTTCAATCCGCCTGCAACGACCGCCGTGGCGCCGCCAACCATCGAACTGGATACTGCGAAGCTCGACGAGATCATGCGGGCGAAAGGCAAGGCCGTCGGCGGCGTCTATCAGTTCGGCATTCCGCGCCAGAATCCGGCGACCGAAGGCGGCATGACGGTGACCGCCGCGATGGGAGGCGCCAACGGCATCAACTTCCAGCCGACCGGAAATGGCAAGGCGGCCATCACCGGTGACTTCCTCGTCACGGGCAGGGAGGTCAATCCGCTCATCCGCGCCCTGCGTGCCGGCGACATCGAGGTGACGGCAATCCATAGCCACATGCTCGACGAGCAGCCGCGGATGTTCTTCATTCATTTCTGGGCCAATGACGATGCGCTGAAGCTGGCACGGGGGATCCGTGCTGCGCTCGACAAGACGGCGGTCGTCCAGAACTGACGCACGCCTGTCGGCGGACGCGTCGGGCGCGCGCAACTCGGACGCTCGGCGCAGCGAGAACGCAACAGTATGTTATGCCTGTTGGTCATTCCGGGGCGATGCGAAGCATCGAACCCGGAATCTCGAGATTTCCCGATGCGCAATTGCGCATCTGAGGTCTGGTGCTGACGCACCATCCCGGAATGACGGAGTTTCTGTTTGGCAGTGAGATGCAGGACTTAGTCGAACAAGCTCGACACCGATTCTTCCGCCGCGGTGCGGCCGATGGCTTCGGCGATCAGCGGGGCGATCGGGAGCGTGCGGATGTTCGGCGCCTTGCGCACCGCTTCGGTCGGCTGGATCGAGTCGGTGATGACGAGCTCCTTCAGCCGCGAGGAGGTCACGCGCGTAACCGCGCCGCCCGACAGCACGCCGTGGGTGATGTAGGCGTAGACGTCCTTGGCGCCGTGAGCGAGCAGCGCGTCGGCCGCATTCACCAGCGTGCCGCCGGAATCCACGATGTCGTCGACCAGGATGCAGGTATAGCCGGCGACCTCGCCGATCACGTTCATGACCTCGGATTCACCGGGGCGCTCGCGGCGTTTGTCGATGATGGCGAGCGGGGTGTTGATACGCTTGGCAAGCCCGCGCGCGCGTCCGACGCCGCCGACGTCGGGCGAGACCACCATGACGTTCTCGAGCTCGAACCGATCTTTGATGTCGCGCACCATCACCGGCGCGGCGTACAGATTGTCGGTCGGGATGTCGAAAAAGCCCTGGATCTGTTGGGCATGCAGGTCGAGCGTCATCACGCGGTCGGCCCCGGCATGAGCGATGAGGTTCGCCACCAGCTTCGCGGAGATTGGCGTGCGCGATCCCGATTTGCGGTCCTGCCTGGCATAGCCGAAATAGGGCACCACCGCGGTAATGCGGCGGGCCGAGGCCCGGCGCAGCGCGTCGGTGATGATCAGAAGCTCCATCAGATGGTCATTGGCGGGATAGGAGGTCGACTGCAGGATGTAGACGTCCGAACCGCGGACGTTCTCCTGGATCTCGACGAACACCTCCATGTCGGAGAAGCGCCGGATGCTGGCCTGGGTGAGCGGCAGATGGAGGTACGCGGATATCGCCTCGGCCAGCGGCCGATTGCTGTTTCCGGTCAGGATTTTCATGCCATTCCTTCCGAGGCGCGGCCCGACGCGCCCCGGTTCCCCGGGCGCCCC
>JBLMWS010000336.1:0-6508 GCA_050257355.1 Gemmatimonas sp.
TCGGCAGCCTTTCCGTGATCATTTCGCCATAGGCGAGCTCTTTGACGCGGCGGCAGCCGTGCAGCAAAATCACCTTCTCGAAGCGATCATAGACTTCCGGATCCTTGATCACGCTCAGGAACGGCGCCAGCCCCGTACCGGTGCCGATCAGATAAAGGTTGCGGCCGTCTCGGAGGTTGTCGATGACGAGCGTGCCCGTGGCCTTGCGGCTGACGATGATCTCGTCGCCTTCCTTGAGGTGCTGCAGGCGCGAGGTGAGCGGACCGTCCGGCACCTTGATGGAGAAAAATTCCAGCTGGTCCTCGTAATGGGCGCTGGCGACGCTGTAGGCGCGCAGCAGCGGTCTGCCGTCGACGCGAAGCCCGATCATGGTGAACTCGCCGCTGCGAAAGCGGAACGAGGGATTCCGTGTCGTGGTGAAGCTGAAGAGATTGTCGGTCCAGTGATGGACGCTCAGCACGCTTTCCTGGTTGAAGTTGCTCATCCCGCTCTTTCCGCGCGTGGCCGAGGTGTGATCCGGACTCGCAGGGCCGTGTTGGCGCGACGTGCGTGACGGCGTTCCAGAGAGATCATGTTCGAACAAAAGCTCGATTGACCCGGCGATCCATTCGTATACGATCGTTAGTATACAAATGAATAATCCGACTTGATCCTTGCGTCAAGCCGGGCTCAAAATCAGCAGATCAAGGTCAGAGAAGGAACGAGACGCCATGGCCCATGATGCGCCCCAAGCCACCGGCCCGAGCAAGCTGGTCATACGCAACATCGGGCTCATGTTGTCGGGCGCGCTGGAAAGGCCGATTCTGGACGCCGACACCATCGTCGCCGAGAACGGCACGATCACTGCCATCGGCCGCCTCAAGGACGTCGATATCGCGGGCGCCACGACCATTGTGGATGCCAACGGCACGACGGTTGCGCCCGGCCTGATCGACAGCCATGTGCACCCCGTCGCGGGCGACTGGACGCCGCGGCAAAATCAAATTGGCTGGATCGACAGCTTTCTGCATGGCGGAGTGACCACCATGATCTCCGCCGGCGAGGTGCACATGCCGGGCCGTCCGCGCGACGTGGTCGGGCTGAAGGCGATGGCGATCTTCGCGCAGCGCGCGTTCTGGACGCTGCGCCCCGGCGGCGTGAAGGTACATGCCGGCGCACCGGTGATCGAATGCGAGATGGTCGAGGACGATTTCAAGGAGCTCGCCGCAGCCGGCGTCAAGCTGCTGGGCGAAGTGGGTCTCGGCGGTGTCAAGGATGGGCCGACCGCACGGAAAATGGTCGGCTGGGCACGCAAATACGGCATCCAGTCGACCATCCATACCGGCGGTCCGTCGATCCCGGGCTCCGGCCTGATCGACAAGGACGTGGTGCTGGAGGCCGACACCGACGTGGTCGGTCACATCAATGGCGGCCATACGGCGTTGCCCGATGACCAGATCCGCTGCATCTGCGAGGGCTGCAAGCGCGGCCTTGAACTGGTTCACAACGGCAACGAACGCTCCGCGCTGTTCACGCTGCGAACGGCGCGCGAAATGGGCGACCTGTCGCGCATCATTCTCGGCACCGACGCGCCGGCGGGCTCCGGCGTGCAGCCGCTCGGCATCCTGCGCATGGTGTCGATGCTGTCGTCGCTGGGCGAGGTGCCGGCCGAGGTCGCCTTCTGCTTCGCCACCGGCAACACCGCACGCATGCGTCAGCTCGACTGCGGCTTGATCGAGGTCGGGCGCGCGGCTGATTTCGTGCTGATGGACAAGGCCCAGCACTCGCCCGGCAAGACTCTCCTGGAGAGTGTCCAGCTTGGCGATCTCCCCGGCGTCGGCATGACCATCATCGACGGCATCGTCCGCACCCAGCGCAGCCGCAATACGCCGCCGGCGACCAAGGTGCCGGAGATCGTGGGCAAGTGATATCAGCCGGTATGAAGACATTGCGTCGACGCGCTTCCCGAAGGATCGCCGCCTCGACTTCCGTCATTCCGGGGCAGCTCGCAGGGCTGAACCCGAAATCTCGATCTTGGGGCGCACGCAAGCCAATGTCGAGATTCCGGGTTCGACGCTGACGCGTGGCTCCGGAACGAGCGTGCGTATGGCTCACCGGAGCTTGTTCAACAACGCGAACAGCGTCTCGCGTTCCCTGGCATCGAGCGGCGCCAGCGTCTCCTTCGAGATCGCGAGCGCATTCGCCGCGAGTTTCTCGGCCAATTGCTGGCCCGCGCGCGTCAGACTGACGAGCAGCCTGCGGCCGTCTTCGGGATCGGAGCCGGTTTCGGTCAATCCGCGCGCGGTCAGCCGATCGATCACGCCTTTGATGGTCGCGACGTCCATGGCCGTCAACCGCCCCAACTGATTCTGCGAGCACGGCCCGGTTTCGGCGAGCTTTGAAAGCGCCGCCCACTGCGTCGGCGTCAAGTTTGTGCCGATGTCGCGCGCGAAGATCGCGGTATGACGCTGCGAGACCTGACGCAGGATGAAGCCGATCTGCTCGTCGAGAAGGTAGTTGGGCCGCGCTGGTTTGGCACTCCTCTTCGTCGCTGCACCCTTGGCCATCGCTTGCCTGCCCTCTCAACAGCCGCCGATTACAACGACAGATGCGCGTCGCGGATATCTGGCCGCGCGTCGAGTTCGCTCATCGTGCCGCCAAAGCAGATGCGGCCGCGCTCGATGATATAGGCGCGATCGGAGATCAGCCGCGCAAAATGCAGGTTCTGCTCCGATACGATCATGCTGACCCCTTCCTGCTTCATGGTCTTGATCGCCTCGACCATCTGCTCGACGATCTTCGGCGACAGGCCCTCCGACGGCTCGTCGAGCAGAACCAGAGATGGATTTCCCATCAGCGTACGCGCGATCGTCAGCATCTGCTGCTCGCCGCCGCTCATGCGGCCACCAGCCCGATGACGCATCTCGCCGAGATTGGGAAACAGCGCGAACAGCTTTTCGCGCGTCCAATACGGCGCGTTCGCCCGCTTCGGCTGCCGGCCGACCTCGAGATTTTCCTCGACGGTCAGATCGGTGAAGATGCGCCGCTCCTCCGGCACATAGCCCAATCCGCCGCGCACGATCTCATGCGTCGGGCTGTTCGAGACGTCGCGACCCTCGAACTCGACGCGCCCGGAGCGCTGGGCGACGAGGCCGACGATGGAGCGGAACGTGGTGGACTTGCCGGCGCCGTTGCGCCCGAGCAGCGCCACCACCTCGCCGGCGCCGACGTCGAGCGCGATATCGAACAGAATATGCGCCGGACCGTAATAGCTGTTGAGGCCTTGCACCGAAAGCTTCATGCCGACGCCCCCTCGCGGTGACGTGCATCGTAAAGCAGGCCCTCGCCGAGATAAATCGCCTGCACCTGACTGTCGGCGCGCACTTCGGCAGGCGAGCCTTGGGCAATCAGGGTGCCGCGATTGAGCACCAGGATGCGGTCGGCATGCTCGAACACAACATCCATGTCGTGCTCGGTGAAGAGCACGCCGATCGATTGTTCGCGCGCGATGCGCGCTGTGAGCCGCATCAATTCGACACGTTCGCGTGGCGCCATGCCGGCGGTCGGCTCATCCATCAACAGAAGCTTCGGCTTGTTGGCGAGCGCGATCGCAAGCTCCAACCGCTTGAGGTCGCCATAGGCGAGCTCGCCGCAGGGCCGGTCGGCATAGCCGCCCATGCCCACCAGTTCCAGCAAGCTCCCCGCCTCGTCCCTGGCGCGGCTCTGCGTTGCAGTCCAGAAATTGAAAAGGTGGCGGCCGTGCGAAACCAGCGCGACCTGAACGTTTTCGCGCACCGTCATGGTCGAGAAAGTCGCCGTGATCTGGAAGGTACGCCCGACGCCAAGACGCCAGATCGCGCGCGGCGGCTCGCCCGTAGTGTCCTCGCCCAGTAGACGGATGCGGCCTGCGTCGGGCGAAATCTGGCCGTTGAGCATGTCGAAGCAGGTGCTCTTTCCGGCGCCGTTCGGGCCGATCAGCGCCAGGATCTCGCCCGCTGCCAGCGCGAACGACACGCCGCGCACCGCGTGCACGCCGCCGTAGGATTTGGTGAGCCCCTCGACCGACAGCAATGTGGGCATGGCGCTCATTCCGCGGTCTCGATCCGTGACGCGAGAAGCGTAGTATTCGGTGTGCCGCCGCCACGCCGGTGGCGGATCAAGTCCAGCGTCCCGACGATGCCCTTGGGGAAGGCCACTACGATCAGCACGATGAACGCCCCGAGCACGAGCTTGGAGAGATCGGTCTGGCTGACCAGCCAGATGTTGAGCGCCTTGTAGACGACGGCACCGACGATGCCGCCGGACACCGTCTCGACGCCACCGAGCAGCACCATCACCAGCGCATCGACCGAGAGCGGGATGCCGAGATTGTCGGGAAAGACACTACCCTTCAGGTAGGCGAACAGCGCGCCGGCAACGCCGGCGAGCGTGCCCGCAATCACAAAGGCCGTCCACTGGATGCGCTTGCCGTTGATGCCAATCGCCTCGCTTCGCAGCGGCGAGTCGCGCATCGCCCGCAGCGCGAAGCCGAACGGAGAGAATACGAGAACACGCAAGACCACGGCTGCGAGCGCCGCGACGCCGAGCACGAGCCAATAGAAATGCGACGGACTTGCCGCCCAGCGCTCCGGCCACACGCCCAGTATGCCATTGTCGCCGCCGGTGACCTCGACCCATTGGAACGCAATCGACCATACGATCTGCGCAAATGCGAGCGTCAGCATGGCAAAATAGACGCCTGACAATTGCACGGCGAAGAAGCCGAACACGACGGCGCCGACGCTGCCGAGCAACGGTCCCAACAACAGGCAGGCGATCATCGGAAGGCCCACCATCTTGGCAAGGAACGCTACGCCGTAGGCGCCGAGCCCGAAATAGGCGGCGTGTCCGAACGAGGCCAGCCCGCCGACGGCCATGAGAAAATGCAGACTGATCGCGAAGATCACGAAGATCGCGATCTCGGAGCCCACGCTGATGGCATAATTGCCGGCAACGAACGGCAACGCGGCCGCGAGGAGAAGCACAAGGCAGGCGGCAAACCGCTCGCCGGAGGTCAGGGGCCGCCAGGGATGAACCGTCAAGCCCGGCGTGCGGCGTGCCGGCACCTCGCGCTTGCCGAACAGCCCCCACGGCCGGACGATCAGCACCCCAGCCATCACCAGGAACACCAGGATGATCGAGATCTTGGGGAAGATCAGGATGCCGAAGGCGTTGAGCTCCGAAACCAGGACTGCGGCGACAAAGGCGCCGAGAATGCTGCCGAGCCCGCCGATCACCACGACAACGAATACGTCGACAATGACCCGCAAGTCCATAGCGTGGTTCACCGCATCGCGCGGGATCTGCAGGGCCCCGCCGAGTGCCGCCAGGAAGACGCCCACGGCGAATACGCTCGTGAACAGCCACTTCTGATTGACGCCTAGCGCGGCCACCATGTCGCGATCCTGAGTGGCGGCGCGCACCAGAATGCCCCAGCGGGTACGCTGGAACAGCATCCAGAGAATGCCGAGCACGGCGGGACCAAGCACGATCAGAAACAGGTCATAACTCGGCACGTTCTGGCCGAAGAAATCTACCGCGCCCTTCAACCCGGGCGCGCGGCGGCCGAGCAGATCGCTCGGCCCCCAGATCAGCACGACGAGATCTTCGACCATCAGGGTCAGGCCGAAGGTCGCGAGCAGCTGGAACAATTCCGGCGCATGATAGATCCGCCGCAGCAGCAACATCTCGATCGCGGCGCCGATAACGGCAACCGCAAGCGCGGCAGCAGCGATCCCACCCCAAAAGCCGAGCGCACCCGCGAAGCGTTCGGTCAGCGTAAAGGCGAGATAAGCGCCCAACATATAGAAGGCGCCGTGCGCAAAGTTCACGATCCGCGTCACGCCAAAAATGATCGACAGCCCCGAGGCCACCAGGAACAGCGACGCCGCACTGGCAAGCCCGGTCAGGAACTGAACGAAATAAAAGGCCATGAGCGATCCGAATATCCTGGTTCGAGCCGCCTCGCCTCGCTTGCGGGAGAGGTGAGATTGCGTCGGAGATGTAGTCCGGATGAAGGGGACTCTCCGGCTACCGATCGTGGAGCCCCTCACCCTGCCCTCTCCCCGCACGCGGGGAGAGGGCGGGAAAAACGTCACTGCTTCGGGCGCATCTTCTCGACTTCGGCATCGCTCGGCAGATAGTCGGCGCCATTGCGATAGACCGAATCCACCATCACGCCCTTGCCGTCCTTGAGCGCGGTCTTGCCGACGAAGGTGCCGAGCGTCGACTGATGGTCGATCTTGCGGAAGGTGATCTCGCCGAACGGCGAGGACACCGACAAGCCTTCGGCCGCCGCGATCAGCTTATCCGGATCGGTCGAACCGGCCTTGGCGAGGATCGCTGCGGCGGCTTTGATGGTCTCGTAACCGACGACGGAGCCGAGCCGCGGGTAATCATGGTACTTCGCCTGATAAGCCTTCAGGAACGCCGCATGCTCCGGGATCTTGACGTCGTACCAGGGATAGCCGGTCACGATCCAGCCCTCGGG
>JBLMWS010000337.1:0-5873 GCA_050257355.1 Gemmatimonas sp.
TGCTCATAGACACGAACATCGAAACCAGCCTGAAGAAGGCTTATCGCCGCCGCCAAGCCACCAATGCCGCCGCCAATAACGGCGACTTCAATATCTATATTGACCATCGCCGTTTCCCCCCAAACAGCATACATGCAATTTGGACAAAGCCACGGGCGTGAATTAGCCCAAAGCCCTCAAACATCATCTGGTCGACGTATCGCTTGATGGTGGTGAACAGCGGCTCCGTCACGGTTTTCACGAACCTGCCGTGCCATCCCCGAGGGCCACACGTTGCTTAAACTATAACACCGAAAAAGGCTGAATATGCCTTCGAGCGGCGGTCTCCTGATGTCCGCTTCTCTAATCGGCCGGTTGGGGGCGATACGCACGAATCTAGCTTTCGGAAGCGACACCGGCTTTTCGCTTGAGGTTGGGACCACCGACGCCGCATTGGCTCGCCCTGTCATGTCACGCCACTTCCAGCCAATTGCGTCGCACTTCGGGATGACTGGCCAATTCGGCAGGGGTACCGCAGAACACGATCTCGCCGTGTCCCATGACCATCACTTGGCTGGCGACCTTGAGCGCGATGGTCAGCTTCTGCTCGACCAACACCACCGAGACGCCACGGCGGCCGATATCGAGAATAACTTCCATCACGACTTCGACGATCTTGGGCGCCAAACCTTCGGTCGGTTCGTCAATCAGCAGCACACGTGGATTGCCGAGCAGCGAGCGGCAGATCGTCAGCATCTGCTGTTCGCCGCCCGACAGATAGCCCGCCCGGATCGCGCGGCGTTCCTTGAGGCGCGGGAAATAGTCGTACATTTCGGCGATGGTCCAGGCGGGCACGCCGGGTGCCGGCTTCTGCATGCCCATCACCATGTTTTCCTCGACCGTCAGGTTGGGGAACACCAGTCGCTCCTCGGGCACGAAACCGATGCCCTGGCGGCAGATGTCGAAGGGGCGGCGGCCGGCGAGATCGCGCCCGGCCAGACACACCGAGCCGGCCGAGGGCGGCACCAGCCCCATGATCGCCTTGAGGGTGGTCGAGCGGCCCGAACCGTTGCGCCCGAGCAGGGAGACGATTGTCGCATCCGGAAGGGTCAGGTCGACGCCGTGCAGGATATGGCTTTTGCCATAATGCGCGTGCAGGCCGCAGACCTCGAGCAGGCTCATGGCGCCGCCTCCTCGCCGAGATAGGCCTGCTGGACCTCGCGGTTGGCGCTGATGCGCTCGGGCGTGTCGGTCGCCAGGATCTGGCCGTAGACTAGCACCGAGACGCGATCGCACAGGCTGAACACCACGCTCATATCGTGCTCGACCATCAGTAACGTCTTGCCCTTGGTGACCTCGCGGATCAGCTCGACGGCGCGGGCGGTCTCCTCGCGCGACATGCCCGCGGTCGGCTCGTCGAGCAGGATGACGTCGGCACCGGTGGTGAGCGTCATGCCGATCTCGAGCGCACGCTGCTCGGAATAAGTGAGATCGCCGGCCATGTGGTCGGCCCGTGCTTCGAGGCGGACCAGCTTAAGAATTTCGCGCGTCTGGTCGTTGATGCCGCACATCCCGGCGACCGGCCGGAACAGGCCGCAACGCACGCCATGGCGCGCCATCACGCCGATGCGCAGATTCTCAAACACGCTCATTCGATGGAAAATGTTGGTGATCTGGAACGAGCGCGCGAGGCCGCTGCGATTGATCCGATGCGGCGGCAGCCCGGTAATATTGCGCCCGCGCAGCCGGATTTCGCCGGCCGAGAGCGGAAACATGCCGGACACCAGGTTGAACAAAGTTGACTTGCCGGCGCCGTTCGGCCCGATCACCGCGTGCCGTTCGCCGGCCAGGACTTCGAGGTTGACGCCGCGGATCACCTCGATCGCGTCGAAGGATTTGGCCACGTCGATGAGCTGAAGAGACGTCTGGGGCGTGCTCATGGCGTCAAACCGAGTTGCTTGGTGCGGGCTGTGCCGATGCGTCCGGCGCGTCGTCGGGTGCTTGGCCGGACGGCGTGCTGCGGATGGCGTCCCATACCGCCGCGATGTCGTGCCGGGCGCGCATCAGCAGATATAGCCCGGCTAGAAACAGCGCCAGCGGCACCAACCAGGTGACAGGGCCGATCGGGCTCCAATGTGTTCCGAACGCGTCGAACGGCGGAAAAGCGCCGCCGGCCTTCTTGCGTATCAGGGCGTAGCCTTCACCAAACAGGACGCTTAAGGATTCGGTCAGGAACACGGCCGCGGCCGCCACCAGCGCCCCGCCCAAACCGCCGCGGGCATAAGGCACTGCGAGCCGCGACCAGTCCAATTGCGGCCAATGGCGCATATGGTGCTGGACGATGCCGCCGATGCCGTCCGGCGCAAACAGCATGATCAGCACGAAGATCTCGCCCTGATAGAGCTGCCACGACCGGGTCACGTCGGAGATCAATTGGGCGAACAACGTGAACACGGCGGCGCCCAAAGCGGGTCCGAAGAAGATCGTCGAACCGCCGACGAATGTGTGCAGCACCACCTGAGCCGAGACATGAGCCGAGAACAGCGAGTAGTTGGCGGTCTCGTTGGAGATCGCTTGCAGCGACCCGGCAACGCCGGAAAACATCGCGGAAATAGCGAACACGATCACCTTGGTGGCGTGGGCGTCGTAGCCCAGGAAGCGCACGCGCTGCTCGTTGTCGCGCAAGGCGAGCGTCAGGCGTCCGAACGGGGTCCGGGTATAGGCCCACAGCACCCAGACCGACATGGCCACCCAGGCGAGCGTCAGATAATAGACCTGCAGGGTCGAGCCGAAGGTTACTCCGGACCAGGGCATGCGCATCGACGATAGGCCCGCTTCGCCGCCGAACATGCCCTGCCATTGCGGCGCAAGCGAGTGGAACAGTTCGGCGATCGCGAGCGTCACCAGCGCGAAATAGACGCCCGAGCGCATGGTCGCGAAAAATCCGGCGACAACGCCGACCGCGAGACCAGCGCCTGCTCCGGCGAGCGGCAGCAGCGGAGTGGCGAAACTAAAGCCGTGCTCGACCGCCCGCATCAGATGCAGGGTGGCAAAGGCGCCGATACCGAAATAGGCGGAATGCCCGAACGACAGCAGGCCGGCCTGGCCGACCAAAAGGTTGAAGGCGAGCGCAAACAGGCCCGCGATCAAGACATTGATCAGGGCATTCTGCAGGCCGAGCGCGAGAAATGGCGGCACGCCCATGAGCAGCAGCAGAACGACAACGATGAGGAGCGGCGTTCGCACGGCCGAAGGCTTCCTCAATTGCGTTCGCCCATGAGGCCGGCCGGACGCACCAGCAACACGATGAGCATCAAAAGAAACGGTATGGTGCCGCTGATCGACGAGACGGTCATGGTCAACAGGCCGCCCACGCTCCGCGCCCAGGCGCCAAGGCCGACCAGGTCGAATAAGCTTGCCAGCGACCAGTCGATGCCGACGGCGAAGGACGAAAACAGCCCGATCAACAACGAGGCGAGCAGCGAGCCCTTGAGCGAGCCGAGGCCACCGACCACCACCACGACGAACACGATAATCCCCATGTCGAGGGCCATGTTGGGGTTCGTCGGAAAGAACGCGCCGGCGACCCCACCGGCCAGCCCGGCGAGCGCCGCGCCGACGCCGAACACGCTGGTGAAGACCAACGGAACGTCGTGGCCAAGCGCTTCGGCCATGGCCGGCAGGCGCTCGGCGGCGCGCACCACGATGCCGATGCGCGTGCGCGACAGCAGGACATAGAGGGCGACGAACATGATGACCGCGACCGCGCCGATGAACAGACGGTAGAACGGGTAATCGGTGCCGAACACGGTGAAAGCGGCAAAGCGCAGATTCTCCGGCATCTGGTAGTTGACCGGGAAATCGCCGAAGAACAGCTTGATCAATTCCTCGAAGATCAGCGCCAGCCCGAAGGTCAGCAGCAGTTGATGAGCATGGCCGAAAGAAAGGATTCGGCGCAGCAGGTAGCGCTCGACCAGCATGCCGATGCCGCCGACGACCAGCGGGGCGACCAGCAGGCCAGCCCAGAAATTAAAATGCGAAGACACCGCATAGCCGACGTAAGCGCCCAGCATATAAAACGAGGCGTGCGCGAAATTGAGCACGCCCATCATGCCGAAGATCAAGGTCAGGCCTGCGGAGACCATGAACAGCAGCAAGCCGTAGATCACGCCGTTGAGGGCGGAAATGATGGCAAATTCCATCCCAAGATCTCCGGAAGCAGATGCCGACGCTTAACCGAGCGGGGCGCACCCAGTCTGGACCGCGCACGCGGCGCGATCCAGACCGGATATGACGCCTGTCGGTGTCAGCTTGGCCGGTTCATCTTGCAGGATGCCTGCACCGGATAGATCGCGTCGGGGCCCTTGACCACCGAGATCTGTTTGAAGCCGAGATCGGTGTTGTCGACCGGATACTTGGCGTTCCTCACGACCTTGGCGACCACAACCGGACGGATGGTCTGGTGGTCCTCCTTGCGCACCGAGATCGGGCCGACCGGGCTCATATAAGTGACGTTTTCGAGCGCCTTGGCGATTTCGGTGGCGTTGATCGCGCCGCCTTTGAAATTCACTTTTCCCAGCGCCAACTGCAGCGCGCCGATGGCAAAGGCGGTCTGCGGCTCGATGAAGACCGGGTAATGGCCAACCGCCGCCTTGTACTTATTGGCGAAGTCGACATCGCTGTCGTCGATGTCGTAGCTGTTGGCGATGTAGCTGCCGATCGCGACGTCGCCGGCATTGGCGATGTTGCCGGGCTGGTCGAGGAAGGCCGTGGCGAAGCGCACCTTGAGGCCGGCATCGTGCGCGGCCTTCATTAGCAGCAGCAGGTCATTCGACCAGTTGCCGGTGATTACGGTATCCGGATTGGCGGCTTTGATCTTGGCCACGTACGGAGAGAAGTCCTGGATCTTGTTGACGTCATGCAGGACCTTCTCGACCACCTTGTAGCCGCCGATCGAGGCGGCGGCATCGGTGGCATCCTGCATGTCCTTGCCCCAGGAGTAGTTCTGGTTGATCGAATAGACCTTAGTGCCGAGGTCGCCGGCGGCCTTCATGGCGTTGACCAGCGCGTTGACACGCATCGGCGCCGACGTGGTGTAGCGGAAATGGTAGAAGTTGCACTTGTCGCCGGTCAGTTCCATCGCCTCGGCGCCGACGTTGATGTACATGACCTCCTTGCCCGGATTGCGCAGATTGTACTTGCGCACGTCTTCGGTGAGCTGACCGGCAATCGCCGAGGACGCTCCCTGCACGATAATTTTCACGCCGTCGGCGACCGCCTGCTTGAATTTGTCGGCTGCTTCGGGGGCGCCGCCGGCATTGTCGTATTTGACGACCTGGACCGGCGCGCCGTTGAAGCCGCCTTTGGCGTTGATGAGGCCGACGCCGTATTCGGTGGCGGCGGCAAAGAGCCGGCCGGTCGAGGTCTGCGGCCCCGAGAGGCTCTCGATAATTCCGATTTTCAGAGGCTCGGCCTGTGCCGGTACGGCAAAAACGGCCCCGGCTGACAACAGCGCAACTACAGCAAGACTTCGCATGATGGTCTCCTCCTAGACGTTGTTTTGATTTTTTTTTGGCTGTCACCGCGCTGCTGCGGGTGACTGCCGTTCCGCGTCGTGTCAGGGCGGCTCACTGGACTGGTTAACGACCTCCTCGAACTGGAAGGACACCGAGAAGCTGGACGAGCAGCCCCAATTGTACCTGCAGCACTCGAATGCCCGCGTGGGCATCGTGGCTGAAGTGCAGACGCGCTTGAGTAGCATTTCTTTTGGTTTCTCGCATTAACTTAAAACGCTTCACTAAAGTAGATCCGATTCGTGCATCCTCTCATAAGCGCCACTCTTATGGGCGCGCCTATACGGACTGGCACCAGGGCTCGAACCTGGGACCCGCTGA
>JBLMWS010000338.1:0-4583 GCA_050257355.1 Gemmatimonas sp.
TATCGGGCGACATGGAAAACTGGCCCCCTGACGACATGAAGAAGTGGCCCCCTTACGAAAGGAGGAGGGTTCGAGGGGATGTCGGGAAAGGGGCAAGGATGTCCGCGGGATTTGGCTCCGCGGGGGGATGTCATGCTGATGCCGGACGAGGTTTCGGCGATGGTTCGGCTGCACGAGATGGGCTGGGGGACGAAGCGGATTGCCACCGAGTTGGGCTGTAGCCGCACGACGGTGAAGCGGTACATCGAGGCGAATGGTTGGGTGGCCTATCGGAAGCCGCGGCACCCGAAGGCACTTGACGGGCTGGAGGGCTGGCTGGCCGAGCGGTTCCGGCGGCACCGCGGCAATGCCGACGTGGTGCGGCAGGATCTTGCCCGCGAGCGCGGCATCACGGTCAGCTTGCGCACGATCGAGCGTGCCGTGGCGCCGCTGCGGCAGGCGCTCCGCGCCGAGGCGCGGGCCTGCGTGCGGTTTGAGACGCCGCCAGGACAGCAGCTGCAAATCGACTTCGGCGAGATGCGGGTTTCGATCGGCGAAGAGGCGGTGCGGGTCTACCTGTTCGTGGCAACGCTCGGCTACTCCCGGCGGGTCTTTGTCAGGGCCTTCCGGCACGAGCGGCAATCGGCTTGGTTCGATGGGCTGGAAGGAGCCTTCCGGCACTTCGGTGGCGTGCCGCAGGAGGTCCTGCTCGACAATGCCCGGGCGCTGGTCGACCATCACGACCGGGCGACCCGCGAGGTGCGGTTCAACGAGCGCCTGCACGCCTTTGCGCGGTACTGGGGCGTCCGGCCGCGGGCCTGCGCGCCGTATCGGGCGCGCACCAAGGGCAAGGACGAGCGCGGCGTCGGCTACGTCAAGCACAACGCCATCGCCGGCCACGGCTTCGCCAGCTGGCCGGCGATGGAGGCGCATCTGCTCTGGTGGATGCGCGAGATCGCCGATGTCCGCGACCACGGCACGACCGGCGAGGCGCCGCGGCTCCGGTTCGAGCGCGACGAGGCGGCAGCGCTCACGCCGATCGATGGCCGGCCGCCCTTCCGGCAGGTCCGCGAGCTGGTGCGTCGGGTGCAGGCGGACTGCGCGGTCGAGCTTGATGGCAACAGCTACAGCGTCCCGTGGCGGCTGATTGGTGAGAGCGTGCAGGTGGTGGTGGCTGACGGCCGCGTCCGGATCCACCATGCCGGTCAGGAAGTCGCGGCCCATGCCGAGACGACCGGCCGACGGCAGCGGATCGTCGATGCGGCGCACTTCCACGGCGTCGCCGGCGCTGCGCGGCCGGTTGCCGCGGCCGAGCCATCCGCTGCAACGACACCGGCATTGCTGCGGCCGTTGGCCGAGTATGAGCGGGTCGCCGGCGGAGGCTGGCGATGAGCGTCGATCACGAGATGCTCCTTGCCTGGCTGAGCCGACTGAAGCTGACCGCCGTCCGCGACCAGCTCGACAACCTCATCGACGAGGCGGCGCGACGCGAGCTGAGTTTGCGCGAGGCGCTGGCCTTCTTGTGCGAGCGTGAGATTGCGCGCAAGGACGAGCGGCGCATCGAGATGGCGGTGAAGATCGCTCACTTTCCCTACGTGCGCGACCTCGACGGCTTCGACTTTGCCGCTCAGCCCTCGCTCGATCCGCGGCAGGTCCGCGAGTTGGCGGCCTGCCGCTGGGTCGCACATGGCGAAGCGCTGCTTCTCCTCGGTCCGCCGGGGGTCGGCAAGACGCATCTCGCCATCGCGCTCGGCCGCACCGCGATCCGCGAGGGTTACTCGGTGCTGTTCGTCACGGCGCCGGCGCTGGTCGCGGCATTGGCCAAGGCACATGCCGAGGGCCGCCTCGAGGAGCGGCTCGGCTTCTACGCCAAGCCCAAGCTCTTGATCGTCGACGAGCTCGGCTACCTGCCGTTCGAGCCCAACGCCGCGCACCTGTTCTTCCAGCTCGTCTCGCGCCGCTACGAACGCGGCAGCATGCTGATCACCTCCAACCGCTCGATCGGCGAATGGGGCACGGTGTTCGGCGATCCGGTGGTGGCCACCGCGATCCTCGATCGCCTGCTGCATCATAGCCAGGTCATCACCATCCGCGGCGACAGCTACCGCCTGCGCGAAAAACGCCGCGCCGGCCTCATCAAAACGACGCAGCTGCACCAGGAGCGGCTCGTATGAGGCGGGCTT
Source organism: Gemmatimonas sp. (assembly GCA_050257355.1). Taxonomy (GTDB): domain Bacteria; phylum Pseudomonadota; class Alphaproteobacteria; order Rhizobiales; family Xanthobacteraceae; genus Bradyrhizobium. The sequence continues at coordinate 2,163 of JBLMWS010000338.1, forward strand.
GCCCCGGCGGGTCCACAGGAACCTCCCGCGCTCCGCTCCGCCGGCCGCCCGATGGCCGCTGCGCTCCGCGCGGGTCCCTCCTATGGACTGCCGGGACAAGCCCTCACACCGGTCACACAGACACAGTCGACCAGCAGGGGATCAGTTCTTCGTGTCGCCAGGGGACCAGTTCCGGATGTCGTTTGACACTGTTGGCCGCGGTGCTCGCGGACGGCATGCTGGTCTTTGGCTGTGTCCGTTTCCTGTCAGGGCGGTTCGCGTCACATCAGCAGGACGGCGCGCAGGGCAGCAAGGCGCTCGCTCGAAGCCGTCGAACTTGCCACGCTCACGTGGGTCGATTGGTTCAACCACCGCCGCTTGCTCCGAACCGATCGGCTTCGTCCCGCCGGCCGAAGCCGAAGCGGCATTCTATGCCAAGCTGGAAAACACCGCCGTAGCGCGTGACGCGAGCCGATGGTGCGGAAGGCATCGACTGACCACCTGCCGATGTGATTTGGTGGCATGTCCCTATACAGCTGCAACAGGAGATCCGTGCCAGCGCGGTGCGGTTGCCTTAGGAGAACAAGAAGTGAACCGCCCCGGGTTTGCCGGAGGCTGGTTGGTTTGAGTCGCTACGCCGAGCCATCCGGATAGGATTTCGGATCAAGCCGCAAATTCTGCCTGATGGGCTTGTTTTGACGGATAAGGCAGCGTCGGTCCCGCCATCATCCGTCTCGGCCAGATACTTTCCATCAGTCTTGACCGGATCGGCTTGACGCGTCGTCCTTTTTCACCGCTGACCCATGGCTAATGATCCCGTTTCTCTGCCCGAAAATGGGTCCCGAAACAATCTGCCGACCCCGGCGGCCGGGGCCGACGACCTGGCGGCGTGGTTGGAAGCCTACTTCCAGCTCGCGGTCACCACCGCCGAAAGCTCCAGAGCCGTCCAGCGGCGCGACGTCGGCCGCTTCCTCGCCTTCATGCAAGCCGAGGTCGGCCACAGCCAGCGACCGGCCTGGACACCCAGGCTCTCGCGCGCCTTCGTCAATGCGCTGCGCGCCACCCTCAGCGAAGAGGGCGCCCGCCGCTGGTCGGATTCGACGATCAATCGCATCCTCGCCCACCTGAAGACCTTCGCCACCTGGGTGCACCGCCAGCGGCCGTTCCCCCTCGGCGCGCCGCTCGCCAACCTCGCTGCGCTCAGCACGCCGACGGTGCTGGCGCTCGAACGGGCCCTCACCTTAGCCGAGCAGCGACAACTCCTCGATGCCGCCGATCTGCTGGTCGAGATCGGCGGGCGCTCCCGCGACCGCCGTGCTCATGGCAGCGGCGAACGACCACGACGCAAAGGCTATCGGCCGTATCGCAACCGGGCGATCGTCTATACCCTGCTCGGCACCGGCATGCGCCGCGCCGCGATCCGCAACCTCAATCTGGCGGCGGTGGACTTCGAGCGCCGGCTGCTCACGGTGACGGAAAAAGGCGGGGTCCAGCAGACCTACCACATCAGCCGCGCCGCCCTCGCCGCTATCGGCGATTACCTCGCCCACGAGCGCACCGGCGATGCCGCCGGGCGGTCATCCCCGGCACTGTTTCTCGCCGCCGCCAGCCACGGCAAAGGCTGTGGCCGCTTAAGCGTCCGCAGCCTCAATTCCATCTGGACCGCCATCGCCCAGACCGCCGGGGTGAGCGGCAAAACCCCGCATGCGGCGCGCCACGCCATGGGCAAACGGATCATGCAGCGCACCGGCAATGTCGCCGCCGTGCAGCGCCAGCTGGGGCATCGCAATGCCAGCTACGCCCTGCAGTACGCCCGGCCGTCCTTCAGCGAAATGGAGGCGGCAATAAACGAGGAATAAACGCGATTCGCCAAGATGAGGGTGCTTGGAGACGGGATCTTGTATCCCGCCAAGTGCCGTTTCCGCTTTCTTTCCATACCGTACGCCCCTCGATGCTGGATTGAGGTGGTGGATAAACCGTAAGGGTGCTACTTAAGGCGATGGAATCAGAGCCGAAAAATGTGTGGTTTTTGCTTTAAGCAAAAAACCGCTATAATGGATACGGAAATATTTACATGCCCATGACGAAACTGATGGAATAGGTCATTGCGACAGTGTCTGCACTTCCACCGGAAGAGCAGGAATATTATGCGACGATTCTTCTGGACGAGCTCAAAGACGAACAGGATTGGAACGACGCTTTTGCTGCCTCCCAGGATCAGCTTGCCGAGCTGGCTGACGAGGCTCTCCGTGAATTTGCAGCAGGAAAAACCACTCCCCTGGATTTTTCCATCCAGAGGAAATGATCTCTCATACGACCGACCGGTTCTGGAAAGCGTTTGCCCTCCTTCCGGAACGTGTCCAGCAGCAGGCAGAGAAGGCGTATGCGCAATGGAAGGCAGATCCTTACTCTCATGGCCTTCATTTCAAGTGCATCCATCAG
>JBLMWS010000339.1:0-2948 GCA_050257355.1 Gemmatimonas sp.
GCCATATCGTCGGCGAGCCAGACCACGTCGGACCAGGCCAGTGCGGTAAGCACCCCGAGCGCCGCGATGATGACGGCGCGGTCGCGTTGCAAAACGGCTTCGAGAGCCGATGCGTCCATCAGGATGTGCTTGACCACCGGATCGGCGCGTAGTGACCGTTTCTGCCAGAGTTATCCCAACGCATGCCGTGGTCGCCAAAGGTGCTTCCGGGTGCCCCGACTGCGAATGCCAGCCTTTCGGGACTGACCGGATGGCCGACGTTTGCCCACATCTCCCCGCTTGGATGTGCTGTCGGCAGCGGATCAACACTCATGTGCAGAATGCCCGGAATTTCGGCGGAGCGTGTTTTGTCTTTGATGCTATAGGCAATCGGAACCTTCTTCACACCGAGGTTCTTCGCAATGAGCGGAGCAAAATGCGACATGGGGCCGCCGGCCGCTCCGGTGAAAATGACGCCCAGCGCCTCCGTCTGCTTTTCGTTGGCGCGTTCGTCGATGTAGGCAGCCACCGACCAATTCCCCTCTGCCATCGGTCCTGGTGTATGGACCGCGAGCGCCACGTTCAGGCCGTCAAGCGCAGTGCTCTCATAACTTCCCTTGTCGATGTGAAAGAGCAATGCGACGTCGCATACGCCCTCGGTCGGTTTTGCCGTAAGCGGCGCGGATTTCGACACAAGGCAGGGGCAAACCACACTGCAGTTGCAGTTCTCGAAATAATCTCCCGATATCTGCCAGGTAGCAGCCATTATTGCCTCCCTTTGAAATTATTTTCGGATCAATGGGTAGTGCAACTGACCTATTGCGGTCGGGAAACATTATAGCGATCCGGCGCCGGCTGTGAAATGTTCAATCGCGCCTCCAACACCGCGAGCAATATCCAAAGGGCGGCTTGCAGTTCGTGCGCCTCGGATGCCCGTGCTGGCGAGAGTGCTCGCCCAATCGTCGCTCTTACGGCTGCGTCTCTGAGTAGCCGCAGACCAAAGACGATCATTGGTCGTCTGACGCAGTCTTGTCGCCACTGTATAATGGCTTCCATCCAACAATCGGGGGACGTCCGCGATGGCAAAGATCAGGGTCGGTCTGGTGGGATGCGGCTTCGTGGCCGAGTTGCACATGCATGCGTTCCACCGCGTCTATGGCGTGGAGATCGAAGTGAAAGCGGTCGCGGCCCGCGGCGAGGATGTTGTCGGCTTCGCCCGGAAGCACGGGGTCCCGGTGGTATACCGCAGCTTTCACGACCTGATCGCGGACGGTGAGATCGAGGTCATCGACATCTGCACGCCACCATATCTGCACGCTGCGATGATCGTGGAGGCCATGCAGGCGGGCAAACACGTCATCTGCGAAAAGCCGTTCGCGGGCTATTTCGGACGGCAAGGCGACAAGGCGCCGATCGGCAAGCAGGTGCGGAAAGCGTTGATGTATGAGCGCGTGCTCGAGGAAATGGAAAAGACCTGCACGGCGATCCGGCGAACCGGCAAGCTGTTCATGTATGCGGAAGATTGGATCTACGCGCCGGCCACGACCAAGATCGTGGAAATCCTCAAAGCGACCAAAGACAAGGTCCTGTTCATGAAGGGAGAGGAGAGCCACAGCGGCTCGCATGCACCCCACGCCGCGCAGTGGGCGACGACCGGCGGCGGCTCGCTCATTCGCATGGGATGCCACCCGTTGTCGACGGTGCTCTACCTCAAGCGCGTCGAGGCGAAGGCACGCGGCGAGGCGATCGGCGTCGCGAGCGTGACCTGCGACGTCGGCAACGTCTCCGCGTGCCTGCGCTCCGACGAGCGGACATTCATCAAAGCCAATCCGATCGACGTCGAGGATTGGGGGACGCTCACGCTCACCTTCTCGGACGGCACCAAGGCGAGCGTCTTTTCCGGCGACATGGTGATGGGCGGCGTGCGCAACCTGATCGAAGTCCATACCAGCGGCGGCTCATTGACGGCCAATATCACGCCGAACACGCACCTGATCAGCTATCAGACCAGCGAGGAGAAGCTCGCGAACGTCTACGTCACCGAAAAGGTCGACCGGAAGACCGGCTGGCAGTTCGTCTGCGTCGACGAGGAGTGGACGCGCGGTTACCAGCAGGAAATCCAGGACTTCATGGAGTGCATCGCGACCGGCCGGCAGCCGCTCTCCGACCTTGCGCTGGCCTTTGAGACCATCAAGGTGAACTACGCCGGCTATTGGGCGGCCGAGGAAGGGCGTCGCGTGACGCTCTGACGCCGGCTTCGGATTGGGACAAGCCGGCAGCATTGATAGCGGCGGGGCCCTAAGCCCCCTACTCCGCCATGTCCATTTCCACCGGCCGCACCGCGGGACCGGCCAGCGGCCGCTCCTCCATCGCGATCATGGAGACGGCCGCGAGCGCGAGCATGCTAGTCGCGGCGGCGAAGACGTAACGGAAGGCGGTCACCATGTCGGTCGCCGAAATCGCGCCGACCAGGCCGCCATGTTCGCCGCCGAGCGACACGTCGGCGCCCAGCGCCATCAACAATATCGCCGAGAAGACCGCCACCGTGAATGACGACATCATGGCGCGGAAGAAGTTCATCGCGCCGGTGATGGTGCCGACCTGAGAACGGGGAACCGCATTCTGCAAGGCGACCACGGTGATCGGAAAGACGGTGCCGAGGCCGACGCCGAACACCGCAAGCAATCCGAGCAGGACGAACAGCGTCGGCGTCGAGAAGGTTATCGCACTGCCGGCCAGCGTGGCGACGATCGCGCCGGCGATCGCGACGCGCTTGTAGTGCTTCACCCGCGCCATGGTCCGCCCGGCAACGGCGGCGCCCAGCGTCGAGACCGCGGCCAGCGGAATGAGCCCGAGCCCCGCTTCGCTCGCGGTCAGGTGGTAGACCACCTCGTAATAGAGCGGCAGGTACACGGTGAGCCCGATCATGGCCCCGAGCGCGCAGCCGCTGGTGATCAGGCCAAAGGGCA
>JBLMWS010000340.1:0-5704 GCA_050257355.1 Gemmatimonas sp.
CGGCGTAGGCTGCCATGAAGCGCGGGGCCATCGCGGAGAGGCGCGCATCATCGATCCGGCCGGAGCGGGTGATATAGCTGTAGGCGAAGTCCATCGGGGCGAGCTTCATATGTTCCGGGAATTGCTCATACCAGTCGGCGCTGGTGCGTGCCGCCTTGACCAGCTTCTTCACGATCGGTTGCCGCTCAGCCTGGTAGCGCGCGAGGCCGGTTTGAATGTCATCACCGGTTTCCAGCGCCTTGGTCAGCGCGATGGCATCCTCGATCGCGAGCCGCGTGCCGGAGCCGATGGAAAAATGCGCGGTGTGCAGGGCGTCGCCGATCAGCACCATGTTCTGGTGCCACCAGCGCTCGTTCCAGATCCAGGGGAAATTGCGCCATACCGATTTGTTGGACACGAGCGTGTGGCCGTCCAGCGTCGCAGCAAACACGTCTTCGCAGATCGCCTGCGATTGCTCCACGCTCTTGTCGGCGAAACCGTAGGCGTCCCAGGTGGCGCGGTCGCACTCGACCAGGAAGGTGCTCATGTCGGGCGCATAGCGGTAATGATGCGCATTGAAGGCGCCGAGGTCGGTTTTCACAAAGGTCTGCGACAGCGTCTCGAAGCGCTTGGAGGTGCCGTACCAGGCGAATTTGTTGCTGGAGTAGGAGATGGAGAAGCCGAAATCGCCCTCGAACGCGCGCCGCACCAGGGAGTTCAGTCCGTCAGCGGCCACGACCAGGTCATAGCCCTGCAATTGATCGACGGATTGGAGCGGCGTCTCGAACCGCATGGTGACGCCGGCCGCGCGGGCGCGCGCCTGCAGGATGGTAAGAAGTTTCAAGCGCCCGATCGACGAGAAGCCGACGCCGTCGATCTCGACGCGCTGTCCATGCAGATCGAGCGTGATGTTTTTCCAGCTCTCCATTTGCGGGGCGATAGCATCCACCGTGTCGGGGTCGTCGGCACGCAAGAATTCCAGCGCCTGGTCGGAGAACACCACGCCGAAGCCCCAGGTGGCATTGGCGGCGTTCTGCTCGAACAGCTCGATCTGCGCCTCGGGATGGCGCCGCTTCCAGAGATAGGCGAAATACAGCCCGCCAGGACCGCCACCGACCACGGCAATTCGCACGCGCTTCCTCCAGATTGACAGTATACTTACAATTTGACGCCTAGAATAATCGCGACCTGCCGACTGCGCCAGCGAAAATTATCCGATTGAAACCGGCCCGCCCGAGGGGGCGCCGGCGCCGAACAGTCTGTCCAGCGCGGCGCCGTACGCCGCCTGGACCAGCTCCGGATGCACTTTCCCGAGCGCTTCCATCATCACCCCGGAATTGACCTCGAGCACCTGCCAGCCGTCCTCGACCTGCACGATGTCGATCGAGGCGAAGCGGATGCCGACGGCCTGCGCGGCGCGAACGGCGAGCGCTACGCACGTTGCTCTCGTCTCGCCACTCTCGATCAGCAGCGGCCGGGCGCCGGTCTCGAGATTGTGCCGCCAGCTGAGCACACGCCGCTCGCCCTCCGGCGGAATCGCATCGAGTGCAGCCTTGTCGAGGTCCGCAAACAGACCGGGCAGCACCGCCGATCGCTGATGGTCGGTCAAGGTCGCCAACGCGAGCTCCAGCACGGAACGCTTGCCGTCGCCCACCACCGCGGGACGCTGTTTGCTGTAAACCAGAAGCGGGGCGTCATCGAGCAGCACCACCCGAACCTCGTCGTCGATTGCGAGATAGGGCGAAAGCGCGAGATTTGCATGGCGGGCAAAAAGCCGGTTCACGGCAAGCTCGAGCCCGGGTGCGCTGGACACCAGGAACACGGATTTTCCCGACGTGCCCTCGTTGGGTTTGACGACGACGCCCCGCGGGTATTGCTCCAGCAGCGCGAGCATCGCCTGCCACGATCCTCGCGGCGGCACGTAGGCATTGAGCTCCGGATTGAGAAACAACGCATGCGGAACGCAGGGGACCCCTGATAGCGCCAGGAGGTCGGCGGTCGCCGATTTGTCGTTGGCGATCCGGTGGGCGACCGCGCTGTTGAGGCCGAGATCGTAGCCGAAGGCGAGGTGGCGTTTGCCGCCTTTCTGCATGACGATCAGCCAGCCGTCCGCGCGCACCTCAACCGCGATGCCATGATCGGCGCAGTATGTCCGGATGGCCTCGACGAAGATGCGCTGGCTGTTAAGCATCGCTGGCGTCTTGTCCGTTAACGCTGCCGATTCCGCAATTTAGTGCCGTATCGCCCGCCGATCGGGCAAGTTAATTACCGGCCCGCTTTCAGGTCCATTTAACCGATCGAAGCTGTTTCGAAAATGACGCGACATGCATTTGACCCATCTCAATTACGCGTCAAGACGGGTTGATTATCTGGCTCAATGGCGTAGATGAAACGCCGAAATCTCCCGCAAATTCAGGGGTTTTTGCCCCCTTCGGGGCAGCGCAGCCCGTTTGTTCTAATCACGAGACGTTGGGAAGAATCTCAGACCATGAGCGCGTTCTACCGAGAGAAAGTTCTTGCCGTCCGGCATTGGACCGACACCCTTTTCAGCTTCAGGGCTACCCGCGACAGCGGCTTCCGCTTCCTCAACGGCCAGTTCGCGATGATCGGCCTGGAGGTCGATGGCCGGCCGCTGCTGCGCGCCTACAGCATGGCGAGCGCCAATCATGAGGAGGAACTGGAGTTCTTCTCGATCAAGGTCCCCGACGGTCCATTGACCTCGCGGCTGCAGAAGATTCAGGAGGGCGACACCATCCTGGTCGGTCGCAAGGCTACCGGCACGCTGATCACCGATAATCTGATTCCGGGCGAGCGCCTGCTGTTGTTGTCGACCGGCACGGGCCTTGCGCCTTTCGCCAGCCTGATCAAAGACCCGGACGTCTACGAGCGCTTCGAGAGCATCGTGCTGGTGCATGGCTGCCGGCAGGTCAACGAACTCGCCTTCGGCGAACAGCTGGTTGCCAAGCTGCGCGACGATGAATTGTTCGGCCCGCTGCTCTCGGAGAAGCTGTTGTATTATCCGACCGTCACCCGCGAGCCCTTCCGCAACCGCGGCCGCATTACCGACCTGATCTCCTCGCAGCAGCTCTTCAACGACCTCGGCCAGAAGCCGCTCGACATCGCGACCGACCGCATCATGATGTGCGGCAGTCCCGCGATGCTGGAAGACCTCAAGCAGATGTTCGAGGCGCGCGGCTTCCTCGAAGGTAACCACACCGAGCCCGGCCATTTCGTGATCGAGAAGGCGTTCGTCGAACGCTAGTGAAAGGTCGCGGACGTCTGATCCTTTCGCTGTCATCCGGTTATCCGAAAGGCAAACCCGGAATCTCGCGCCGCAACCTCCGGATTCCGGGTTCGCCGCTGATGCGGCGCCCCGGAATGAAGGAATGGCGTGCCACAGACACAACGCTCGTTGCCGCCTCCCGGCGGCAGTCCGAGGCCCGCTGCCACAGGCTTTGCCCGTTTCGGACAACGCCGCCGACCCGCCGGTACAAGCGAACATGAAGCCATCGCGCCGTATAATGACGCGCATGTGTTGATACCGTCCCCTCGCGCATTGCTATAAGTCGCGGCCACGAACCGCGCGATGCCGCGCTCGGTGGAGCAAGGGAATTGTCCGCATCCGATCGCACCATGCGCCGCAAGACCGCCTTCGTGCTGGCGGGCGGCGGCAGTTTTGGTGCCATCCAAGTCGGCATGCTGCACGCGCTCGCCATGCACGGCGTCACCGCGGACATGGTGGTCGGCTCCAGCGTAGGCGCGATCAACGGCGCTTATTACGCCGGCGATCCTACCCTGAAAGGCATCCTGCAGCTCGAAACCGTCTGGCGTGGGCTTCGGCGCCGCGACGTGTTCCCTATCACCTGGAGAACCGTGGCCGGCTTTTTGTGGCGCCGCGATTTCCTGATCTCCCATCGCGGCATCAGGAAGCTGATCGACGACCACTTGCCATATCGCAATCTGCAGGATGCGATCCTGCCGGTGCATATCGTCGCGACCGATATCATCTCCGGTGAGAGCATCGTGCTGTCGGATGGACCGGTGGCTGATGCCATCGTCGCGTCCACCGCGATTCCCGGCGCGTTTTCTCCGATCTATTACAAGAACCTCTTCCTCGCCGACGGCGCGATTTCCTCCAACACGCCGGTGAAGGTCGCAGTCAAGCAGGGCGCCACCCGCCTGATCGTGCTGCCGACCGGACATGCCTGCGCGGCGAAGGTTCCGCCGGTCGGCGCGGTCGGCAATGCCCTGCAGGCCCTCACGCTGCTGATTGCGCGGCAATTGGTAGGCGAGCTCGAAAGCATGTCGCCGTCGATCGAGTATGTCGTGGTGCCGCCGCTCTGTCCGCTGACGGGCTCTCCTTATGACTTTTCGCGCACGGCCGACCTGATCGAGCACGCGATCAGAAGCACCGACACCTGGCTAACGCAGGGAGGTCTGCATCAGAACACGATTCCGCGTGAATTGCGGCCGCATTCGCATTGATGGGAAGGCCGCGTTGCAGCGCAAAAAGAGCGTCAGCAGGTCTGGATTGATTCCGGCCGGACCGATTGGCTAGCTTCGAATGCGAGCTACGCCAAGCCGTGGGCGCAACGTTCGATAGCGCGCGCGGAGTCATTCTGGTACCGATTGGCGGCGCTTGCGACAATCCGGCGAAACTGCCCGAGGGAATCATGGAAACCTTGCTGCTTCCGTTCTCGCCACGCTTCATCGTCCTCACGATCTGCGCCGTGGTGACGGCGCTGCTGCTCGGCATCGGGATGTTCGATCACCATCCCAAGGCGTTCGATGTCGTCCTGGTTCCGCTCCTGATCTTTGGCGGTCTGACGCTGCTCGGCTTCCGCGATCTCATGCAGAAGAGCCACGCGGTTCTGCGCAACTATCCGATCTCGGCGCATATGCGCTTCCTGCTCGAAGAGATCCGCCCCGAGATGCGGCAATATTTCTTCGAGAGCGAGAAGGACGGCATGCCGTTCTCGCGCGACACCCGTGCGGTGGTTTATCAGCGCGCCAAGATGCAATTGGACAAGCGGCCCTTCGGCACCCAGGAGGACGTCTATCGCGAGGGTTATGAATGGATGCATCATTCGGTGGCGCCGAAAATCCATTCCGACGAAAAATTCCGCATCACCGTCGGCGGGCCGGATTGCACCAAGCCCTATTCGGCCTCGGTGTTCAACATTTCCGCGATGAGTTTTGGCGCGCTCTCGCCGAACGCCGTGCGCGCGCTGAACGCCGGCGCGAAGAAGGGCGGCTTTGCGCATGATACCGGCGAGGGCGGCTTCTCGCCCTATCACCGCGAGATGGGGGGTGACATCATCTGGGAGATCGGGTCCGGCTATTTCGGCTGTCGCCACCGCGACGGCAGCTTCGATCCGGATGAATTTGCCCGTGTAGCAGGCGACGATCAGATCAAGATGGTCGAATTGAAAATGAGCCAGGGTGCCAAGCCCGGGCATGGCGGCGTGCTGCCGGCGGCCAAGGTCTCGGAAGAGATTGCCAAGATTCGCGGCGTGTCCATGGGCGAGGACTGCATCTCGCCGGCGACGCACAAGGCGTTCTCGACGCCAATCGGGATGATGGAATTCATCGCCGACATGCGCCGGCTGTCCGGCGGCAAGCCCGCCGGTTTCAAGATGTGTATCGGCCATCCCTGGGAATTCCTGGCGATCTGCAAGGCGATGCGCGAGACCGGCATCTATCCGGATTTCATCGTCGTCGACGG
>JBLMWS010000341.1:0-4389 GCA_050257355.1 Gemmatimonas sp.
GTGCGCGGTTCGTCATTGCCGTGCGGCAATATCGATCCGCTCGGCATCACCGGCACGCCGGTGATCGACCCGGCGACGCAAACGATCTATGTCGATGCCGCCGTGGAGCGAGCCAACGGCCCGCGGCACGAGGTGTTCGCGCTGTCGACAAAGGATGGCAGCGTTCTTCCGGGTTGGCCGATCGATGTGGCGGATGCCCTGCAACGGTCGGGGCGGCATTTCGATCCGCGCGTGCAGAACCAGCGCGCCGCGCTCACGCTGCTCGACGGCACGCTCTACGTCGCCTTCGGCGGCCATTTCGGAGACTGCGGAGATTATCACGGCTGGGTCGTCGGAATTCCCTTGGCTGATCCGAGCAAGCTAACCAGCTTCGCGACGCGAGGGCGCGGGGGCGGCATCTGGTCGCCCGGCGGACTGAGCGTGGCCGGGCGCGACATCTACTTCACGACCGGGAATACGTTCGGCGCGCGGACCTGGAGCGACGGCGAGGCCGTGTTTCGCGTTGGCGCCGATCTTCGCCGCAGCGACGACAAGAGAGACTATTTTGCGCCGTCGGATTGGAAGGCCCTCGACGCCCGCGATGCGGATCTCGGAGGTAGCAATCCGCTTCCGCTCGACGTTCCCGGCACCGGTGGCGGCCGCGCTTTGATCCTCGCGCTGGGAAAGGACGGCAAGGCCTATCTCCTCGATCGACATGATCTTGGCGGCATTGGCGGTCAACTGGCGGCCGACGCAATATCCCGGAGCAGGATCATCACCTCGCCGAGCGCATATTCCGTCGGCGACGCCGTCTTTGTTGCTGTTCAAGCGCCGGGCGCGCACTGCCCACAGCCGGGCGGAGGTCGCGACTTGACGGTCTTGAAGATTACAGCGGGCCCGCCGCCGGCGATAAGCACCGCCTGGTGTGGTGCGCTGCGCGGCCGCGGCGCCCCCATTGCGACCACCACGGACGGCCATTCCAATCCGATCGTGTGGATGCTCGGCGCCGAAGGCGACGATCGACTGCACGCGCTCCGCGGCGATACGGGCGAGCCGATCTTCGCCAGCGAGCCCTTGAGCGGTCTCCGGCACTTCCAGACGGTGATCCCGACCGAGGACGGCCTCTATGTCGCCACCGAGGGGCGCATTTACGCCTTCAGGTTCTGAATTTTGGCCGACAGCCGCAACGATCAGGCTGGTCGGCGCCGCATGCTCAGGCCACGGCGAGCCGCGTACGGGAGCGCACGAGCAACCCGACCACGATCATCATATTGAGCGCATTCCAGGCGAGCCCATTGACGAAGGCCGCCGAATAGGAGCCGGTGGCGTCGAAGATCACGCCGGAAATCCAGCCGCCGAAGGACATGCCGATCACGGATGCAAAGATCACCAATCCGACGCGCGTGGCGGCTTCGCGCGCCGGCATCGCCTCGCGGACGATGATGGCGTAGCTCGGTACGATGCCGCCCTGGAACAGGCCGAACATGCCGGAGATGAGGTAGAGCGAAGTCAGGCTGTCGAAGAACAGATAAAACAGCAGCGCTACGCCCTGCGCCACCGACCCGATCAAGAGCGTGCGGATGCCGCCGATCCTGTCGGCCAGGAATCCCGAGCCGATGCGGCTGACGATGCCGAGCCCCATCATCAGCGAGAGCATCTCGGCGCCGCGCGCCACGCCATAGCCGAGATCGCCGCAATAGGCGACGATATGGACCTGCGGCATCGCCATCGCGACACAGCAGGCGATGCTGGCGATCGAGAGCAGCGCGGTCAGCGTGTTGGTGGAGATGTTGAGATCGAGAGCCGGCGGCGGCGCGCCGGCGTGGTCGCGGACCGCCGCCCGGCCGATCTGCGCGCGCAGCACCAACAGCAGCAGCGTCATCGATACCGCGCAGAAAACACCGATCGCGACATAGGTCATCCGCCAGTCGGCGTTCTCAATGCCCCAGCTGGTCAGCGGCGGCCAGATTGTGCCGGCGACGTAATTACCGCTGGCGACAATGGTCACCGCAAGCCCGCGATAGCGCTCGAACCAATGCGACACTTCGGCCATCAGCGGGGCGAAATTCGCCGACGTGCCAAGCCCGATCAGGAAGTGCACCAGGATGAATTGCCAGAGCGTCCCGGAAAGTCCGGCCAAGACGTAGGCGCAGCCGAGAACGGCGATGCTCGCGCCCATCGCGACCACGATGCCGAAGCGATCGGTCATCCTGCCGACGACGACGCCGCCGAGGCCGAAGCCGAGCATCGTGAGGGTGAAGGCGAGCGAGACCTCGCCGCGGCTGGCGGAAAATTCCGCTTGCACGACCGGCAGCACCACCACCACCGTCCACAGGCCGACGCTGCCGATGGAAGCGATCAGAAGCGCAAGCGCAAGCCGCATCCAGGCCTGACGGGAGTCGGGCGCGGCGGCGGGCGTTTCCGAAGCTTTGTTGGCGGGGGCGTGCACGACCCGCAACTTCCCCATCCGCAGCCGGTCGGTCAAGCATTATGGCGCGATATTAGGCATGCAAGTGCAGCGCAACAGACGATCGCCGCAGCCACATCGGCGGCGCTAGGCCCGCATCATCAGTCTCTGCTTATTGCCTTCCGCAGCCGCAGGGGTGACGGCCTGCGGCACCAGCCGGCGATAGAGCGCAAGATAGCGGCGGGCCGACGCATCCCAGCCGAACTCGCGGGTCATCGCGCGCTGCTGCATCATGCGCCAGATCGGGGCCTGGGCGTAAAATGCCAGTGCGCGGTCCAGGCAATCCAACATCGCCGGCGCACTGGCGTCGCGAAATGCAAAGCCGGTGGCGCTGCCGGTCTGGATCGTCCATTGCGTGGCATCGACGATTGTATCCGAAAGTCCACCGACATGGCGCACGACCGGCAGCGTGCCATAGCGCATGGCGTAAAGCGGCGTCAGCCCGCAAGGCTCGAACCGGCAGGGATGCAGCAAGAGATCCGCACCGGCGTGAAAGCGGTGAGCGAGTGGCTCCTCATAGCCGATCCGCACTGCGAGGCGGCCCGGATATTGTTCCGCTGCATCCTCAAACTGGTTTTCCAGCGCGTGGTCACCCTGTCCGAGCATTGCGAGTTGAATATCGCGCTCAAGCAGCGACGCCATCGCGTGGCAGACCACGTCGGCCATCTTCTGATCGGTGATGCGGCTGAGCCAAACCACCAGCGGGATTTGCGGATCGACGGCAAGCCCAAGCTCGTGCTGCAATGCCGCCTTGCAAACCGTTTTGCCGGTCAGGTCGCCGCTGTCGAAATTAGCCGGCAGATGCAGATCGTCAGATGGATCCCAAATCTCGTAGTCGACACCGTTGAGAATGCCTGTGGTTCGCTTCATGCGGTGCCGCAACAGGCCATCGAGCTTGCAGCCGTAATCTTCCGTCATGATCTCGCGAGCGTAAGAGGGACTGACTGTCGTGACGCGATCGCTGAATCTGATGCCGGCCTTGAGAAACGAAAGCTTGCCGTAGAACTCGATGCCGTCAGGCGTAAATAGATGGAACGGCAGGCCTAACGAAGGCAGCACGTTCGCGGCAAACAAGCCCTGATAGGCGAGGTTGTGGATCGTGAATAACGTGCGCGGCGGGTTCGACGACCGCTGCAGATAAAGTGGAAGCAGGCCGGTATGCCAATCGTTGGCATGCACGACGTCGACACGATAATCTTCGACCAGTTCGCCGAGTGCGAGCCGGGCTGCTATGTCGCAAAAATGCGCGAACCGGTCGGCATTGTCGGGCCAGTCGTTGCCATCCTGATCCTGATAAAGGGAGCCCGCCCGATCGAATAGAGCGGGACAATCGACCAGCCACACTGGAAGTCCGCTGCCGGGCATCCGCCCGCGAATAAGCCGGGATTTTGCGAAGCGATCCAGAAACTCGCGCTCGACCGTCTTGTCCTCGGCTGCAAGCAAGGCTTGCGGATAACCGGGCATGATCACTTCGACGTCAACGCCCAGCGCCGCCAATGCCTGCGGCAAGGCGCCGCTGACGTCGGCGAGTCCACCCGTTTTGGCCAGGGGAAACACTTCGGCGGAAGCAAACAGGAGTCGCATATCTCGGACCTTCGCTGGACTAGCCACAGCGTCGTTGAACGTGAACGGCTGTGCGCGGAGCGTGCGCCCGATGACGATCCGGCCCGCGCGTGGCAGGCGATCGGCGGGCGCGCTGCGCATCAATGTCGATCGCCTCGACGATATCGGCGATGCTCCTCCAGTCCGGGATCCGTACCTTGCGTTGATAACGGCATCGCGCAGCTTCGATGGCCCGCTGTGCCGACTTCGCATGGTCGATATCGATCATGAACTGAAGACATTTGCACGGGTGACCGTCGGAGCTCAGCAGAGTCTTGAACACGCTAATGCGGTACTTGCCCATCGGGCCGCCCCTGTTTTCGATCCTTGCAAGAAACGCA
>JBLMWS010000342.1:0-2724 GCA_050257355.1 Gemmatimonas sp.
CTGGGAGGAGCTTCGGGACGGCGGATTGCTGTTTGCCAATTTCGTCGACTTCGACACCGCTTATGGCCACCGCCGCGATGTTGCCGGCTATGCCGCCGCGTTGGAAGCCTTCGACCGCCGCTTGCCTGAGCTCCTGTCGCGATTAGAGCCTGATGATCTACTGGTTGTCACCGCCGATCATGGCTGCGATCCGACCTGGCACGGAACGGACCACACCCGCGAACAAGTGCCGGTCCTCGTGGTTGGAGCCAGGCAAACCGCGCCGATCGGCCGGCGCAATGGCTTCGCCGATATCGGCGCAACCATCGCGCGCCATCTGGCACTACCGACGCCGCAGCACGGACAACCGTTCTGATCAACGTTGGCCGGCTTGAAAATTCGCCTGAGTTATTGATCCATGTTAGAGAAACATTCGTTTGTACGCCTCTGAGGAACCATCATTCGTTGCTCCGCTTCTAACCTCTCGGAGTGACGAGCGCGTTTCCTAAGTTCGAACCGCTTTCTGATTGAGACGAGCTTTCCACTCCGACAGCAAACCGACGTTACCGCTTGTTTGGAAGGAGAGCCGGCGAATGAAGCGAGTTCTGATCACGGGAGGCGCGGGCTTCATCGGATCGCACGTGGCCGACGTGCTGCTCGGCGCCAATTACGCAGTCAGACTGCTCGACAATCTTTCGCCGCAGGTGCATGGCGGGCAACGACAGCGGCCGGCCTATCTCAACAAGGAGGCCGAGCTGATCATCGGCGATGTGACCGAGCCGTTCGCGGTCGAGCGCGCGCTGCGCGGCGTCGACACGGTGATCCATCTCGCGTCCAGCGTCGGCGTCGGGCAAAGCATGTACGACATCGAAAGCTATGTGAGGGCCAACGAGCTCGGCACCGCCGTGCTCCTGCAGGCCCTGACCAAGCGCCCGGTGGAGCGCCTCTTGGTTGCTTCCTCCATGAGCATCTATGGCGAGGGACTCGCCCGCACGCTGGACGACAAGGCGGTTTGTCCGGACGAGCGCCCGATCGATCAGCTGAAACACGCGGAGTGGGAACTGAAGGATTCGCAAGGCCGCGGTCTCGTCCCGCTTCCGACCCCTGAGACGAAACAACCTTCGCTCAGCTCGATCTACGCCCTGAATAAATACGCGCAGGAGCGGATGTGCCTGATCACCGGCAAGGCTTACGGCATTCCGACCATAGCGTTGCGATTCTTCAACGTGTTCGGTCCGAACCAGGCCCTCTCCAATCCCTACACCGGGGTACTGGCGATATTCGCGGCCCGGCTACTCAACGATCGTCCGCCGCTGGTGTTCGAAGACGGGCTGCAGCGCCGCGATTTCATCCATGTCCGAGACGTGGCGCGCGCCTGCCTGCTCGCGCTCGAAACGGATCGCGTCAACGACGTCTTCAACGTCGGCTCCGGGCAAAGCCGCACCATCGTCTCGGTCGCACAGGATCTTGCGCGGGTGATGGGCCGCCCGGCGCTCTCGCCGCAGCTTACCGGGAAATACCGTGCCGGCGACATCCGTCACTGCTTTGCCGACATCGAAAAAAGCCGCACGATGCTGGGCTTCGAACCGCGCGTTCGCTTCGATGAGGGACTCGACGAGCTGGCCGGGTACCTCGCCGATCAAGTCGCCGACGATCAGGCCGAACGGGCCACGGCGGAACTCCTGCGGCGAGGTCTGGTGGCATGAGCAAGACCGCAAGACGCAAACCCATTCTCATCACCGGCGGCTGCGGCTTCATCGGCTGCAATCTGGCAGATCGGCTCGCCGCACGCGGCGACCACGTGATGATCCTGGACAATCTCGCCCGCGCCGGCGTTCGCGAAAACGCTCAATGGCTGAAAACCCGCCACCCCGAGCTCGTGACCATCGCGATCGCCGACGTCCGCGATCCAATTCCCCTGATCGACAGTGTGCGCGAAGCACGCGCCGTGCTTCACCTTGCGGCCCAGGTCGCGGTGACCAGCAGCCTGCAACGCCCGCTCGAGGATTTTGAGATCAACGCGCGCGGTACCATCAATGTGCTCGAGGCGGTGCGGCTTCACAACCCCTCGGCACCGGTCATCTTCGCATCGACCAACAAGGTCTACGGCCGGCTCGTGGACGACTCCGAGATCGACAAGGCCGATCGGCGTTATGTCCCGTCAAATCCGGCGTTGGTACGCGGCGTGGCCGAGGACGCACCCCTCGACCTTTATAGCCCCTACGGCTGCTCGAAAGGAACGGCAGATCAATACGTCCATGATTACGCCAGGGTCTTCGGTCTGCGCACGGCCGTGCTGCGTATGAGCTGCATCTATGGTCCGCGTCAATTCGGCACCGAAGATCAGGGCTGGATCGCGCACTTCCTGTTGTCCACGTTGCGCGGTGATCCGCTCACCATCTACGGCGACGGCTTTCAGGTGCGTGACGCGCTTTACGTCGCGGATGCGGCCGAGGCCTGGATCGCCGTGCTCGACCAGATCGAACGCACGCGAGGCCGGATCTTCAACCTGGGCGGCGGTCCAGGCAACTCGGCGAGCTTACTTGAGCTGATCGAGCTGATCGCGCAGCTTACGGGGCACGAGATCAGTTACAGCTTCGCCGACTGGCGTCCAGGCGATCAGCCCTGGTATGTCAGCGACGTGACCGCACTGCGCGACGCGATCGGCTGGGCGCCGCGGACTTCGCTGCTCGACGGTCTTGCCGCCCTGCAGGCCTGGCTGGAAAGCCGCTTCGGGCGCTCGTT
>JBLMWS010000343.1:0-2851 GCA_050257355.1 Gemmatimonas sp.
GCCTCGGCGTGATCGCCAGGACGTTCCCCATCGAGGCGGTACGGCGGGTGCTGGCCGAGACCATAAGGCCAGCGAGCGCGAACGCGACCTGCCGGCGCACGTCATGATCTACTACGCCATCGCGCTGTCGCTCTACATGAGCGTCAGCACGCGGGAGGTGCTGCGCTGCCTGCTGGAGGGGCTGCGCTGGCTGTAGGGTGCCGAGGCGTGCGGCGCGGCAAACAGGGTGAGAGGCGGGCGACAATCAGAGTGAGAAAGTGTCGCCGGGTTCGTGACGGCAGGAGGGCGTAGCCCGACTGACGTTGGGGACCCGGCGAACAGCGTGGCCCCGGAGGGGCGTGCCTGCTGGCGATTGCGGCCGGCCGGATAGGAAGCGGGTTCTTCATGCCGATGAGGAACCGCTCTTGCCCGGCCGCCACGTCACCGATTGCCAGATGAGGCTGTACATGAGGTTCCGACAAGCCGAACCGCCGGTCATCGCCGCGGCCAAGGCCGGGTTCAGCACCGCCACCGCCTATCGCATCGAGCAGGATCCTCGACTTCCCTCGCAGAAGAAGGCGCCGCGCGTCGGTCGCCGGCGCGATCCGCTTGCCGTGGTCTGGGACAGCGAGGTGGTGCCGCTGCTTCAGAACACCCCGGGCCTGCGGCCGATCGCCATTTTCGACGAGATACGCCGGCGCCATCCCGAGATCGGGGGTGGCATCCGCCGCACCTTGGAGCGGCG
Source organism: Gemmatimonas sp. (assembly GCA_050257355.1). Classification (GTDB taxonomy): domain Bacteria; phylum Pseudomonadota; class Alphaproteobacteria; order Rhizobiales; family Xanthobacteraceae; genus Bradyrhizobium. The sequence continues at coordinate 725 of JBLMWS010000343.1, forward strand.
CATCCGCGCCTGGCGGGCGCTCAACGGCGCCGAACGGGACGTCATTTTCCGGCAGGAGCATCCGCCGGGCCGGCTCGGTCTGTCCGATTTCACCGACATGCACGATCGCGGCATCAGCATCGCCGGCGAGCCGCTCGATCACCGGCTCTACCATTTTCGGCTGGCCTTCTCGGGCTGGGAACACGCGCATGTCGTGCTCGGCGGCGAGAGTTTCGTGGCGTTGGCCGAAGGACTGCAGAACGCGTTATGGGCGCTCGGCTGCGCCCCGCTGCTGCATCGCAGCGACAGCCTGTCGGCGGCATTCCGTAATCTCGACGACGACACGCGGCAGGATCAGACGCGCCGCTATGAGGCGCTGTGCGCCCATTACGGCATGGAGCCGACCCGCAACAATCGCGGCGTGGCGCACGAGAACGGCTCGATCGAAAGCCCGCACGGCCATCTCAAGCAGGCCATCGAGGATGCTCTGCTGCTGCGCGGCTCACGCGATTTCGACACGCTGGACGCCTATCGCCGCTTCGTCGACGAGATCGTCGGACGGCGCAATGCCCGCAACAAGAAGCGCCTCGATCTCGAGCGCCCGGCCCTGCAAGCGCTGCCGGCACGCCGCACGACCGATTACGAGGAGGCAATCGTCACCGTCACCTCGACCAGCGGCTTCACCCTCAAGAAGGTGTTCTATTCGGTGCCGTCGCGCCTGATCGGCCATCGGCTGCGCGTGCGTATGTACGACGATCGGCTCGAATGCTTTCTCGGCGCCACGGCGCTGATGACACTGCGTCGCGGCCGCCCGCACCCCAGCGGCAAGCGCGGTCACGTCGTCGATTACCGCCACATCATTCACGCCCTGCGGCGCAAGCCGATGGCGCTCTTGAACCTGGTCTACCGCGAGCAGCTCTTTCCTCGCCGCGCCTATCAGCGCGCTTTTGAGGCGCTGCTGGCCAGCGAGGGCGAGAAGCGGGCATGCCGCATCATCGTCGGACTGTTGGCGCTGGCCCATGACCGTGCCTGCGAGGCCGCACTTGCCGCCGCCATCGAGACCGAACTCGATGCCGGAAGATTGCCCGACCTTGATGACCTCGGCCGGCGCTTCGCGCCCGATCCCGCCGCCATTCCCGACATCACCGTCGAGCTGGCGCCGCTGCATCTTTACGACGAGCTCGGCACCGTCCGGGCGGGAGAGGCGTCATGAAGGCAGCCGATCCGATCGATACCGCCCGCCTCGCGCTGCTCCTGGCCGAGCTGCGATTGCCCGCCATCAAGCAGGTCTGGGCCGACCTCGCCGCCCAGGCCGACAAGGAGGGCTGGCCGGCAGCGCGCTTCCTGGCAGCTTTGGCCGAGCACGAAATGGCCGAGCGCAGCCGCCGCCGCATCGAACGTCATCTCGCCGAAGCCAAGCTGCCGCCCGGCAAAACCCTCGACACCTTTGACTTCGAGGCTGTCCCGGTGATCAGCAAGGCCCAGGTCATGGCGCTGGCCGCGGGTGATGCCTGGCTCAATCAGGGCGCCAATCTGATCCTGTTCGGGCCACCCGGCACCGGCAAGAGCCACCTGGCGGCAGCGCTCGGCCATACCCTGATCGAAAACGGATGGCGCGTGCTGTTCACCCGCACCACCGATTTGGTGCAGCGGCTGCAAATCGCGCGCCGCGAACTCGCCCTCGAAGCCGCTATTGCCAAGCTCGACAAATACCACCTGCTGATCCTCGACGACCTCGCCTACATCACCAAGGATCAGGCTGAAACCAGCGTCCTGTTCGAGCTGATCGGGGCCCGATACGAGCGGCGCTCCCTCCTGGTCACCGCCAACCAGCCGTTCGGCCAATGGGGCAAGATCTTTCCAGACCAGGCAATGACGCTCGCTGTCGTCGATCGCCTTGTCCATCACGCCACGATCTTTGAGATGAATGTCGAGAGCTATCGTCGCCGCACCGCGCTCGAACGCAAACGCGGCCCAGGCTGACCGCCCGCGCGACATTCAACACGGCCGCTATTGTCGCGCCGCGACAATCAAAATGACGCCAGACCTCTTGCGCGACAATGACGAGGCGACAATCATACCCACGCCGCGACACCAGGCTTCTCATCCTGTTTGTCGCTGCCTTCTCATCCTGTTTGTCGCGCTACA
>JBLMWS010000344.1:0-4396 GCA_050257355.1 Gemmatimonas sp.
CCGGGCGACACTCGCCGGCTGGGTCAAGCGTGCGGCCTGGTGGCTCAGGAGCCTCTATGAGCTTCAGCTGCGTACGATCCAGGTCTCGCCGCGCGTATTCTGCGATGAGACGCCGATGCCGGTGCTCGATCCCGGACGACATCGCCCCCGCATCTGCCAGTCTTGGGCGCATGCCATGGATGATCGGCCATGGGGCGGCCCCTCGCCGCCGGCGGTTGCCTATGTGTTCGCCGCCGGCCGCGGCACCGAGGAGATCGCCGGACAATTGACGGGCTTTTCCGGCATTCTGCAGGTGGATGGCTATGCCGCCTACAAGGCGCTCGCCCGCGGTCATGGCGGCGCGATCCAGCTCGCCTTCTGCCTCGCCCATGCGCGCCGCAAATTCGTCGAGGTGTACAAGACGACCCAGTCGCCGTTCGCGCGCGAGGTGATCGAACGCCTGCAGGCGGTCTATGCCATCGAAGCGGAGATCCGCGGCAGCAGCGCCGAGCAGCGGCTGGCCGCCCGCTGCACCAGGGCTGCACCGCTGATGGCAGTGCTCAAGGCGCGACTGACCGAGATGGTCGACCAGCTCTTCTCCCAGTCGAAGCTAACGGAGGCGATCAACTATGCGCTCAATCACTGGGACGGGCTGACGCTATTCCTCCGCGACGGTCGCGTCGAGGTTGACTCCAACACAGTCGAGCGTTCCATGCGCCCGATTGCGACGAACGAGTCATTATGCGCCCCTCCTTCAAGTATCTGTAAACATTGGAATTTGATTTTCCAATTCAAGGTGACACGGGCCACCTTTACGCCCCATCGCTCGAACGACGCGCTCGCTTTGAAGGTCGACGGCTCGAATCTGGTAGGGGGCGCCTCGGACGACTTGCTCTGCGGGCAGAACACCGGCCTCGATCAGCTTGCGGATTCGATGGCTCGTGACGCCGCACTGCTGCGCGGCCTCTCGCAGGGTCAGCCAGACGCCATCCTTCTCGGCCGAAAGATACGCGTGGATACCTCTCACGCGCCGGATCGATCCGACACGGTGCGCGGTCCAGGTCTTGCCCTGGCCGGTGGGCAATCTCATGCGGTTGAGGGTGGCGGCGATGTCCTCATCGGACCAACGGGCCGCCATGCTGCGGATGACGGCCAGGGCGTCGTCAGGGGTTTTACAGTCGTGACCGCCCGACTGAGGCTTGCGCAGCCGGAGTTCGGAATGTTGGCCGCCCTTCCAGTGGATGACGAGAATAATCTCGCGCGCCTCATCATCGATGTCGGCGGTGATCTCGTTCACCAGCGTTCGCAGCAGCTGCTGGCGAGTGCGCATCGTGACGCCGGGCGCCTTCCACGCGGTGTCGAGGTCCTCAGCCAGGCCCGCAAAATCCGGGGTTGGCGTCGCGGCGATGGCCTCCGCCGTTGCGGCCAACCTCGTCTCGCAGTCCTGAACGCGGCGTAGGGTCGCCTCCCAATTCTTCTCCAGGGTCGCTGCGATGAGGCGGTTATCAGGGTCGCAGGCGGCGTAGCGGCGTTCGGCGAGCGAAGCGTCGTACCGGGCCTGTTGCAGCTCGAGCTCGATAATCCGCCGCTGTTCGGCTTGACGTTCCATCAGCTTCCGTTCCGCCACCATGGACGCCTCGATCGCCATCGGTTCAACAGCACGAATGAGCTCTCGAACGACAGCTTTATCGACGCGAAGTCCCCCGAACATCATACACCGGCGCTGACCCAGCATAACGCTGCCGCGGTCGCAGCGATAGACAGGCTGGGAGGTGTGGCGGGATACATGCGACGTGTAGTTCACCGTAAGCCGACGACCGCATCGGCCACAGACGAGAAGCCCGACGAGCAGGGCTCGGCCGCCGCGACCGGACTTGGCGCCGTCTCGGCAGCGATAGGCGTTGGCGGCGAGTTGCTTCTGGTTGCGCTCGAACTCCGCCCAGTCAATGTATCCCTCGTGGTGTCCTCTCAGGAGAATCTCGCAGTCCTCCAGACGGCGATAGTGGCCATAGGTCTTGCGGGCGCGGCCATCGACGATCTCGGTGCGATGCTCGCTCTTACCGTAGGCGTACGCGCCTGCGTAGAACGGGTTCTTCAAGACCGAGATGACGTTGCGGTAGCGGATCGGCACCCACTCAAAGGACGTCATCTTCTTGCCGTCCGACGGACGCGGAAAATGGACGCCCTCGGCCTTAAGTGAGAGGTGCGCCTGCCGAGCGCTTCCGAGCTGGCGAAACCGGCTGAAGATCAGCCGTGTCGCTTCCTGGACCCTGGCGTCTGGATCGAGACCCAAGCCGATCTCCCGATGCCAAATGTAGCCGATGGGCACTGAAATCCGCAGTTCACCCCGCCGGGCCTTTGAACGGGCGGCGTCGAGCATGCGCGCGCGTAGGACGCCGAGCTCGAACTCGCTGATGCTGCCCTTCATGCCGAGAAGAAGTCGGTCATTGGGCCGACAGGGATTATAGACGCCGTCGAGATCGATGACCCGGGCCTCTACGAGCCCGCAGAGCTCGAGCAGGTGATGCCAATCCCGACCGTTCCTGGCCAGGCGGGAGGCGTCGAAACAGAAGACGGCTCCCACGTCGCCCGCGCACAGCCATGCGACAAGCTTCTCAAACCCTGGTCTGGCCACTGCGCCGCTCGCCGAGCGGCCAAGGTCGTCATCGATGACCTCGACATCCCGAAATCCACGTCGTCGGGCCTCATCGACAAGCTCGTACTGGCGCCGCTGGCCCTCGAGGTTGACCTGCACTTGGACCTGGGTGGACTGGCGGATGTAGACGACCGCCTTCCTCTTCAGGAGCGCCGGGGGAAGGATCTCACCGTCCATCATCGGCTCCCTCCTCGACCTCGACGCCGGCCGCTTCCATCAGCAGGCGAGCCAGGCGCAAGAGCACGGCGTTGCGCTCCGGAATGCCGAGCCCGTTCATCTGCACAGCGTCCAGCACCATGGTCAGTTGGCGTGGTAATCTTACCTCGGTGACCGGCAGTAATGCGTTCTTCATTGCTTGCCTCCGCGATGACGTCTTGGTCATCGGTGGAGCGTCGCCTGAGTCTATGTTCCGACAAAAGCCGGCCGAGATCACAGAGAGCGGGGACAGAGACCTGGGGCTCACCGACGGTCAGCGCCGCGCACGCGGCGGGATCCAGCATCCACGCCGCGACGACTATGCCGGCGCCATGCTCGCCCTCGACGAGGACGACATCAGCCCCATGGCGCCTCTCCGAATAGAATAGCCTGACGGGACGACCATAGAGAGCGTGCCACCGATAGTGGATGGTCACCTCCTGGTCGACACGGGTAGAATAACCTCGCGATGGCCATGGGAAGACGCAACTCATTGTTCAGCGGCAGTGAAGGCGGTGCCGAGAGCTGGGCGATCCTGGCGTCGATCGTGAACACCGCAAAACTCCATGAGCTCGATCCCCAGGCCTATCTGACTGATGTGCTGGAGCGTATCGTCTCGGGACGCACCAAGAGCCATCAGCTGCATGAGCTGCTCGCCTGGAACTGGAAGGCGGCCCGTGAGCGCATCGCACAAGCCGCCGCATGAGCCCGCGTCGCCATAAAGCATCGCCGTCGATGGCCGCCGCCGCGATGCCGCTTGCGGACCTCGAGCGATGGCTCCAAGCTCGCGTCGATCAGCATCCTGTCGCCACTGGTCTCCCCATGCTGGACGGCTACGTCGCCGCGATCGTGGCTGGACCAGTGTCGATGAGCCCGCTCGACTGGATCTGCCCGTTGCTCGCCATCGATGCCGATGCTTTCAACCACGGCGGCACCCCGGAGTTCGCCGCGATCTCCGCCGTCGCGCTCCGCCATAACGAGATCAGCAACACCCTCTCGACCGCGCCCGACCGGTTCGTGCCGCTACACCGGCGCAAACTAGATGGCGACGTCGATCCGCGTCCCTGGTGCCAGGGATTCCACGCCGCGATGCGGCTCAGGCTGTCGGCGTGGGCACCGTTGCTGGATGCCAACAACGTTAATCACGGCCTGCTTCTGCCTATCCTGATGCACTGTCACGACGATCAGGGCCGGCCGCTGCTCGGAAAGCCACGAAACGGCCACGAGACCCGGGACTTTCTGCGCAACGCCTCCGCCGATATTCCAGCTGCCGTCGAGGCCGCGCGCCAATACTGGATGCCGATCCGCTACGGACGCGCTCGCTGATCACCGCAGACGTGGGAGCTCATACCGGTTACGAAAGACCTGTTGCTTCAGGCGCTCGATCAGATCATCGACATGGGTCATCCGCTGGTGCGGTTGGCAGCACTGATCGAATGGAACATCCTGAATGAGCGCTTCAGTTCTTTGCCAAGCAGGGTCGGGACAGCCGGGCTTGCCGACGCGGCTAGTCGCCGGCCTGTTCATTTTGAAGCACATGCACAACCTGTCAGATGAGGTGCTGTG
>JBLMWS010000345.1:0-2946 GCA_050257355.1 Gemmatimonas sp.
TGACGTGATCTGCGCGCGCCATCGTCACGGCTCTATGGTCGGGACGAAGAGCGGCCTCGTGATCGAACAAAGAGCTGGCCAACTCCTTGACACACTGCATCCCCATGTGAGTAAGCCGTAACCCACTGCGCAGGGAAGGCCGTGTGATTCCGCCTGTACCCGTGGTCAACGCGCGCATTTGCGCAAGCCCTTTGCGCGGTGACCATGGGTGCTGCCAGCACCTGGCGTTCCCTGCGCCCTCTGTATTTTATGGAGGGTTATCGTAACGCAAAGCTCGGGCGAATTCCGTCGCGAGAATGTAAACTCGTGTCTCTCCCCCGTCATTGCGAGGAGCGAAAGCGACGAGGCAATCCAGACTGCATCCGCGGCAAGAGGCTGAATTGCGTCGCTTACGCTCGCAATGACGAGTAGCTTTTGAAATCGCAATGAAGGTTAGCTGTTTGAAGCCTGAACCGGAGTCCCATGCCGCCGGTGGGGACAACGCAAGAAGGACTAATAGGCCTGCTTCGCGTCGGCCTCCTCACTGGTTTGAATAAGCCCCAAGCCGCCCTCGATCCTGGCGAGCAGACGGGCAAACTCCTTGCGCTCGGGCGCGGAGAGGCAGGCCATGATCTCCTGCTCCCGATGCAAGAGCCGCGGGATCAACTCGTCATAGAGCGCCTTGCCCTTGCGGGTCATGCCAAGGCGGAACTCGCGGCGGTCGTCTTCGTTGGCGACGCGTTCGATCAGCCGCCGCTCCAGGAGCGCGGTCACCGCGCGGCTGATGGTGGATTTATGGGTTCGCGTGCAGTGCGAAATGTATTGCGCGCTGCAAGGTTCCTTGCGAAAGCCGAGTGTCGCCAGCACGCGCCATTCCGGGATATCCAGCCCATAGCGCGCCTGATATTCGCTCGACAATGCAAGGCTGACCTCGGCCGCGAGCCGGTTCAACCGGAAAGGCACGAACTTGAAGAGATCCAGCCGGCCGTTCCGTGCCGGTGCATTTTCCTCGCGCAGACCGGCGCGCGCCTCGCTCGACGATGCTCTTGGCAAAACTCGCTCCAATTTGAGTTGACGGCCGACCGCGGCGGACTAAGATAGTTGCAAGTGAAACCATTTTGCAAGATGGTCGCTGGGAATTTCCGGGGAGATTAAGGCATGGCGCAATCCGCTGGCCAGGCCAGTATTGAAGCCAAGGCGCAAGCGAAGACCCAATTCGGCTATCGTCGCCACGCCGATCAGGATCGTGCCGGCGCCGACATCGCCGAACATGCCGTGGTCGTCGTCGGCGCCGGCCCGGTCGGGCTGTCGTTTGCGGTCGATCTGGCGCAGCGCGGCCACCGGGTGGTGCTGCTCGACGACGCCGACCGGATCGGCGAGGGGTCGCGCGCGATCTGCTTCTCGAAGCGCTCGCTCGAATATTGGGACCGGCTGGGCGTCGGCGACCGCATGGTCGAGAAGGGCGTGGTGTGGAGCGTCGGCAGGATCTTCCACGGCGACTCACAGCTCTACGAATTCAATCTGCTGCCCGAGCAGGGGCACAAGCGGCCGGCCTTCATCAATCTGCAGCAATTCTATGCGGAAGCCTACCTCGTCGACCGCGTCGAACAGCTGCCTGCGATTTCGTTGCGCTGGCGCAACAAGGTGACCGGCCTCGAACAACGCAACGACGGCGTCCTCCTGACGATCGCAACCCCGGAGGGCTCCTACCGCATGCTCGCCGCTTATGTCGTCGCGTGCGACGGGGCGCGCTCGTCGCTGCGGCAAATGGTGGGCGCGGAATTCTCGGGCCAGGTGTTCGAGGACCAGTTCCTGATCGCCGACGTGAAGATGACGGCGGCGTTCCCGACCGAGCGGTGGTTTTGGTTCGATCCGCCATTCCATGCCGGCCGCTCGGCGCTTCTGCACAAGCAGCCGGACGATGTCTGGCGCATCGATCTGCAGCTGCGGCCCGACGCCGATCCGGCCGCCGAAAAACGGCCGGAGAATGTGCGGCCGCGCATCGCCCGCATGCTCGGTCACGACAAATTCGACTTCGAATGGATCTCGCTCTACAAATTCCAGTGCCGGCGGATGGACAAATTCATCCATGGCCGCGTGATCTTCGCCGGCGACGCCGCACACCAGGTTTCGCCGTTCGGCGCACGCGGCGCCAATTCGGGGCTGGAGGATGCGGAGAACCTCGCCTGGAAGCTCGACCGCGTCCTGCGCAACCGTTCGCCCGAACGTCTCCTCGACAGCTATCACGTCGAGCGCAGCGCGGCGGCGGATGAAAACATTCGCGAATCGACACGTTCGACCGACTTTATGGCGCCCAACACGGCCCAGGAGGCGCGGCTGCGCAAGGCCGTCCTGGCGCTGGCGAAGGAGACCGAGTTTGCCAAGCGCATGGTCAACGGCGGCCGCCTGTCGGTGCCGACCATCTACGACACGCCGCTGTCGACGCCCGATCGCGAGCAGTGGCGCGGCGGTCCGCGTCCCGGCACCTCCATGCCCGATGCGCCGATCGGCTTGCGCAATGGCCGCCCTAACTATCTGACCGAGGCATTCATCGATCAGGGAATGCGTTTTACGCTGTTGACATTCGGTGATCCCAGCACTGTCGCTGCGCCCGAGGGGGTCGGCGCCATCCGGATCGGCGGCGAGGATGGCCTTGTCGATCGTGAAAATCTGGCCGGCGCGCGTTACGACGCCGAGTCTGGAGCTGCTTATCTGCTCCGGCCCGACGGCTATGTCGCCGCGCGCTTTCGGCATCCCACGCAAGCCGCATTCGACGCCGCATTGGCGCGTGCGGCCGGACTCAATTGAGGCATTCGCGATGGCGCTCTCCATCAGCTCCAATTTTCCAAGACCGGACGACGCGTTCCGCGCCATCGTGGAGGCTCATCGCGGGTTGAGCGACGCGCAAAGCGCAGATTTCGATGCGGCGCTGGTTCTGATCCTTGCCAATCACATCGGCGACATCGA
>JBLMWS010000346.1:0-2920 GCA_050257355.1 Gemmatimonas sp.
TTCCGGGGCGCGCATCAGCGCGAACCCGGAATCTCGAAATTGCGGCGCGAGATTCCGGGTTCGCCGCCCGGGCGGCGCCCCGGAATGACCGAGACGAACTCAAACCGCCTTCAGCTTGCGATAGGCGAACCAGACCATCTTCAACAGGAGCCAGCCGTCGCGGAAGCGGGAGATCTGCGTCTCGCCGAAGGTGCGCGCCTTATAATGTATCGGCGTCTCGATGATCTTCAGGTTCTGCTTGGCCGCACCGAAGATCAGGTCGAAATCGCCGAACGGATCGAAATTGCCGAAATAGCTGCGCTCCCGCGCCAGCACTTCATAATCCCTGCGCAAGAGCACCTTGGTGCCGCACAGCGTGTCGGTGAGGCGGGTGTTGACGAGGTAGCTGAACAGATAGGCGAACATGCGGTTGGCGATGAAGTTCAAAGGCCGCATCGCCTCCTGCTCCATCGGATAGACCAGGCGCGTGCCGTTGACGAACTCCGCCTTCCCGCTCTCGATCACTGCGTGATATTTCGGCAGCGCCTCGGGCGGCATGGTGAGATCGGCATCGAGAATCATCAGCACGTCGTGCTTGGCCGCGGCAAAACCCTTGCGGACCGCATCGCCCTTGCCCTTGCCGTCCTGCTTCAACACCGTGATGTCCCACTCGCCGCGATAGGCGTCGCGGACGCGCTCGCATTCGGCAAAGGTGTCGTCCGAGGAGTTGCCCTCGACGAAGATGATCTCCTGCCGGCTTCCGAACCGCGGCATGCGCCGAATCGCATCCTCGACATTGCCGCGCTCGTTACGGCAGGGGATGACGATGCTGACGGAATATTTGCGGTCCGGGAATTGCCGCACCGGCCGGCCGACCAGATAGGTGCGCAGGCACAATTTCCGTATGCCCGGCAGCGGCGCCACGTAGCGGTTGATCAACGGGCCGAGCCCGAACCAGCGCTGCGGCAACAACTGCCGCTGCTCGGCCGAAATCACCTCGAAATCGGCAAGGTCCATCAGGTTGCGGAAGTCCGCATTGGCGATGTAGTTGATCTTCGGCTGCTTGCGCCGCAAGCCGACCGCCTCCGCGGCCTTCAGGATCGGCTCCCAGAGATGGGAATAATAGGAGATCACGATCCGCGTCGAGGGATCGCAGAGCTGGTGGATCAGTCGCAGCGTGCCGTCGATGTCCTCGAACATGCCGATGGTGTCCGCGATGACGATATAGTCGAACGGGCCCTTGACCGATTGCAGCGTCGCCGGATCCTCGGCGTCGCCGAGCACAAAGCTGAGCTCGGGATGCCGCGCCTGCGCGCGCGCCAGCGCCCGGGCCGAGAAATCGATGCCGACGCCGTGAGACGGGGCGAGCGCGGCGAGCAGATCGCCGGTGCCACAGCCCAATTCCAGGACCCGCTTGCCCGGCGGAATCAGGAAGCGCATGAACTTGAAATCGTCCTCGTGATAGGCCGCGTTGAATTTGCGCCAGCGCTCCTGCTCGTCGAGCGACGCCTCGATCTCTTCCATCAATTGCCGTTTCCGCGGATTGGTGATCTGCGGAGGGACGACGGCGGGTTGCGCAAAAACCATGAACTTCCTCGAACGAACGCGATCTCGCGTGCGGCAGCCTTGAGCGGCTCCGCAAATAATACCTAAGGCAGCCGATGCGGACCGCCTTTTAGACTGATCCGCCGCCAAACAGAACCCGGTTTGGCACGGCAGGCCCGGCGTTCTAGACTCGCCCTGCATGACCGCGGCGAAGCCAAAAATTCTGCTCAGCGAGGGCTCCAGCCTTTCCGCGCGCGAGGCCATCACCGCGCTGGGGCTCGCCGGGCATCGCGTCGAGCTGATGTCGCATGATTCGCTGTGCCTGGGGCGTTTCTCGCGCTTCGTGGACCGCGTCCATGTCGCGCCGGCATCGGGGGCCGATCCCGATGGCTATCTGGCGGCCGTCCTGGACGTGGTGAAGCGCCGCGCCATTGACGCGCTGCTGCCGGTCCACGAACAGGCCTACCTGTTCGCTGCCGCGCGCAACCGGCTTCCGAGCGGGCTCGGCATCGCGGTTGCAGACTTCGCAGCGTTTGAGCAGGTGCAGAGCAAGGCCAGTCTGGCCGAATTGCTGGCGCGGTTGAACGTACCGCAACCTGCGACCGAGCTCGTCCGCTTGGCCGCCGAATTCGCGGCCGACCGGCCGTTTCCATTTTTCGTCAAGGCGGCGTTCGGGACCGCAAGCACCGGCGTGTGGCGGGTCAACGATGTCCGCCAGCGTGATGCTTTGCTGGCTCGGCTCGAACCGGTGGGAGCGTTGGCTGAAGGGCTGCTCGTCCAGGCTGCCGTGACCGGCACGCTGGAGCGCACGCAAGGCGTGTTCGACCGCGGTCGGCTGATCGCCTGCCACATCTACCGCCAGCTCGTGGAGGGGCCGGGCGGCGGCGACGTGCTCAAGCTCAGTGTCGTCAGGCAGGATATCCGCGATATCGTCGCGAGGATCGGCGAAGCGTTGCGCTGGCACGGCGCGCTGTCGTTCGACTATGTGAGCGATGCGGCTGCGACGCCCTATTTCATCGATGCCAATCCGCGGCTGGTCGAGCCGATGAACGCGTGGTTCTCGGGCGTCGACCTTGCCGGCGCGCTCCTGCAGGTCTCGCTCGGCGAGACGCCGAAGCCGCAAAGGGCAGGACGTGCCGGTGTGCTCACCCGGCTCGGCCTGTTGGGGCTGCTCGATGCAGCCAAACGCCGCGGCCGGCGCCTCGATGTTTTGGAGGAAATAGCGCTTCTTGCAACAGGCTCCGGTCGCTACCGTCGTTCGCGCGAGGAGTTGGTGCCGCTATGGACCGATCCCTGGTGCGCGATTCCGCTGGGAATCGTGATCCCGCGCTTGTTGCGCGATCCCCAGGCGGTGGACAGCTTGTCGCAAAACACGGTTGCCGCCTACAGCCTGACG
>JBLMWS010000347.1:0-2589 GCA_050257355.1 Gemmatimonas sp.
GTGGATCGGAAAGTCGCGAATGGGATCGAGCTGTACGCCGCGGGGGATGACCCTAGTCTTGGCGCCGTCCACATCGAGCGTGAAGATCGTGCTCTGGAAGTGGCCGGTATGGAGCTGCTGCGAGATGGCGCGGTAGTCGACGGCGATATTCTCGGGGTCCTTTTTGTCCCCATAGAGAACGCCGGGGATGCGTCCTTCGCGCCGCGTGGCTCTGGCCCCGCCTTTGCCGGAGCGCCCACGCGCCCATGCCTTGAGTTCAATCATTTCGGCCATTTCTCGGCTCCAAAGCTAGAAACAATGAGGGGCCGAAAGCGGCCCCGCACGGGCGGGCAGCCGGCAAGACGCGGCGCCCGCAACGATTTCGAGCAGGCTTATAACGCCTAAATCGGCCCCCTGACAATCCGCTAGCTCAGGAAAATCAGGTCCGCCAGGGGTGCTCCGGGAGTTCGCTCACGCCAAGCACCTTCACACCGGCTTCGGCCACCTTGTGGTCGTTCTCGACCGAGCTGCCGGAGACACCAATGGCGCCGACCAGAACGCCGTCGTCGTCGACGATGGGAAGCCCGCCGGGGAAGGTGATCAGGCCCTCATTGGAGTGCTCGATGCCGTAGAGCGGCTTGCCGGGTTGCGACAGCTTGCCGAGCTGGCCAGTCGCCATGCCGAAAAAGACCGCCGTCTTGGCCTTCTTGATGGCGATGTCGATCGATCCCACCCAGGCGTCGTCCATGCGCATGAAGGCCTTGAGGTTGGCGCCGGAATCGACCACCGCGATGCACATCTGCGTCTTGAGCTCGATCGCCTTCTTGCGGGCAGCCGCGATCGCCTTCTCGGCATTCTCCAAGTTCACGTGCATGGGCTCAACTCTCCTGGTTTGGGAATGATCTAGGTGATAGCTCGTAGGGCGGGGTCAAAACGTAAACGCGCGAGGAGCCGCTTTGGTCGCGACACAACGCGCGTCATTCGTCGTAGGATCGGGCGTTCATATGGGTGCGCGGCGCCCGAAACCAAGCCCCGTGACGTCGCAGGGGTCCCGACCTCGAGAGGAGAAAGTCATGTCGAGCGTTTACAAGGTCATCGAGATTATCGGCAGCAGCCCGAAATCCTGGGAAGAGGCAGCCAAGATCGCGGTCGAGCTGACCGGCCAGCACTTGCGCGATCTGCGGGTGGCCGAGGTCGTGGAGCAGGATCTCGTCATCACCGACGGCAAGGTCGAGGCCTATCGCACCAAGCTGAAGGTCTCGTTCAAACATGAGGGCAGCCATTAGACGCAAGAGCGGTCGGTCGCCGCCTCTTGGCGTCAAGGGGGTGAAGTCGATGCCGCGATATCTGACTGCGGCCGGCGCGCTTGCGCTTGGCCTCGTGCTGGGAATTGCATGGTCCAAGGCCGAGCAAGGGGGAGGGGACAAGATCGAGGTCGTCGCCTCGCAGAAGCTGCCCAACGTGCCCGGAAAGAGCATCACGGCCATTCGCGTCAGCTATGCGCCGGGAGGCAAGTCGGGCAAGCACCACCATGCAGGCAGCGTCTTGGCTTACGTTCTCTCCGGCGAGATCCGCTCGGAGAACTCTGCGACCGGCCCGGCAAAGGTCTACAAGGCCGGCGAAAGCTTCTTCGAGCCGCCGGGCAGCGAGCATCTCGTGAGCGAGAACGCAAGCGGTACCGAACCTGCTAGTTTGCTTGCGATCTTCATTGCCGATGACGGCGCAGAGCTGACCACGTTCGACAAGTAGCGGATGAAGGCGAACCGCATCCACCTCTACGGTCCTCCCGAGGTCATCGTCTTCGAGGACACGGATGTGCCTGAGCCGCGGTTCGGCGAGGTCCTGGTCAAGGTCGCGGCATCGGGAGCGGGGCCCTGGGATACGTGGATACGATCGGGCAGCAGCGTCTTGCCGCAGCCTCTGCCGCTCACGCTCGGCTCCGATCTTTCCGGCGTGGTCGAAGCCGTCGGGCCTTCTGTCGTGGCCTTCAAGCCGGGCGATGAAGTGTATGGCGTCACCAACGCGCGCTTCACTGGCGCCAACGCCGAATACGCCGTGGCCTCTGCCGCCATGATCGCCTTGAAGCCGCGCAAGCTCACTTATCTCTATGCGGCGTCGATGCCGGTCGTCGCCGTGACCGCATGGCAGATGTTGTTCGACCATGGGGGCCTCGCTCCCGGTCAAACCGTCCTTGTGCATGGAGCGGCCGGAAATGTCGGCTCTTATGCCGTGCAGTTTGCCCACGCCATCGGCGCGCGGGTGATTGCGACGGTCTCGGCGCAAGACGTCGACAAAGTCCTCGCTCTCGGCGCCGACAAGGTCATCGACTTCCGCACCCAGCGTTTTGAGGAGGAGTTGAAGAACATCGATGTGGTCATCGATACGGTGGGCGGCGGCGTGCAGAGACGATCCTTCTTGGTGCTGAAGCCAGGCGGACGACTGATCTCCGCCGTGTCCAAACCAAATGCTCAGGAAGCCGAGAAGCGCTCAGTCTATGCCGGCTTCATGCTCGTTGACGTGACGACGCCGGCACTCATGGAGATCGCAAAGCTGGTCGATCAGGGCAAGCTCAAGGTTGCGGTCGGCCAGGTTCTGCCGCTCGATCAGCTG
>JBLMWS010000348.1:0-7961 GCA_050257355.1 Gemmatimonas sp.
TCGCGCAGCACGCCGCTGGCGACCAGGCGGTTCCAGATGAACAGCACGACCAGCGCACCGAGGGTGGCAGCGATGAAGCCGGCACCCTGGTTCGGCCCATAATGGCCGATCGCCTGGCCGATCCAGGTCGCCACGAACGCGCCGGCGATGCCGAGAACGGTGGTCAGGAGGAATCCGGACGGATTGTTCGGTCCCGGCGAAAGCAGGCGCGCGATGATGCCGGCAACGAAGCCGATGACGATGATGTAGATGATGCCGCCCACCATGATTGCCGTCCTTTTCCAAACATCAAACGCACAACGGCGCGGCAGCGATCAAATGCGGCCGGACAATTCGTCCCCTGTCGGCAGCCGTCCTTCCGGCGTGAGATGATCCACCACGCGCGGGAGATACTGGCTCAAGCCGTTGAGAAGATCGTCGCGCGACAGCCCGCTTTGCGCCGACAGCTGATCGATCTGGTCGGCGCCAAGCGCATTGGCGAGATCGCCCGGCGCGATCTGCTTGTTCGGCCCGCTGCTGACCCAGGAATTGGCGGTCTCGCCATGACCGGCCTGCTGCAATTGCCTGAGCAGGTCGGAGAGTCCACCCGAGATCACGCTGCCCGCGGCGCCTCCGGCGAGCAGGCCGCCCAACGGGCCCTTCAAGACATCGCCGAGGCCGCCACCACTCGGCGCGGATGGCGTCGGCGCAGGTGCGGCGTTCGGCGCGTTTTGCGGGCTCGGTGCGGTTTGCTGATTGCCGCTGAAATGCTTGTAGGCCTTCCAGGCAAGCAAACCCAGGAGCGCCATGGTGAGCGGCGACATCCCGCCGCCGCTTTGCTGGTCGCTGGGGCTTGAAGGACCGCGCGGGCCCTGCTGCATGCCGTTGAGGACGTCGAGTAAACCCATCGTTCGCTCCTGGCGCTGCTGCCCCGCCAGCGGCGAACCATAGCGGCGGGCGGTGACGGTTACAAGGCAAGGAGCTTGCGGCCTCGAAGCGGCTGCGCTTGGATGATCCATGAGCAAGCGGCGCGATCGCCGGTGCGGGTGGGCAAGACAAGAGGGCAAGACAATGAGCCGATCAATAGAAGCTGCCGTTGTAACTCTGACCATGGTTCTTGGTGAAACTTTGCTTGCGTCGGTACATGCTGCGCCGCCCACGGTGACGCCGTCACCCGGCTACGATGCGCGGTTGCAGGAGTCGCGGAAGGCGATCTCGACCACGACATCCACGGCCGATCCGCTGTTGGTGCCGGCTCATCCGCCGGTGGCACGGCGGCATCATGCCAGGCGGACGCACCGGCATTAGCGCACGTCGCCGTAGCGCCGTCAGCCCTTCTTGCCTTTGTTCGGCGCCGCCGCTCCGAACAATCTCTTCTTCAGGTCGTTGATGGTCTGCGACAGGTGCGGCCATTCGCAGGAGAACGCACGTTTCGCGCATTCGCGCTCGCGGGCGGTCTGACTCGCGATCAGTCTGCTCGGCCGCGCCTGCGGCAACGGCACGTGCTCGGCCGTGGTCTGCAGGGAAGTCTGCTGCAGCTCTTCCTGTTCCTGTTTGGCGGCGAAGGCGGCAACGATGTTGTTGCGGCGCTGCCGCTCGAGGTAGAGCGCATATTGCTGATCGATATATTTTTGTTCTGCCGGCGTCGGATTGGGACCGGCAATATCGAAGCTGCGGTCCTGCAGGAAATCATAATAAGTGTAGCCGCCGCCCGGCTTGCGGCGACCGGCGAATTTGGCATTGCAGTCGGCGAGCGCCGCGGTCTGTTCTTCCTTGGTGGCAGCCTTGGCCGCGTCGTCGGCGCATTCCTCGAAATCGGCCGGCGCATGCCTCCACCAGCTCGCGGCGACACGCGCGGGCTGCAGGACGGATAGCATGACGAGCGCTGCCACAATCAGCGCAGCTTGACGCGTCTCCAACACTGGCGCAGGTCCCCAAACCTTTCCCGACACAATTGCTTTTCCGATTGTCGCCATTTTGTGGCAGCGGGTCACGAATTTGGCGTGACGGTGTCGGTCTCATGATTGCGGTGACTAAGTCGGTCTGATCTTTGACTTTTTCCCGGACGCCCGTTGGAGGCGATCGGCGCGGTTCCCTGATCCGGCCGCGAGTTCCGGCCGGTTCCATCCCGGTGAATCGCGTAAACCGCTGATTCGTCCGAAGATATTGCCGGCACGCCGGTGCATCGTGGTGGCAAAGGACGGCCTGCGTCACGTTCCTGCCCAGCCGCCGCCGGATGCGGAACGGTTTGTTTACCAAGGCGAGGCCATGGTTAACCGGTCCCTCCCGAGAGCATTTTCCGTGAACCTTGATGCGTCAGCCGCGATGGCCTCTACCGAAGAGGTGACGTCGTCCATCAGCCAGCAACTTCTGATCGGACAGCAACATTATTCGGCCGGCGATATCGGCCGGGCGATCGCCGCCTACACCAGCGGTCTTGATACTGCAGCGGCTGCCGGCATCGACCGGGTCGCCGTCGACGTCCTGGCCGAACTGCATGCCAAGCTCGGCAATGCTTATATGGTTGGCCGCCAGTTCGGCTCCGCAACCGAGCAGTACAAGAGTGCGCTGCGGCTGAAGCCGACGCTGACGGCCTGCTGGTGCAATCTCGGCAACGCGCAATTGGAAACCGGCAACGCGCAAGCCGCGATCACGCTCTATCTCGAGGCCCTCAAGCTGAACCCGGCGCATTGGCCCTCACGCACCAATCTCGTTCAGGCGCTGATGGCGACCGGGCAACATCTTGTGGCCAAGGCGCTGCTCAAAGAGTTGACGGCGGAGCGGCCGCAGGATGGCCAGCTTCGCCATCAGCTCGGCAAGGCTTGTTTCGCGCTGAACGAGACCCAGGAGGCCTTGTCGCATTTCGAGGCTGCGGTCGACATCAATCCGCGCGACGCCGAAAGCCTGTATTGGATCGGCAGCATCAAGCAGGACCGGGGCGAGCCCCATGACGCCCAGCGCGCTTATGCGCAGGCCGCGCAGATCCAGCCGCTGATCCGGCGGCGTGCGGCGAAATCGCCGGCGGACTTTCGCGTGCTGGCGCTGTACGCGCCGTTTGGCGGCAACACGCCGTCCAATTATCTGTTCTCGGATGCGGTTTACGATGCGGATACGCTGGCCTTGTTCGAGGGCCGCGACGTGGACGTCGCTTCGCTCGGGGAAATCGACCTCGTCGTCAATCTGATCTCGGACGCGGACCAGGCCGGCGCCACCCTGGCTCTGGCCGCCGCGCTCGTCGACAAGCTCGGCAAGCCCGTGATCAACGATCCCCGCAAGATCGAGCGCACGACGCGCGATTGCGTTACGGAGTTGCTGCCGGAGATTGCCGGCTGCCGTATCCCCAAGATCCTGCGTCTCGATGCCGGGGCCGACGTCTCGGTCGAGGCGCTGGCGCGCGCGCTGCCGTTCGCCTTTCCCGTGCTGGCGCGGCCGGCGGGCACGCATGGCGGCGATGATTTCGAGAAGATCGCGGGCCTTGATGAGCTTGCCGGCTTTCTGGCCAGACATGCGCAGGCCGATCGCTATGTGATCGAATATATCGACTATGCCTCCGCCGACGGTCATTTCCGCAAGTACCGCTTCATCTTCGCGGGCGACGAGATCCTGCCCTATCATCTGGCGATCGGACGCGATTGGAAGCTGCATCACGACAACACCGACATGGGCGATCATCCCTGGATGCAGCAGGAGGAAGCCGCGTTCCTCGCCGAGCCCGGCGCCGTGTTCAGGGAGACAAATTACAGCGCGCTGCGGGAGATCCGCGAACGGATCGGGCTGGATTATTTCGGCATCGATTGCGGGCTGGACCGTGACGGCAATCTCGTCGTGTTCGAAGCCAATGCCTCCATGCTCGTGCACAACGACAATCCAGACTTCCCTTACAAGGACCCCGCCGTCCGCGCCATCAAGCAAGCGTTCGACAGGATGCTACGGGAGCGGGCTCTGATTCCCTCGCCCCGCCTGCGGGGAGAGGGTTAGGGTGAGGGGGCTCTCCACGCCCTGAGCTCGCGGAGAGTCCCCTCACCCGCATCACATCTTACGATGCGATGCGACCTCTCCCCGCAGGCGGGGCGAGGTGAAGTCCTTCGTCAGATCACCATCAGATCGTGAGCGACGATGATCTCGCCCTTGAAATTCTTTGCGGCACCTTCGCGCCATTCGTCGTCCTTGATCTTGTCGAGGCCCGGCGTCAAATGCGAGAGCACCAGCGTCTTCACGCCGGCTTCCTGGGCGATACGGCCGACGTCTTCGACCGGGGTGTGATCCGCCTTCATATGCGCCATGAAGGCCTCGTACTTGACCGGGAAGCCCTTGGCGATGCGATCGCGCAAATAGGCGTCGAGCGCCGGCAGATAAAGCGCCTCATGCACCAGCACGTCGGCGCCCTTGGCGATCTGTGCCACGGCTTCCACCGCCGTGGTATCGCCCGAGAAGGCGATCGAGCGGTCCTTGAAATCGAAACGATAGCCGAGCGCCGGCGTCACCGGCGGATGATTGACGATGGTGGCGGAGACCTTGACGTTATCGTCCTGCATCACCGCCCCTGCGCTCGAGACCTCCTGAACCTCCAGTGAGTTCAGCGGCGCGAGGTGAAAATCCTCCGACCAGAACTCGACCGTCTGCTTGTAGGCGCGCAGAAAATCCTCGGTCATCTGCTTGAGCGGCGGTGGTCCGAAGGCGCGGACCTTCAGCGGCATGCCCTGTACCCAGCCGACGATCAACAGCGAGCCGTATTCGACGTTGTGATCGGGATGATGATGGGTGAGAAAGATCGATCTCATCGCGCTGAAGGGGATGCCGGTGCGCGCATATTGGTTGGTGACGCCGAGCCCGCAGTCGAGCACATAGGCCGCGCCGTTGCTGAGCATGACATGCGATGTCATGTGGCGGGTACGTCCCGGCAGCATCGGAACAGGGCCGCCCGTGGTGCCGAGGATCACGAGTTTGGTGCCGGTCGCGTTCTTCAGCGCCGCCTGTGCGGCTGTCGCGGCATCGGCCGGGCTCGCTGCGGCAGCCGCCGGCTGCGTCTCTGCTGCGACCACCGGCGCCGCCGCCAGCGCCGCCAGCAGGGAACGCCGGGAGAGCGCGGCATCGCTGCTGGCTTTGGATCGGATTGCCTCATCGGGCGTGAGGGGCGCGATGGTCTTCATCATCCTGTCTCTCCAAAGTGGTTGACCGCGCCGCTCGAGCTTCGCCTCAAGCCTGGCCAAACTCCCGCCAGTGAAGCCATTTTTGCGCAATCGGCGGACGAGGGAAAGTCCTCCGGCGGCGGCCTGCTCTTGGCGCCCCCGGGGGGCGTTCATCCCTTCGAGGCGCGCTCTCGCGAGCGCCGCAGCATGACGGAGGGAGAGGGGCCCGTCTCAGTTGGAGCTTCAACGCCGATACAAATACCGCAGCAGCGTCCGCCCGACCGCCTCCAGGCTGCCGGCGGAGCACTTGTCGATCGTGTCCTGGGTCGTGTTGAAATAGGGCTCGTACTCGAAATCGATCACGAGAAAGCTCGGAATACCGGCCTTCGCCAGCGCGGTGTGGTCGTCGCTGATCGGATAGCTTGTGGTTTTGGTCGAAAACGCCTGCGGGGCAATCGCCATGCCCACGTCCCAGAATTTTCTGACTTCGGGCATGGCGGACGCCAGCGAAAATGGCTCGGGCTTGAGCTCGAGATCGCGGTCGCAGACCATGTCGAACACCACCGCTTTTTCGGGCTTGGCGGCCGGATAATAGTCGTGCAGATGCGCGGCGAAATAGGGCGAGCCGATCGCGTGCCAGGCCGGATCGCCGGCGCCCAGCGCCTTCGGGCCTTCCTCGCCGTCGAAGAAGATCATGTCGATGCCGACCGCCGGCTTCGGCAGCAGCGACAGCACCCGCGCAGTCTCCAGGAGCACGGCGACGCCGGACGCGGAGTTGTTGGCGCCGGGCATCGGCGCGTCGGGATTTTGCGCATCCCGATAGGCGCGCACGATGCTGTCGTAATGGGTGGCGACGATGATGCGATGCGGATTGGCGGGCTGAAAGCGGGCGATGATGTTAGTCATCGCATGCGATTTGCCGGCCTCGTCCTTGTAGACCCAGCGCTGCGTGGTGACGGCATCGGCGCCCGTCTTGGCCATTTCGGCCTTGATGTAGTCGATCGCCTGCTGATGGCCCGGCGTATCGATCGCGCGCGGCGTGAAACGCAGGAGGTCAGCGATACGCCCAAGCGCGCGCTGCCCGTCCCACAATTCGATCTTGGGTTCACTTTTCTCTTGGGCGCGCGCGATCTGCGGGAGCAGCAGGAGCAGCGCTGCCGCCAGCACCGCGCCCAGTTGTTGCGATCGGGAGGGACCCGCCTGCCGCATGATGTTGCACCGAAGTTCTACTTGGATGATTTGACGGGATTGAGAAACAGCACGACGGCGCAACCTGCGAGCACCAGGGCGAAATAATAGGTGATGGCGCGCGAGCCGATGGTCGGAATCAAGATGAAAGTCGTAACGAGCGTGCCGACGACGTTGCCGATGGTGGAAACGCCATAGACCAGACCCGCGACGCGCCCGGCCTCATCCGCCGAACGGGTCAGCAGGCTGACTG
Source organism: Gemmatimonas sp. (assembly GCA_050257355.1). GTDB lineage: Bacteria > Pseudomonadota > Alphaproteobacteria > Rhizobiales > Xanthobacteraceae > Bradyrhizobium. Next base: position 6,550 of record JBLMWS010000348.1, read on the forward strand.
CGATCGGCGAGAAGGTGCCGAGCAGCGTCAAGGGCACCAGGAGAAGGGCGGTCGCGGCGAGCAGCGTGGCCCACGCGCCGTCGCCGAGCGTATCGAGGATGGCCTGCATCGCGGGATCGGCCGCAGCGGGGACGCAGGCGAGATAGGCGGCCGCGATCAGGATCGCCATGGCGATGACACGTTGCGACGGATGCCGCGCCACGATGGCGCTACCGGCGAAATAGCCAATCGCGAGAGCGCACAAGACGGTCGAGATCAGGCTCGCCCAGGTGCCGATGCCGCCGCCGAAATAGGGAAACAGATAGCGGCTGCCCAGCATCTCGAATCCCATCAGGACGCCGCCGACCAGAAAGGAGCAGGCGTAGATGGAGAAGGTCAGGACCGGGGATAAGGTTTTCAAGGCAGCTTCCTGTTGTGACGCTCGATGCTCTTCAGGGCTTCGACCGGCGCGAAATCGTCGGTCAGCACCTTGGCGTTGGCGTCGATGACGCTGCCGTCCGCAACATCGATACGCCGCCGCTCGTTGAGCATGCCGGCGAGGCTGTAGCGCAGACCGTAAGCCTGGTCGCGGTCCTGCGCATTGGCGGCCAAGACCTCCGGCTTCCGCTCGGCGCCGTCATAGGCGATGGTGACGATATTGCCGTCGGCGCGGTAGAAATCGAGCTGCGGGAACACCGCGTTGATCGTTTTCACCGCTGAGTCGAACAGCATGGTCGACGGCTCGACGTTTTGCGCCACCACGCCGCCGTCGGCGAGATGGTTCTTCACGATCTCGTAGAATTGCTTGGTCAGAAGGTGAAAGGGCACGAACGGGCCGCGATAGGCGTCGATCAGGATGATGTCGTACTTGTCCTTGGATTCCTGCAGAAACAACCGGCCGTCGCGGTTGACCACCTGAAAGTTCGGCTCGTCCCTGATGCCGAAATACTTTTTCGCGAGCTGCACCACCGCGGGATCGAGTTCCACCGAGGTCACCGGCACGTTCGGCAGGAAGCGGTGCAGATACCATGCGGTGCGGCCGCCGCCGAAGCCAATTTCCAGGATCGAATGCACGTCCTTGGCGTACATCAGGCTCGCGGTCATGTAGCGGGTGTAGTCGACCGGCAGGTCCTTGTCGTCGCGGGTATTGTAGATGCTCTCGGTGTAGATGCGGCGGTTGTGGCCGAAGGTCATGCTGACGTAGGACGGCGGCTCCTGGTACACGTAAATGTTATTGTAGAGCGACTCCTTGGACTCCAGCAGGGTACGGTTGTCCTGCGCATGAGAAGCCGCAATCGCCACCACAGCGCTGGCGAGCATGCCGAAAACGAGCGACCTGATGATCATCTGTGGCCCTTGATCTATTCCTTGGGATTGGAAGACGATGAAAACGCGCTTGTTCGCGCGGCTGGTCAGATGAGGGATTGAACGCC